>DASSEP010000041.1:0-47674 GCA_035695205.1 Jatrophihabitans sp. | reverse complement strand
ACCTTGGCCACCGCGTCGCGGCTGAGCTTGATGACGATGCGCATGCCGACGCGGTCGGAGCTGTGGTTCTCGATCGCCCGGATGCCGGCGAGCTTGCCGTCCTTGACCAGCTGCGCGATCGACTCGACGAGGTTGTCTGGGTTGACCTGGTAGGGCAGTTCGGTGACGACGAGCATGGTCGCGCCGCGCTCGTCGTCCTCGACCTCGACGACGGCACGCATGCGGATCGACCCGCGCCCCGTGCGGTAGGCGTCCTCGATGCCGTCACGGCCGACGATCAGCCCCTTTGTCGGGAAGTCCGGGCCCGGGATGAGCTCGATCAGCTTCTCGAGGAGCTCCTGGTCGGTGGCGTCGGGGTGGTCGAGCGCCCATGCCACCCCGGACGCGACCTCGCGTAGGTTGTGCGGCGGGATGCGGGTGGCCATGCCGACCGCGATGCCCTCGGAACCATTGACCAGCAGGTTGGGGAACCGGGCCGGCAGGATGACCGGCTCGGTCGTGTTGCCCGCGTAGTTGGGCACGAAGTCGACGGTGTCCTCGTCGATGTCGCGCAACATCTCCATCGCGAGGTTCTGCAGCCGGCACTCGGTGTACCGGTAGGCCGCCGCGGGGTCGTTGCCGGGCGAGCCGAAGTTGCCCTGCGGGTCGATGAGCGGGTGGCGCATCGACCACGGCTGCGCCATCCGCACCAAGGTGTCGTAGAGCGCGGAGTCGCCGTGCGGGTGGTAGTTGCCCATGACGTCGCCGACGACACGGCCGCACTTGACGTAGTTGCGGTCCGGGCGGAAGCCCGAGTCGTACATGCCGTAGAGGATCTTGCGGTGCACCGGCTTGAGCCCGTCGCGCACGTCGGGCAGCGCCCGCCCGACGATGACCGACATCGCGTAGTCGATGTAGCTGCGCTGCATCTCCGTCTGGATGTCGACCGGCTCGATCCGATCGAAGCCAGGAGGCTCAGTGATGTCGGTCATTGGTTAGAAAGCCCTCTCAGTGAGGCATGCCGGTCGGTCAGCAGCCGAAACCAGCGATGGTGGTGAGACAACAGCGGAGCAGCGCAAGGTGCGACGACACCGGAGGGGCGCAGGCCGGAGCCCCGGACGCAACCCGGAACCCCGAGTAAACGGCCTCAGATGTCAAGGAACCGGACGTCCTTGGCGTTGCGGATGATGAACGAGCGGCGGGCCTCGACGTCCTCACCCATGAGCACCGAGAACAGCTCGTCGGCGGTGGCCGCGTCGTCGAGGGTGACCAGCCGCAGGATCCGGTTGGCGGGATCCATCGTGGTCTCCCACAGCTCCTTGGAGTTCATCTCGCCGAGGCCCTTGTAGCGCTGCACCGGGTCTTCCTTGGCGAGCTTGCGCCCGGCGTCCATGCCGGCCTTGACCAGGCCCTCGCGTTCCTTCTCGGTGTAGGCGTAGCTCGGCTCGCCCTTCGACCATTTGATCTTGTACAGCGGCGGGGCGGCGAGGTAGACGTGGCCGGCCTCGATAAGCGGGCGCATGAACCGGAACAGCAGGGTGAGCAGCAGCGTGGTGATGTGCTGCCCGTCGACGTCGGCGTCGGCCATCAGCACGATCTTGTGGTAGCGCAGCTTCGACAGGTCGAAGTCGTCGTGGATGCCGGTGCCGAGCGCGGTGATGAGCGACTGCACCTCGTTGTTCTTCAGCACCCGGTCGATGCGGGACTTCTCGACGTTTATGATCTTGCCGCGGATCGGCAGGATCGCCTGGAAACGGGAGTCGCGGCACGACTTGGCCGAGCCGCCGGCCGAGTCGCCCTCGACGATGTACAGCTCGCTCTCGCCGGGGTCGGTGGAGCGGCAGTCGGCCAGCTTGCCGGGCATGCCGAACGTGTCGAGCGCGTTCTTGCGGGCGAGCTTGCGGGCCTGCTGCGCCGCCTTGCGGGCCCGGGCGGCCTGCAGGATCTTCGTGACGATCGCCTTGCCCTCGCTCGGGTGACTCTCGAACCAGCTCTGCAGCCATTCCCCGGCGACCCGCTGGACGAACGTCTTCGCCGAGGAGTTGCCCAGCTTGGTCTTGGTCTGCCCCTCGAACTGTGGCTCGCCGAGCTTGATGGAGATGATCGCGGCGAGGCCCTCACGGATGTCGTCGCCGGTGAACTTGTCGTCCTTCGGCTTGAGGTGGCCCTTGTCCTGCGCCCACTTGTTGACCACGGTGGTCAGCGCCGAACGGAACCCCTCTTCGTGCGTGCCGCCCTCGATGGTGGCGATGGTGTTGGCGAAGGTGAACACGCTCTCGCTGTAGGTCGAGTTCCACTGCATCGCGACCTCGACGGAGAGCCGCTGCTCTGCATCGTCACCGCTGAACGAGATGACGTCCTTGTGGATCGGGTCCTTGGTCTTGTTGATGTGCTCGACGAAGTCCTTGATGCCGTTGGCGTAGTGGTAGGTGATCTCGCGCGGGCCGGCGGGCTTCTTGACGTCGGCGGCGTCGTCCTCCTCCACGATCTTGCTGGTGCGCTCGTCGCGCAGCACGATCGTGAGCCCCTTGTTGAGGAACGCGTACTCCTGGATCCGCCGGCGGATCGTCTCGAAGTCGTACTCGGTCGTCTCGAAGATCGTCGGGTCGGCCCAGAAGGTGACCGTGGTGCCAGTGCGCTTGGACGGCTCGCCCTTCTTCAGCGGCGCTGCCGGTTGCTGGTTCTCGTAGGGCTGGCTCCACTGGTAGCCGTCGCGCTCGATCTCGACCTGGAGCCGGTTGCTCAGGGCGTTGACGACCGAGACGCCGACACCGTGCAGGCCGCCGGAGACGGCGTAGGCCTTGCCGTCGAACTTCCCGCCGGCGTGCAGGACGGTGAGGATGACCTCGACGGTGGGCCGCTTCTGCTGGGGGTGCATGTCGACCGGCATGCCGCGGCCGTTGTCCTTGACGCGCACGCCGCCGTCGTCGAGCAGCGTCACCTCGATGCGGTCGGCGTAGCCCGCCAGTGCCTCGTCGACGGAGTTGTCGACGACTTCCCAGACGAGGTGGTGCAGGCCGCGGGCCGAGGTGGACCCGATGTACATGCCCGGCCGTTTGCGGACGGCCTCAAGACCCTCGAGGACGGTGATCGAGCTACCGGTGTAGCTGTTCTTGGCATTCCTGCCGGTGCTCTTCAGGGGACTCGTGGTCACAGGCACGTACCCTTCTCGCCGGATGGGGCGACAGAGCCGAGCACGGCACGAACCGGCCCGGGCGAACACATTCCAGAGGCAAAGGCCCAGGGCGGCGGGACGCGAAATCCTCGACCGCCTACCCCGCTCCTTCGCCACTCCAGTCTAGCCGATCGCAACGACAGAACCGGTCGCGACGCACGCTCAACGCTTCCCAGACGGCCGATCCGGATACCTCTGACGGTTCCCTACGCACCCGGCCGGTCGTAGACAGCCAGCGCCCGATGAGCCGATGCGCCGTGATCGCGGATCAGCCGTAGGTGTCGCGTGGGCCGCGCGCCCCGCGGATCGAGAAGCCACCGTGCTTCCAGCTGGGTGCGACCGGGCCGCTGATCACCAGCTTGGTCACCACGTGCGGACCCAGCTCGGCGACCAGCCGGGCCAGCAGCGTCGCCGACAGCAGCCGCAGCTGCGTGGCCCAGGCCGTGGACTCCGCAGCGATCCGCAACTCGCCGTCGCGCAGTGACTGCGGTGCGCAGTGCGCGGCGACGTCGGCGCCCACGAGCTGCGCCCAGTCGGCGAATACCCGGGCGTCGGCGAGCGGACGTTGCCAGCCGCGTTCGGCGACGAAGCCGTCGATGAGAGCGCCGATGCGCTGGGGATCGCGGACCGGGTCGACGCCGGGACCCGAGTAGCCGCCGCGGTTGCGTCCCGCGAGGTTCTCCTGCCGGATCCGGCGCCGGGCCTCTCGCCCGCCCCGCCCGGGCCGGGCACGGGCTCCGGCCCCGCCGGGCCGGCCGCCGCGCGCCGCGCGCACGTCGTCGAGCACGGAGCGGGCCAGATCGGCCTCGTCGGGCTCGCCGAGCTCACGATCCGCGGGATCTTGGTCCCGGCCTTTCGGCACGTTTTCCACAGCTGGATCACCAGCATGCTCGACCTGGTTGTCCACAGGTTCTCCACCGGCAACCCGGACATTCCGGCCAGCTGCTGTGGGTTTCTCGTCTCTCGGCGCGGCTTTCTCCACAGTGGACGGCGGTTTTCCACCGTGTTCTGTGGACGATGGTGTGGCCGGCGTCTCAGCCCGCGGACGGGGCCGGTCCGGCGGCGGGCGGTCACTGGACACGGCGCACCGCCGCGTCGGCGATCTCGTATCGAGCGCCCTGGAGCGCGCCGGGCACGTCGCCGGCCACGGCCGCCGTGACGATCGCCTGCTCGGCCTTGGCGGCGACGACGGCGAGCTGATCGCGCCGTTCGGCGTCGAGTTCGGCGAACACGTCGTCGAGGACGAGCACCGGGTCACCGCCGGGCAGCGCGTCCGAGCGCAGCAGCTCGTAGCTGCCCAGCCGCAGGCTCAGCGCGACCGACCAGCCCTCGCCGTGGCTGGCATAGCCGCGCACCGGTAGAGCGCCGATGCCGAGCTCCAGGTCGTCGCGATGCGGGCCGACCAGGTTCACCCCTCGCTCCAGCTCGGCCTGCCGGGCCCTGGCCAGCTCGGCCAGCAGCGCCTCTTCCAGCCGGGCGACCGGCAGCTCGGCCGCCGCCGGGTCGCCGACTTCGGGCAGGGCGGCTTCGACGGCGCTGCGGTAGGTCAGCGTCAACTCCGCACTGGCCGGCGCCACCTGCGCATAGGCCCCGACGGCATGCGGGCGCAGGGCCCGGACGGCGGCGAGCCGGGCGTGCAGCAGCTGCGCCCCCGTCGCGGCGAGGTGCCCGTCCCAGACGTCCAAGGTGGGCAATCCGGTCGCGGAGCCGCCGCGGCCGCGGGCGACTCCGGCCGACTTGAGCAGCGCGGCCCGCTGTTTGAGGATGCGCTCGTAATCGGCACGCACGCCGGCGAGCCGCGGCAACCGGGCGACGGCCAGATCGTCCAGGAACCGGCGCCGTTCGCCGGGGTCGCCGCGCACGATGGCGAGATCCTCGGGGGCGAACAGGACGACCCGCAACGCGCCCAGCACGTCGCGGGTGCGGCTGACCGCGGCCCCGTTGAGCTTCGCCCGGTTCGCCCGGCCCGGAGCGATCTCGAGCTCGACCCGCAGCTCCCGGGAGTCGGCGACCACGGCGCACTGCAGCACGGCGCGCTCCGCGCCGGCACGCACCAGTGGCGCATCGGTGGCTACCCGGTGACTGCCGAGCGTCGCGACGTAGTTCAGCGCCTCGACGAGATTCGTCTTGCCCTGGCCGTTCGCGCCGACGAGCACGGCGGCACCCGGGTCGAAGCCGATCTCCGCGCGGTGCCAGCTGCGGAAGTCGGTCAGCGACAGGTGCCGGACGTGCATGGGCTCTACTCGCTCAGCCGGGCAGACGCACCGGCATGATCAGGTAGGTGTAGTCGGCGTTCTCGGCATCCCCGCCCTCGCCGCCGGAGAGGGGGCGCAGGACGACCGGCTTGGTCGACGAGGTGAATAGCATGCGCGCGGTCGGCGCGACGAGCGCCCCCAGGCCGTCGAGCAGGAACTGCGGGTTGAACGCGGTGGTGATCGGCTCGCCGTCGTAGCTGACCTCGAGCTGTTCCTCGGCGCGGCCTTCGTCGTCGCCGCCGGCGGTGAGCGCCACCGAGTCGGCGGTGAACTCCAGCCGGACGGGCGCATTGCGGTCGGCAACCAGCGCAACCCGCTTGACCGCCTCGACGAGCGGGGCCACCTCGACCTCGGCGGTCGAGGCCCACTCGCTGGGCAGCAACGACCGGTAGGCCGGGAAGGTCGCGTCCAGCAGCCGGGTGGTCGCGCGGCTCGGGTGCCCGTTGGTGGTGCCGGAGAACCCGATGATGCCTTCGCCGGCGCTGCCGGTCGCGGCACCGCCGGACAGCGCGATCGTCAGCGACTCGCTGTGCGACAGGCTGCGGGCGGCCTCGGACAGCGCCCGCGCCGGCACCAGCACGGCGTTGCTGCCGGACGCCGAGGTGTCGGTGGGCTTCCAGCCCAGCTCGCGAACCGCGAGCCGGTAGCGGTCGGTGGCGGCGAGGGTGAGCCGGTCGCCGTCGATCTCCAGCCGAACGCCGGTGAGCATGGGGAGCGTGTCGTCGCGGCCGGCGGCGATCGCGACCTGAGCGACCGCCCCGGCGAACTCGGCGCCGTCAACCGTGCCCGCCGTCGATGGCATCGCCGGCAGCTTCGGGTAGTCGTCGACGGGCATGCCCGGCAGGGTGAACCGCGCCGACCCGCACTGGATCGTCAGCCGGGAGCCGTCGAGCAGGACGTCGACGGGGTGCGGCGGGAGGGCGCGGGTGATGTCGGCCAGCAACCGGCCCGACACCAGTGCCTGACCCGACGCGCCGGCGGTGACGTCCAGCTCGACCTCGGTGGAGGCCTCGAGGTCGAAGCCGGAGACGGTCAGCTGGTCGCCGTCGACCCGCAGCAGCAGGCCGGCCAGCACAGGCAGCGTGGGACGGCTCGCCAGGCTGCGTGCCGCCCACGTCACGGCGTCGGCGAGGGCATCGCGTTCGACCCGGAACTTCACTCGTCCGATCCCTTCATGCTGCGCTCGATTCTCGACTCGTCCCCAGATTCCACCAGGACAGGGAGTTTGTCGTTGCAGAAACTTGGATAGAGATTCTCGTCTGTCGTCTTCGCGTCTGTGGACACTGGGGACAGCGCGGCGAACCCCGCGGAAAAACGGACCTGCGACGGCCCGCGGACTGTGGACGGAACCCGGCGCGTGTTGCACGGCGACGCCGGTGCCCGGTGGACGTGCGCCGGAGTGAATCCCGACTCCACACCCCGCCCCGGCACGTCCACAGTGTCGTCCACAGTTGGGGGAAGCGCGGCAAGCAGGGCCGGACGCGCGTCGCGGCCGGCGGCGCAGCACCGGACCGTCACGAGCGGGCCCGCACCTTGATGCGGCTGGTCAGCTCGCTGATCTGGTTGTAGACGGCGAGCTTCTCGGCCATCTGGGCACGGATCTTTCGCTCGGCGTGCATGACGGTGGTGTGGTCGCGGTTGCCGAACTTCTCGCCGATCTTGGGCAGCGACAGGTCGGTGAGTTCGCGGCACAGATACATCGCCATCTGCCGGGCGCTGACGAGCACACGGCTGCGCGAGGTGCCGATCAGGTCGTCGACGCTGATGGCGAAGTACTCGGCCGTCACGGCCATGATGGTCGCGGCGGTGATCTCGGGGGCGTCGGACTCGCCGACGAGGTCCTTGAGCACCATCTCGGCCAGCCCGAGTTCCACGGACTGCCGGTTCAGGCTGGCGAAGGCCGTGACCCGGATCAGCGCGCCCTCGAGTTCGCGGATGTTGCTCTGGATGCGCGAGGCGATGAACTCGAGCACCTCCGGCGGCGGGTCGGTGCCTTCCTGCGCGGCCTTCTTGCGCAGGATCGCGATTCGGGTCTCCAGATCCGGGGCCTGCACGTCACTGATCAGGCCCCACTCGAAGCGGGTACGCAGCCGGTCCTCGAGCATGTTGAGCTGGCGCGGCGACTTGTCGGAGCTGATGACGATCTGCTTGTTCGCGTTGTGCAGCGTGTTGAAGGTGTGGAAGAACTCCTCCTGCGTGCGCTCGGCCCGCTCGAGGAACTGGATGTCGTCGATGAGCAGTACGTCGACCGACCGGTAGCGGGCCTGGAAGGCCTGCATCTTGTCGTCGCGCACGGAGTTGATGAAGTCGTTGGTGAATTCCTCGCTGGAGATGTAGCGAGTGCGAATGCCCGGCTGCAGGCGCCGCGCGTAATGCCCGATCGCGTGCAGCAGGTGGGTCTTGCCCAGCCCGGAGTCGCCGTAGATGAACAGCGGGTTGTACGCGCGGGCCGGCGCCTCGGCGACCGCGACGGCCGCGGCGTGGGTGAACCGGTTGCTCGCGCCGATGACGAACGTGTCGAAGGTGTACTTCGGGTTCAGCCGGGTCTCGCGGTCGCGATCGTCCTCGGCGTGCCGGGGCCGGTAGTGCGCCAGGCCCGGCGCGTCGAGCGGGCGGGCCGACCCACCGACGACCGCCGCTGCCGGCTCCGGTTCGGGGATCGGGTCGGCGAAGCTCGCCGGGAGCGGCTCGTCGGGGCCCGTCAGGTCCGGGGTCTGCACGGTGACGGCGACGTGGATGTCGCGGCCGAGCTCGTCGCTGAGCACCGATGCGATCAGCGGGCGCAGCCGGTTCTCGAGGTAGTCCTTCGCGAAGTCGTTCGGCGCCGCGAGCAGCGCGGTGTCCTCGACCAGGCCGAGCGGGCGGGTCAGCGCGATCCACGCCTTCTGCTGCGGCCTGATGGACGGGTCGTCGAAGCGCGGACGGGCCCGATTCCACACGTTGACGAGATCGTTGCTGTCGTCCACGGCGGAAAATCCTCCAGTGCGTGCCGTTCAGAGGTGCTCGCCGTGTCGATGCGCGGCGGTGAGCGGGTTCGCCTCGACCCTCTCACGCGCCGAAGGGTGACCGAAAATCCACAGACTTCTCCACAGCCTGTGGACTCCCGGGGACGTCGAGCTGCCGCGGCGCCGGACCCGTGCCGCCGCAGGTGGGGCGACACGACGGGGGAACCTAACAGCGGCAACGACCGCTGGACAATAGCGTCCGGCGTGTCGCGGCCACTGAATGTGAATCCACTGTTACCCATAGCCGCCAGTGCCCAGCATCCGCCGGGCCGGCGGGCGGCGCCGGGCCCGGTTTGACCGCGTCGGGCTGCGCTCCGTACCGTAGAGCGCGTCTGTGTGCACCCTTAGGTGCGGCGCCAGCCGACATCGAGTGGGTACGCACCACGCGGTTGCGCGTTGCAGACCACACCAGCGTGGTCACGAGCGACCGTGTGTTCGCCTCGACCTGTTGGAGCCCGATCGTGAGCAAGCGCACTTTCCAGCCGAACAACCGTCGCCGTGCCAAGACGCACGGCTTCCGGCTGCGGATGCGCACCCGTGCCGGACGCGCGATCATCTCGGCCCGCCGCCGCAAGGGTCGCCGCGAGCTGTCGGCCTGAGCGGCCGCGGCCTTCGCGACCCTTCTCGTCCGTGCTCCCGGTAGCGAACCGGATGCGCCGCGCGGCTGATTTCTCCACCGTGGTGCGCAGCGGAGTGCGCGCCCGGGCCGGCTGCGTCGTCGTGCATCACCATCCCCGCCTACCTCGCCCCACCTCGGCGAGCGCCGAGACGACGGACCTCTCCGCGGCGCCGGCGCTCGTCGGCCTCGTCGTCGGCAAGAACGTCGGTAACAGCGTGGTCCGCCATCGCACCAGCCGCCGGCTGCGCGCCCAGCTGCGGCCCCGCCTTCGGCAGTTGCCCGCCGGCAGCGGCACCGTCGTCCGGGCGCTGCCCGCGGCCGGCACGGCGACCTCCGTCCAGCTCGGCAACGATCTCGAAAACGCTTTCCGCCGTCTGCTGAGGCAGCGATGAGCTCCTCCAAAAGTCTGGTGGCCCGCGTAGTCGTCGCCGTGCTGCGCTTCTACCGCACCGCTATCAGCCCGCTGCGGCCGCCGGCCTGCCGGTTCTCGCCCTCGTGCAGCGCCTACGCGGTCGAGGCCATCGAACGTTTCGGCGCGGCGCGGGGCAGTTGGCTGGCGCTGCGCCGGTTGCTGCGCTGCCATCCGTTCCATGCGGGCGGGCACGACCCGGTGCCGCCCGCCGTTGGCAGCGCAGATGCCGATCAAGCTTCGCCGCGATCGGCGATCTCAACCACGACCGCCACCCCCGTGGCCTAGGAGAACCCTTCAGTGCTGGATTTCCTCTACACCGCGGTGTCGTGGGTGCTGCTGCGCTGGCACGACCTGTTCACCATCATGGGGTTCAGCGACTCCAGCGGCATCGGCTGGGCGCTGTCGATCATCTTCCTGGTCGTGACGGCACGGTTGCTGCTGTTCCGGCTGTTCGTCAAGCAGGTGCACTACCAACGCAACATGCAGCGGATGCAGCCGAAGATGCAGCAGATCCGCGAGAAGTACAAGAGCGACCGTGCCGAGATGAATCGGCAGATGATGGCTCTGCAGCAGGAAGAGGGCTTCAACCCGCTCACCGGCTGCCTGCCGATGTTCTTGCAGATCCCGGTGTTTCTCGGGCTCTACCACGTGCTGCGGCACCTCTCGAACTCGGTCGACATCTGCCATCGATTGGCATCCGGGCAGCCCATCACTGCCAAGTCGGCGAGCCTGCTCACCCAGTACACGTTCAGTCAGAGCGAGACGTGCCACGCCGCCACCGCGCAGATCTTCAACACGCCGCTGGCCGCGTCCTTCCACGACTCCAACGACGTCATCCGCGCGCTCGGCGGCGACCCGACGTCCTCACGTATCACGCTGGTGATCCTGCTCATCATCAGCGCCGGCGCCACGCTCGGCACCCAGCTGCTGGTGCGCCGCAACGCGACGACCACACCCGAAGGCACGGCCGCCACCATCCAGCGGCTGATGATCTGGCTGATCCCGATCGGCGTGCTCGGCTCGGGCCTGCTGTTCAACTTCCCGCTGGGCGTGCTGCTCTACTGGTTCACGAGCAACCTGTGGACCCTCGGCCAGCAGGCGTGGATCATCCACTACCACCCGCAGGTCGAGGAGGAGCGCAAGCCGGTCGGCGAACTCGGCAAGGCGCTCGCGCCGAAGCCGGGGCAGCGCCCGGTGCGCCCGCCCAAGGGAAAGCCGGTCGCCGAGCAGGCGGTGCCGCAGACCGGCATCGAGCCGGACGAGCCGAGCGGCACGCCCTCGACGCCATCCGACACCGGGGCAGCTCGCTCGACCGCGCCGCGTCCCGGACAGCGACCCAACCGATCGAGCGGAAAACGGCCGCCGGCCAAGCGTCCGACCCAGGCCAAGAAGCGGCGCTGAGCGCTGCGCGCTGCCGCGAATTCCGCCGCGATACCGAGAGGAAACCCTGCTGTGAGCGAGATCGACGTGGAAAACCGCGCCAGCGACACCCCCGACGCCGAGGTTGCGGCTCCCGGGAACGCTTCCGAGAGCACCGCTGAGAGCGGCGCCGGTTCCCCGGCGACCCCGGACAACCTGCTCGTGCGCGAGGGTGACATCGCCGCCGACTACTTGGAGCGGTTCCTGGACATCGTCGACTACGACGGTGACATCGACCTGGACGTCGAGAACGACCGTGCCGCGGTCGCCATCGTGGGCAGCGATCTGCAGTCGCTCGTCGGAGCGCACGGCGAAACGCTGGACGCGCTGCAGGAACTCACCCGGCTGGCCGTCGCCCAGCAGACCGGCGTGCGCAGCCGGTTGATGCTCGATATCAGCGGGCATCGGCAGGCGCGCCGTGCCGAGCTGGCCAAGCTCGCCTCGGACACCGCGGCCCGGGTGCTGGAATCCGGTGAGCCGGCTCGGCTGTCGCCGATGAACCCCTTCGAGCGCAAGGTCGTGCACGACGCGATCGCCGCCCTGGACGGCGTGACCAGCGAGTCGGAGGGCGAGGAGCCGCACCGCCGGGTCGTGGTACTGCCCCGTTCGTGACGCCCGAGGCTCCTCGCATTTCTCCCGGAACAGGGCAAGATAGCCCAGATCGGTCGCCTCTCGACGTACCGCCTGCACCGACGGATGTGGCCCGCCGCGTGTTCGGCGATCGACTCGAGCTTGCGGTGCGCTACGCGGCGCGGCTGTCAAACGAGGGCGTCCGGCACGGCCACCTCGGCCCGCGCGAGGTACCCCGCCTGTGGGATCGCCACCTGGTGAACTGCGCCCTGCTGAGCGATCTCGTGCCGGCCGGCGCCCGGATCGTCGACGTCGGCAGCGGCGCCGGGCTGCCCGGACTGCCGATGGCGCTCCGGCGCGCCGACCTCCGTGTGGACCTGGTCGAACCGATGTTGCGTCGCACCCGGTTCCTGGAGTCGGCGGTCGGCGAGCTCGGCCTCGCCGACCGAGTCCGCGTCGTACGCGGGCGCGCCGAGGAACCCATGGTGCGCGCCGCGGTGGGAAATTCGGATTGGGTGGTCACCAGGGCTGTCGCTCCGCTTGATCGCCTGGTGAGATGGTGTCTGCCGTTGCTGACGCCGGGCGGCTCGCTGCTTGCCCTGAAGGGTGCGTCGGCGCGGGACGAGGTGACCGAGCACCGCCGCGCGTTGCAGCGGGCCGGTGCCGAGCATGTCGAAGTGATCCGATTGGGTGCCGACGGAGGAACCGGGACCTGGGTGGTTCGGGTCGATCGCGCGGGCCACAGTGGGCGGGGACCAGGGAGTGGGAAGAGATCGTGAGTAGCTACGACGCGAACCAGCAGTCGCAGCAGGTTTCAGAAGGCACTCCAGGCTCATCAGCATCAGCAGCCGCGTCGGATTCCGAGCACGTTTCACGTGAAACGGGCGCGGCTTCGCAGAACGGCTGGCATGCGCCCAGTTCTGAGCTGGGCGGCGTTTCACGTGAAACTGCGAACCGGCAGGACTTCGATCCGTCGGAAACGTCGGAGCCGACCGAATCGTCAACGTGGCCCCGGTTCGAGCAGACGATCGACTCGTCGATCGACCGGAACGGTTCCGGCGCCGGCGAGCACGACACGCCCATAGCGCGCGAAGCAGCGCAGGCGGTCCATGTCCTCAACGTGCGCCAGGAGCAGTGGCCGCGGCCGCCGCACACCCGCGTCCTGACCGTCGCGAACCAGAAAGGCGGCGTCGGCAAGACCACCAGCGCGGTGAACATCGCGGCCGCGCTCGCCCTGCACGGGCAACGGGTCCTGCTCATCGACCTCGATCCGCAGGGCAACGCCAGTACCGCCCTCGGTATCGAGCACGCGGTGGGCACCCCGTCGGTGTACGACGTGCTGCTCGGCGGGCGGCCGCTCGCCGAGGTGGCTCAGCCCGCCGAGTTCGCCCCGAACCTGCGGTGCGTGCCGTCGACGCTGGATCTCGCCGGCGCGGACATCGAGCTGACCTCGCAGGTGGCGCGGGAGTACCGGCTGCAGCGGGCGCTGCGCAGCTTCCTCGAGCGAGAAAGTGACGAGCTCGACTACATCTTCATCGACTGCCCGCCGTCCCTGGGGCTGCTCACGCTGAACGCACTGGTCGCCGCACGCGAGGTGCTCATCCCGATCCAGTGCGAGTACTACGCGCTGGAAGGTCTCGCGCAGCTGCTGAACACTGTCGAGCTGGTGACCTCGCACCTCAACCCGGATCTCGCGGTGACGACCGTCCTGCTCACCATGTACGACAGTCGCACCAGGCTCGCCGACCAGGTCGCCGAGGAAGTCCGAAGCCATTTCGGGGAGCTGGTGCTCGACCCGACGATCCCGCGCAATGTGCGGGTCTCGGAGGCGCCCGGGTTCGGCCAGACGGTCATCACCTACGACGCCGGCTCGCGGGGAGCGATCGGGTACCTTCAGGCGGCGCGTGAACTCGCCGAGCGCGGGGCGCAACGCCGGCATGGGCTGCTTGCCGGTGCCGGAAACGGCGCCGAGCAGAATCCGGGTGGAACAGAGTCGGCACACGACGGGGCAGGAGAACGATGAGCAGCAAGCGCAGGGGTGGTCTCGGACGCGGACTGGGCGCGCTGATCCCGACCGCGCCCTCGGAGTTCGCGCGGCCCGCACCGGAGTCCAGCGCCGGAGGGGTCGCGGTGTCTGAGGAGCCGCCCGAACTGCGCACCGAGCTGTCGACGGCGGGCTTCGCAGGCCCGACGCAACCCGGCACTGCCACGCGGGAGCCGCACACCGACGCCGGGGCGGCCGACGGCGCGCCGGTCCCGGTGCCGGGCGCCAGTTTCGCCGAGCTACCCGTCGACCGGATCCACCCGAACCCGAAGCAGCCGCGCGAGGTCTTCGACGAGGAGGCGCTCGCCGAACTGGCCCACTCGATCCGCGAGTTCGGCGTCCTGCAACCGGTGATCGTGCGCGAGGACGCGGACGGGTGGCAGCTCGTCATGGGCGAGCGCCGGCTCCGGGCGGCCGCCGCGGCCGGGTTGGACACCATCCCGGCCATCGTGCGCTCCACCACCGACGATGCGATGCTGCGCGATGCCCTGCTGGAGAACATCCACCGTGCGCAGCTGAATCCGCTCGAAGAGGCCGCGGCGTATCAACAGTTGCTCGAGGAGTTCGGAGCGACCCACGACGAACTCGCCCAGCGCATCGGGCGCAGCCGCCCGCAGGTCACGAACACGATTCGGCTGCTGAACCTGTCGCTTCCGGTGCAGCGCCGGGTCGCCGCCGGTGTGCTGTCCGCGGGGCACGCCCGGGCGCTGCTCAGCCTGGAAGACGTCGGACAGCAGGACGAGCTGGCCGGCCGTATCGTCGCGGAGGGCTTGTCGGTGCGGGCCACGGAGGAGTTGGTGGCGCTCGCGCGTCGGGGCGGCGGGCCGGCGAAGGCGCCCCGCAAGCAGGCGGCGTCGCGCATCAGCGCGCCGGCGGTCACCGAACTCGCCGACAAGCTGTCGGACGTGTTCGACACCCGGGTGCGCGTCGACATCGGCCGCCGCAAGGGCAAGATCACCGTCGAATTCGCCTCGATCGACGATCTCGAACGCATCGTTGGTGTGATGGCTCCGCAGATCGGCGCGCCGGCGCGGAGTGAGACCGAGCAATCCTCCGCCGGTCAGCCGAACGTGCCGTAGGTGACGACCTCCTCCAGCGTGCGGCGGCCGCGGCGCAGCGAGGGGGAGCGCAGGTCCGGCGCCGGGTAGCCCAGGCTCACCACGCCGACCGGGGTGAGCCGTTGCGGGACGCGGAACGCGTCGAACAGTTGCGGCCAACGCTCCGGGGGTACGCCGAAGAAGCAGCCCGCCAGTCCCGCGTCGTGGGCGGCGAGTAGCAGCAGCAGCGCGGCCATGCCGGTGTCGACGTGCCAGTACGGGACGGGCCAGCGCGCCTCGTCGCGGTCGGTCCAGCCCTTGTCCGGTTCGGCGTAGCGGTCCAGGTAGGCCGACCGGTCGGAGAAGCAGACTACGAGCACTGGCGCGGTGCGCATGCGGCGCAGCCACGGATCGTCCGGCTCGCCGGAATCGGCGGAGGCGGTCGCGGCCCAGAACTCCTTCCGCGATGTTATGTCGTCCAGCACGAGAAATTGCCAGCCCTGGGTATACCCCGCCGACGGTGCCCGAATTGCGAGGTTCAAGAGGTTTTCCAAGATCTCGCGCCCGACGAGGCGGTCCGGGTCGTAGCTACGCACCATGCGGCGAGTGCGGATCGCTGCCGTGAGTTCCACCGTCCCACTCTGACAGCACGCGAGCCAGATCACGCCGGAGGGTGGCTCGGGTGTGGGATCGTGTCCGGGTGGATCTGATGCAGTCGCAGAAGCTCGCCGACGTCTGCTACGACATCCGGGGTCCGGTGCTCGCCGAGGCGAAGCGTCTCGAGGAGGAGGGGCGCCGGATCATCAAGCTCAACATCGGCAATCCGGCGCCGTTCGGCTTCGAGGCGCCGGAGGAGATCCTCGTCGACATCATCCGCAATCTGCCCACGGCGCAGGGCTACTGCGATTCGCAGGGTCTGCTGTCCGCCCGGACGGCGATCGTGCAGCACTATCAGCAGCGCGGCGTCGACGGCATCGACGTCGACGACGTCTGGCTGGGCAACGGGGTCAGCGAGCTCATCACCATGAGCCTGCAGGCGATGCTCGACAACGGGGACGAGGTGCTCATCCCGGCTCCGGACTACCCGCTGTGGACCGCCTCCACCTGCCTGGCGGGCGGGCAGCCGGTGCACTACCTGTGTGACGAGGCCGCGGGCTGGCAGCCCGACCTCGACGACCTCCGCAGCAAGATCAGTTCACGGACCAAGGCGATTGTCGTCATCAACCCCAACAACCCCACCGGCGCCGTGTACACCAAGCCGGTGCTCGAGGAGATCGCCGACCTCGCACGGGAACACGGACTCGCGGTCTTCGCCGACGAGATCTACGACAAGATCCTCTACGACGACGCGGTCCACGTGCCCTTCGCGAGCCTTGCCCCGGACGTCTTCACCCTCAGCTTCAACGGGCTGTCCAAGGCCTATCGGGTCGCCGGATTCCGGTCCGGCTGGATGGTGGTGAGCGGGCCGAAGCGGCACGCCGCGAGCTATCTCGAAGGGGTCTCGATCCTGGCGAACATGCGGCTGTGTGCGAACGTCCCCGCCCAGCACGCCGTCCAGGTCGCGCTCGGCGGGCGGCAGAGCGTGCAGGAGCTGGTGCTGCCCGGCGGTCGGCTGCGCGAGCAGCGCGACGCCGCGGTTGCCGCGCTCACAGCGATTCCCGGGGTTTCCTGCACGGTTCCGCAGGGCGCGCTGTACGTGTTCCCGCGCCTGGATCCGCAGCGGTACCCGATCCGCGACGACCAGCGCTTCGTGCTCGAACTGCTGCGCGCGCAGCACGTCCTGCTCGTGCAGGGGACGGGCTTCAACTGGCCCCGTCCGGACCATCTGCGCATCGTGACCCTGCCGCGCGCCGACGACCTCACCGACGCCATCGGACGCCTGGGGAGTTTCCTGCACAGCTACGAAGGCGATCTGTAGCGCGGATCCGATCACGGCCGGGCTTGCAGGATCGGAGGTGTCAATGTCACGGCGACTGGTGAACGTCACGCTCGACAACCTCGACGACCTCCCGGTGCGGTGCCGGCGTTGCGTGTACTGGGAGCTCGATCCGGTCGCCGGCGAACGCGCCCGCGAGTGCGGTGCCGGCGAACTCGAGAAGGAGGCGTGGGTCTCCGACACGCTGCTCGAATGGGGGAGCTGCGGCCAACTGGTCTACGTCGACGGCGTGCCGGCGGGCTACGTCCTCTACGCGCCGCCGGCCTACGTGCCGCGTGCGGTGGCCTTTCCGACCTCGCCGATCAGCCCCGATGCCGCGTTGCTGATGACTGCGCGCATCGTCGCGGAGTTCACCGACAGCGGCTTGGGCCGGATGCTCGTCCAGGGGATGGCGCGCGACCTCGTACGCCGGGGCATCCGCGCCGTCGAGGCGTTCGGACGCACTCCGGCGGCGGACAAGCCGCAGCCCGGAGGCGCGGACTACAGCTGCCTGCTTCCTGCGGATTACTTACTTGCGGTTGGATTCAAGACCATCAGACCGCATCCGCGGACGCCGCGGTTGCGGCTCGACATCAAATCCACGGTCAGCTGGCGCGAGGACGTGGAATACGCGCTGGAACGGCTGCTGGGCTCGATGCAGTCGCCGGTGCTTTCTCACTAGCGCCTCCCAGTGCCACCGGGCCGGTCGGCTGCCGAGGTCAGTTGGCGGTGGCCGGAATGCGCATCGCGCCGGTCGGCGGGTCGTCGGCGGTCGGCAGGTACAGCCGCTGCACGGCGACCAGCAAGCCCTCGGCCATGGTGTCGCGGAAGCGTGGATCGAGCAGCTTGGCCCGGTCGGCGGCCGAGGTCAGGTACCCCAGTTCGACGCGCACCGTGGGCATTCGGGTGAGCCGCAGCAGCGCCCAGGACTTCCCGTGGATGCGATTGTCGAGCATGCCGGTGCGGGCGACGAGTTCGCGCTGCGCTAGGTCGGCCAGCCGCTCGCCGATCGTCGAGCTCGCTTCGCCGGCGCCGTAGTAGTACGCGGCGATGCCGTTGGCGCGGGGCGAGGGGGAGCCGTCGACGTGCAGCGAGAGCACCAGGTCGGCGCCGACGTCGTTGGCCAGAGCGGCGCGTTGTTCGTCGCTCGCGCCGTTGTTGGGCCCGCGGGTGGCCCAGGACTGCACGCCGAGGGCGGTGAGCCGTCCCTCCAAGCGCGAGGCGAGATCCCAGACCAGGTCGGCTTCGGTGATGCCGTCGACGGCCACGCCGACGTCCTCGCCGCCGTGTCCGGCGTCGATGACGAGGCGCTTGCCCAGCAGGTTCGGCCCGGAGTCGGCGACGGCCACGAGGTCGCGCAGCAACTGCGGACGGCCGCCGACGACGCGCCGGTTGAGCTGGCGTAGCGCCTTCAACGTCCCCGGGCCGCAGATGCCGTCGGCGATGAGGCCGTAGTCGCGCTGGAAGCCGCGCAGCGCCTCGGCGGTCGCAGGTCCGAAGATGCCGTCGGCGCGCACCAGGTGGTAGCCGAGTTCCATGAGCTGTGTCTGCAGCGCGGTGACGTCGTCGCCGGTGAGCGACTGGCCGGCCTCGTGCGCGAGCACCCGGTCGCCCAGCTTCCAGTGCGCGCCGGTGAGGGCGGCGTACGTCTCGGCGCCCACCGTGCCGTCGACCGAGAGCCCGCGGCGCTGCTGGAAGTGCCGCACGGCGAATTCGGTGTCCTCGTCGAAGACCGCCGCCTTCTGCGGGTCGGTGTTCTTGAGCAACCCGATGGTGGCCAGCATGGTCCGCACCTCCGCCACAGCGCTACCGGTCGCGCCGAGTCGAAGGGGATCCATGGGCATCGGACCTCGTCTCGGGGGAAGGGGCGGTCGGGCGAGTCCCATTCTGCCTCAGCCGGACGTTTCGCCTGACCGCACCCGGGTACCCGGCTGCTCGGGCCGGTGCGGCGGCGGAATATGCGAACGGTGGGAAGCCGTGTGGCTTCCCACCGCGTGCGCCGGATGATTCAGCTGACGAAGTCGTCGAGCTCGCGCAGGATCGCCGCCTTCGGACGGGCGCCGACGATGGTCTTGACGAGCTTGCCGCCGTTGAACACCGCCATCGTGGGGATGGACATGACCTGGTAGTTGCGGGCGGTCTCCGGGTTCTCGTCGATGTTCAGCTTCGCGATGGTGAGCTTGCCGGCCTGCTCGTCGGCGATCTCCTCGAGAACCGGCGCCACCTGGCGGCAGGGGCCGCACCACTCGGCCCAGAAGTCGACGAGCACCGGCCCGTCGGCCTGCAGGACGTCGTTGTCGAACGAGGTGTCGGTGACGGTCTTCGTGTTCGCACCCATCGGTGTTCCTTCCCGGATTGCGGTTGTTCTGCGTGCAACGTACGTCCCCGGCCCGACATTCCGTCGAGCCGGCGGTGGATCAGGCGTTGGGGACGAGCTCGGATTCCTCGGTGGCGGTCGCCGGGTCGACACCGTCGGCCAGCGCGGCGAGGTAACGCTCGGCGTCCAGCGCGGCCTGGCAGCCGGTGCCGGCCGCGGTGATCGCCTGCCGATAGGTGTGATCGACGAGATCACCGGCGGCGAAGACGCCGTCGAGGTTGGTGTAGGTGCCGTCATGGGCGAGCACGTACCCGTTCTCGTCTAGATCGACCTGGCCGCGGACGAGATCGCTACGCGGATCGTGGCCGATCGCGATGAACAGTCCGGTGACGTCGAGTTCTCGCTGCTCGCCGGTGCGCGTGTCGCGCAGGGTGAGCCCGTCTACGGTGGCATCGCCGGAGATCGCGACGACCTCGCTGTTCCACGCCCAGCGGATCTTCGGGTCATTTGCGGCCCGTTCGGCCATGAACTTGCTGGCCCGCAGGCTGTCGCGCCGGTGCACCACGGTGACCGAGCGGGCGAACCGGCTGAGGAAGGTGGCTTCCTCCATGGCCGTGTCGCCGCCGCCGACGACCGCGATGTCCTGGTCGCGGAAGAAGAATCCGTCACACGTGGCGCACCACGACACACCGTGGCCGGAGAGCTCGTCCTCGCGCGGCAGGCCGAGCTTGCGGTAGGCCGAACCCATCGCCAGGATCACCGCGTCAGCGGTGTACTCGCCGGACAGCGTGCGCACTCGCTTGACCGGGCCGGACAGCTCGAGCTCGGTGACGTCGTCGGAGACCAGTTCGGCGCCGAACCGTTCGGACTGGGCGCGAATGGCGTGCATCAGATCCGGGCCCATGATCGCGTCAGGGAAGCCGGGAAAGTTCTCGACCTCCGTCGTGTTCATCAGCGCGCCGCCGTACTGGGCGCCCTCGAACACGAGCGGCGAGAGGTCGGCGCGCGCCGTGTACAGCGCGGCGGTGTAGCCGGCCGGGCCGGATCCGACGATGATGACCTTGCGGTGCGGTGTCACAGTTGGCTTCCTCCTACGGTCATTGTGCTGCAACGCCCGGGACGGGGCCCCGGATTCCCCGAGCTCACCCGCCGCGGACGGTGGCCAGCACACGCTGCACGTCGTCGATCCTCATCCGCCACGCCACCAGGGCGAAGACGGCAAGACCGACGATCCCGCCCCCGATCAGCCCGGCGATCGCACTGAGCCGGTCACCGGCGAAGACGTGTGCCAGGCCCACCACGACGGCGTACGCGGCCGCTCCGCCGACCACCGACGCCACCCCGATCTGCGTGGTCGTCACCAGCACCGGACGGAACCCGAGATGGCCCAGCCGACGCTTGAGCACGATGTGCCCGACCACCGCTCCGACCACGTAGGACAGCGAGGTGGAGATGTTGAGCCACTGCACGGCATGCACGGACGGGTGCACGTTCACATTCGTACCCGGTGGCGCGGCGAATACCGCGCTGGAGACGAGGACGAGCGCCACCTTGGCCGCGACCATGAACGCGTTGATGAGCGTCGGGGTCTTGCCGTCGCGCATGGCGTAGAACACACGCAGCTGGAGCATGACGATGGCGAACGGGAACAAACCGAAGGCAGACCACGCGAGCGCGGAACCCATGAGTTCCGCGCCGGCCACGTCAGTCTTGCCGTAGGCGAAGATGGAGATCGCCAGCGGCACTCCGAGCACGATCAGACCGGCTGTGATCGGCACCAGCGCCACCGCCGACAGCCGGGCGCCCAAGGAAAGGTCGTCGCGGACGGCGTCCTCGTCGCCGCGCACCGCCGCGCGCGACAACCGGGGCATGATCGCGGTGAGCAGCGACACCACCAGGATCCCGTAGGGCACCTGGAACAGCAGGTCGACGTTGGTGAAGATCGTCAGGCCGCCGTTGCTGAAGCCGACCTTCTGGATGACCGCGACGCCGATCTGACTGATCACCACGTAGGCCAGCACCCAGCCGGCGAGCGCGCCGACCTCGCGCATGCGGCCGACCTCGGACGGCAGCGCCCGGAAGCGCCACTTCCAGTGGAAGCCGGCCCGCCGCAGTGACGGGACGAGCACCAGCGCCTGGGCGGCGATGCCGAGCGTGGTGCCCACCCCGAGGACGAGGATCTGGGTGGTGGTGATGGTCGCGGGGTTCAAGGTGGTGGGGCCGGGTAGCGCCCAGAACACGATCACCGTGGCGATGACGATGACGTTGTTGAGCACCGGCGCCCAGGCACCGGGCTTGAAGACGTGCCGGATGTTCAGGACGGCCATGAACATCGCGCCGAGGCCGTAGAAGAAGATCTCGGGAAGCAGCAGGGTGGCGAAGATGGTGGTGAGGTCGCGCTGGTCCGGCGGCGCGAAAGCCCCGGCGATCAGCGGGGCGGCGAGCACGGCCAGCAGGGTCATGGCGGCGAGGGCGGCAGCGGCGATGGACAGCAGTCGCTGGGCGTAGGCGACGCCCTCGTCGTCGTCGGTCTCCTGCGCGTGCACCAGCAGCGGGATGAGCACGCTCGAGAGCACCCCGCCGAGCAACAACTCGTAAACCATGTTGGGGAACGTGTTGCCGCCGTTGTAGGAGTCCGCGACGCCGCCGTAGGCGCCCAGCGCGGCGACCAGCACGATGCTGCGCGCGAACCCGGTGATCCGGCTGGTCAGGCTGGCGACCGCCATCGACCCGCTCGCGGCGAGCAGTCCCCGGTTGCTGCGCTCGACATCCTGCTCGCCCGCGAGCTGCCCGGCCGCGGTGCCGGGCTCGGCCACCGCCGTGCCGGCGTCCGCCTCCGCGACGGCATCCTGCTCCGCCCCCACGGCGGTGGACGTAGCAAGCTCGGTTTCCACGGCGGTCTCGATGTCGGCGCGCTTCTTGCGCTCGGCGCGGCGCCGGTGCCGGGGCCTGCCGACGTAGGTGGTTGCGCTCCACCGTGGTTCCGCCGCCGTCCCGGTGCTCCAGACGGAGGTCATCGCCCCGATCGGATCGGCCTCGGTGAACATGCGCGGTTCGACCGGCCGCCGGCCGGCGTAGAGAGTCGCGCTGCCCCAGTCCTCGTCCTCGACGGTGGTCACTGACCGGACTCCGACGGCGGGACGGTCTCGGCAACCGGCTGCGCGGGTGTCGGGGTGGCCGCGACCCCGTCGGGTGAGACCGGCTCGAGCGGATCGGTGCCGCTCGGCCAGGCACCGTCCGGCGCTGCCGGCGGCCTGCGCCGCTGCCGCCACCGCCGCACGAAGCGGATGAGCAACGCCAGCACGAGCACGCCGCCGGCGACGTCGGTGATGATCACGCCGATGGTGCCCAGAACGGTGCTGTGCACGTACAGCGGCACAGCGCGCCCGAGGTGCCGGCCCGGCTTGTCGGGGGTGCGCAGCTGCACGTCGATCGGGATCCGGCCGGAGCGCTGCACCCGGGTCGGGACGTGCACCGTCGACTTGCTGCGCGGATCGATCGAGACGGTGTCGAGGTCCGGAGGAGTGGAGAAGCCGGTGACCTGGTTCACCGTCCAGATCCGCAGCCGCACCGTCACGGAGAACGGTAGGTCGTTCTCGACGGTGATCGGCAGCGGCGAGTTGTCGGACGCGAGCGTGTAGCTGGCGTCCTTCGGGTTGACGATGTGCACGGACGTGAGCACGTTGCGAAGGGCCTGCACGAGCTCGTGGGCGTACGCCGCGCCCTGGCCGCGGCCGCCGACGCTGGAGCGCGGCAGCCAGGCCGAGGACTCGGCGAGCTGAACCGCCTGGGAGAGGTTGTCGAGCAGCGCGCTCGCCCGGGGATCCGGCGCGCCGTGGTCCGGCCGGAGCATCGCGTTGAGCGACGGCAGCGTGCGCGTCACCTTGCGCACCCGGCGCAGGATGTGGGCGTCGAGCCTGGGCGGGTTCGCGTCGGCCGGTGCGAGCCGCGCGGGCACCGCGGGCACGGCGGAGCCGGCCGGGTCGGCCTGGTCGGCACCGGGCGGCGGCGCGCCGGTCAGCGCGTTGATGACGTTCACCGGCTCGGTGAACATGCTCGAACTCGTTTCGAGGATCGTGCGCACGGCGAGTTCGGGCGACGGGTTGAAGTGCCGCGGCGCGCTGATGAACACCGCGTGGCTCGCCTGCGGGTCCTGCGCGGCCTGCACCCCGATCTCGGCGAGCAGCCGTGGCAGCGCCGCCCCGGTGCTCGACTGCGACATCGCCTCGGCCGCGGTGTGCTCGACCTCCGGGTTCACGAGCGCGGCGGTCAACTGGCTGTGCCCGCCGGCGGCGCCGGCATCGAGGGTGGCCAGCGAGAGCGGCAACCCGTTCGCGTCGGTGCGCGGAACGACGGCCTTGCTGCTCAGCACCACCGACGTGACGCCGCTGCGGGCGATCGAGCTGAGGGTCCGCTGGCTCATCGCCGCCGACGGCGGCCACGCGAACTCCGAGTCGGGGATGTGCACGCCGAGCGCCGCGGACACGTGCTGCTGCATGCTCACCGGCAGGGTGGAACTCCACGGCAGGCCCGCCCGGGTGACGGCCTCGATGTCCGGATCGCCGTAGGGCGTGAGCGCGACCTTGACATCCGGGTTCGCGTCGAGCACGGCGCGAAGGCGCTGCAACCAATCGGCCGCGGCTGCCCTGCCGGTGCCGGCGACCTTGCCGCTGGGCGACTGCACCTGGTAGTCGGTCGTGGCCATCACCTGGAGCTCGTCGAGCAGTTCCGGGTCGATGAGCAGGGTGATCGGGAGGTCGGGGGAGCGCTGCTCGACGGTCTCGACCACCTGCAGGGACCGGTCGAGCCGGCCGCTTCGCACCGAGTCGGCGAGCTCGTCGTCGAGGAAGGCGTGGTTGCTCAGCAGCCGGTGCGGGCGGTCCATCAGCGGCCAGACCCACCCCACCTGCACCGGTGCGGGCTTGCTGAAGAAGGACGGCACGAACGTCTCGCCCTGGCCCAGTAGCTCGGAATTCGCGGCGTAGGCGCTGAACCAGACCGGGTAGATCGCGTGCTCGGCACACACGCACAGCCCGGCGTCGTTCGGCTCGCCGGTCGTCGTCCGGAAGGTGACCGTGGTCGGCCCGGGCGGCAGGTCGACCTGGACGGGTTGCGCCGGCTGGATGGGGTTTCCTTCGCTCGGCGGCGTCGGCTTGCTCAGTTCGGTGTCGAGGGCCTGTTGGCTGGCGATCCAGTCGTAGGGCCGCTGTGCGGTGATGCTGACGTCGTGCAGCGTGTGCCCGGTCGTGTTGGTCAGCAGCAGCGTGAACTGCAGCGGAACCGTCTTCTGAACCGGCGGCGGAACCGGCGGGTCGACGTTGATGACCTGCACCTGGACGGGCTCGGTCGCGGGAGCGGCGGCTGCGGCGCCAGCGGAGAAGGGGAACGAGGCCGCGCCGCTCAGCAGGACCGCTGCGGCCGCGGCGATGCGCGTCAACTGGAGTCTCACCGTCCACCCCGATCGGGGCAGAGCCGGTGCACCGGGCGCGTCGCGCCGCAGTGGGCGGTCACGCCGTCTCCGCGAGCATCCTGCCGGCGGTGTCGACGAGGCCCCGCTCGTCGGGGTACGCGAGTTGCGCGCGGATCTGCGGCAGCGGCACCCAGGCCACCTGGTCGACCTCGACGTCGTCGTCGCAGAGCTCGCCGCCCACCCGCCGCAGCAGGTAGTGGTGCACCGTCTTGTGGATGCGCCGGCCGTCGGCGACGAACCAGAAGTCGATGGTGCCCAATGCGCCGAGGATCACTCCGGCGATGCCGGTTTCCTCCTCGACCTCGCGGACCGCCGCCTGCTCGGCGGTCTCGCCGGCCTCGATGTGCCCCTTGGGCAGCGACCACAGCAGCCGCCCCTGCCGGTCGGTGCGCCCGATCAACGCGCCGCGCGGGATGTCGCCGCCGAGGTCGAGGACGAGCCCACCGGCGCTGAACTCGTCCACCTGGCGCAGCCAGCGTCGCGGGCGGCGGCGCTTGCGGCCCGTCTTGCCGCCGTTGCGGCCGCCCGAGCCGGCCGCCGCGGCCGGGGACTGATCGGCCGGCGGCTTCGGCTTGGGTCGCGCGGACGGTTGGCTCGGCGACGGTTTCCCGGCGCGAGCAGCCTTTCGCCCGGCACCGAACTCCGGGCTTTGGGACATGGCCCGATGGTAACCGGCCGCTCGGTACGCTGGCCGTCCGTGACACCGCCACGGAACCGTTCCGCATGACCTCTCCCGCCGATCTCATCCCGCTCTCCCCGGCAGCCGTCGCCCTCGGCGCCGCATTTCGAGAGAGCGGGCACGAGCTGCACCTGGTGGGCGGGCCGGTCCGCGACGCCCTGATGGGCCGGGCGTGCACCGATCTCGACTTCACCACCGACGCGCGGCCCGAACGCGTGCTCGCGCTCGTCGCACCGCTCGCCTCGGCCACTTGGACGACCGGGATCGAGTTCGGCACCGTCGGCGCCCGGGTGCAGGGCGTGGCGTGCGAGATCACGACCTTCCGCGCCGACCGGTACGACCGCGTCAGCCGCAACCCCGAGGTGGCCTACGGCAGCTCGCTCGCCGACGACCTGCGCCGCCGGGACTTCACCATGAACGCGATGGCGCTGTCGGTCACCGGCGACCGGGCGTTCACCGACCCCTACGGCGGGCTGGCCGACCTGGCGCGCGGCATCCTGCGCACGCCCGGGACGCCCGAGGATTCCTTCGCCGACGACCCGCTGCGGATGCTGCGAGCCGCGCGGTTCCGGTCCACTCTCGGGGTGCGCCTGGACGCCGAGGTCGAGAGCGCCATGCGGGACCTCGCGCCCGAACTCGGCCGGATCACCGCCGAGCGGGTACAGGCCGAGCTCACCAAGCTGCTGCTCGGCGAGCGTCCGCGCACCGGGCTGGAGACGATGGTGGAGACCGGGCTCGCCGACGTGGTGCTCCCCGAGCTGCCTGCGCTGCGGATGGCCGCCGACGAGCACGGCCAGCACAAGGACGTCTACGCCCACACCCTGCAGGTGCTCGACCAGGCCATCGCCCTCGAGGACACCGGACCCGATCTGGTGCTCCGCTGGGCGGCGGTGCTGCACGACGCCGGCAAGCCGGCGACCCGCGCCTTCCAGCCAGGTGGCCGGGTGACCTTCCACCACCACGAGGTCGTCGGCCAACGGATGGCCCGCGACCGGCTCAGGGCGTTGCGCTACGGCAGGGAGCTCGTGCACGACGTCGCGCGGCTCGTCTACCTGCATCTGCGCTTCTACGGGTACCGGAGCAGCGACTGGACCGACTCCGCGGTGCGCCGATACGTCGTCGACGCCGGGCCGCTGCTGCCGCGGCTGAACAAGCTGGTCCGCTCCGACTGCACAACGCGCAACCGCCGCAAGGCGGCGGCGCTGTCGGCGGCCTATGACGAGCTGGAGCGGCGTATCGCCGAGTTGAAGAAGCAGGAGGAGCTCGACGCCGTTCGTCCCGACCTCGACGGCAACGAGATCATGAAGCTGCTCGACATCCCGTCCGGGCCGCTGGTCGGCCGGGCCTACAAGCACCTGCTCGCGCTGCGGATGGAGCAGGGTCCGCTGGGGCACGACCGGGCGGTTGCCGAGCTGCACGCGTGGTGGGCCCGTAACCGGCCGGCCGGGGACGGTTAGCTCGCAGGGGCGGCCGCGACGGGCGCGCTGCGGCGGGTGGAACCTGCGTAGAGCGCGGCGACCGCGAGGTATCCCGCGGCGAGCAGCAGCACCGAGGTGGGCGAGTGACCGTCCTCGGGCAGCAAGGTCGCGGTGAGCGCCGCGGCGGCGACGAGGGTGATGTTGAACAGCGCGTCGTAGACGGCGAAGACGCGGCCCCGGTACTCGTCGAGTACCTCGTACTGGACGACGGTGTCCACACTGATCTTCACGCCCTGCGCGACGAAGCCGAGGATCAGCGCGGCGCCGAGCATCAGGGGCAGCGAGTAGGGCAGCACCAGCGTCGCCTCGGTGATCCCAGCGGCGACGAGAAGCAGCAGGGGCCACCGCACCGCGCCGAAGGTGCGGAAGGCGCGCGGCGTGACGAACGCGGCGAGGCCGCCGCCGATCGCGATCGCCGCAACCACCTGGCCGAGCCCGGCCAGGCCCGCACGGAACAGCCCGTCGCCCTCGAAGTAGTTGCGGTAGAGCAGCACGATGCAGACCGAGGTGACGCCGTAGAGCAGCCGCTGCGCCGTCACCGCCGCGAGGCCGAACGCGACGGCGGGCCGCTCCCGCAGGTGCCCGAGCCCGTCGGCGAGCCCGCGTGCGACCTGGCCGATCGTCTCCCGCCCGGCGCGTTCGTCCTCGGACGGGCCGAGCGCGCTCGGCTCGAAGCCGCGGGCCACCAGCCCGGCCAGCAGGAACGGCAGCGCCGACAGGCAGGCGATGACCGCGTAGGCGACGTTGTCGCCACCGGCGAGCATGCGGACCGCGATGGCCGTTGCGCCGCCGAGGGCAGCGGCGAGCGTGCCACCCACGGTGGTGACGGAATTGGCCGTGACGAGCTCGCGGGCAGCGACCACGTGCGGCAGCGCGGCGCTGAGGGCGGACAGCAGGAATCGGGAGAGTGAGACGATCACCAGCGCGGACGCGTAGAACGGCAGGCCGGTCACGCCCGCGGCGAGTTCCCCGGCGAAGCCCAGCACGAGCACCGCGCGGATCAGGTTCACGTCGACGAGCACCGAGCGGCGCCACCAGCGGTCGAGCAGCACTCCGGCGAACGGTCCGATGAGCGAGTACGGCAGCAGCAGCACGGCAAAGCCGGCCGCGACGTCGGCGGCGTGGGTCGAGCGTTCGGGGTTGAACAGCACCGCACCGGCGAGGCTGGCCTGGAACACGCCGTCACCGAACTGGGCGGTGAGCCGGCTGCCCAGCAGCCGGCGGAAGCTCGCGTCGCGAAGCGCGTTCACCACGTGGCCACGCCTCATGATTTCCGAGCGTATCGATGCATTCTGGGTATCCGCTGTATGGCAGCGCGGGCCGGTGAGCGCCAAGATAAGCATGTGGCGAGTGCTGACTGGGCTTCGGTGCGCGGGCTTGCGCCCGCCGCCGGACGCCTGCTGGTGGCCACGCCACTGCTCGGTGACCCGCACTTCTCCCGCACCGTGGTGTACCTGCTCGAGCACGACGGAGGCGGGACGGTCGGCGTGGTGCTCAACCGGCCGAGCCACACGCCGGTCGGTCAGGTGCTGCCGGACTGGCACGAGGCGGTCAGCGGCCCGGCGGTGGTCTTCGGTGGCGGCCCGGTGCAGCCCGACGGCGCGCTGTGCCTCGGCCAGCTCGAATCCGACGCGGCCGGCATGCACGAGGTCGTGGACGGCATCTCGACCGTCGATCTCGACGGCGACGTCGCGGTCATCGCCCCGATCGCCCGGAAGCTGCGCGTCTTCGCCGGGCACGCCGGCTGGGCACCGGGCCAGCTCGACGCCGAGCTCGCCGAAGGCGCATGGTGGGTGTTCGCCGGCGGTCCGGACGACCTGTTCAGCGAGCAGCCGCGGGCGATGTGGCGCCACGTGCTGCGCCGGCAGCCGCAGCCGCTGTCGCTGCTGTCGACCTATCCGCCCGATCCCGCGCTGAACTGACGCGAAAGCGCGGTTGGCCGCAAACGCCGCTAAGCTGGCGAAACATCCGTGGATGTACGGTGCCGCGCGCGGGTGCGGAAGGGGAGTGGGATGCCGGTCGACAGCGAGCCGACGCCGCGCGACCTGCCGCCCGAAGTGCGCGCCCAGGTGGCGAGGTTCCGCGAACTGCGCGAGCGCGGCGAACGCGTCAAGGGGGAGCTCGCCGCCACCGAGGCCACGGTGCGCAGCGCGAACGGCGCCGTGCGCGTCACAGTCGGTGCGGGCGGCGTCCTTCGCGCGCTGGAGCTCGGCGAGCCGTCGCGCAGGCTGGCCCCGGCCAAGCTGGCCGAGGAGATCATGAAGACCTACCTGCAGGCCGGCCGGCAGGCGGCTGAGCAGAGCGTCACGATCATGAGCACGCTGGTCGGCGAAGACTCGCCGACGCTGCAGCTGATGCGGAACGCCATCCCGCCGGATCCCGACGCCGAGAGCGAGGGCTGAGCCGATGGACCACTTCACCGTCGACCCGGCGGTGCTTCAGGCGCAGGCCTCGGCCGTGCACGGGGTGGCGCAGCTGGTCGAGGCGGCGGGCGCGGCAGCCGAGCAGGTGGAACTCGGCGGCGACGCCTACGGCAAGGTGATCTCTCCGTTGCTCGACCCCGTGCTCGCCACGCTGCTGCCGAACGTCGCCGGCTCGATCGCCCACGCCGCCGATCTCGGCGAGTCGATCGTCGACGGGCTGCGCGACAACAGCGACGTCTACCAGGGCATCGAGGACGACCTCGCCCAGACGCTCAAGACCGTCGACCACTGAGCGATTCGGAGCCCACGATGAGCGAGTCACTCGTAGCCGAGAAGGAAGGCCCGACCGCGACCGCCGGCGCGGGACTGCTCAACGACGTCGCGAACCTCGCCACCGACCAGGGGGCGCTCGACTTCACCCTCGACGGCGTGTCCTTCGGGCTCGACGCGCTGAGCATGACCCTCGACCCGTTCGGCGCGATCGCGAGCGCCGGCGTCGGGTGGCTGCTGAACCACGTGTCGTTCCTGCGGGACTTCCTCGACCAGCTCACCGGCGACGCCGCACAGATCCAGGCCGTCGCGGACACCTGGCGCAACGTCGAGCGGCAACTCTTCGAGGCGGGCGATCAGTACCGTGGGGCATTGTCCGGAGTCGCCACCTGGTCCGGCGCCGCCGCCGACGACTACCGCGCCGCCGCCGACGACTACATCCGGCTTCTGGAAGCAACGGCGCAGCAGTGCAACTCGACGGCAGAGGGCGTCGAGATCGCTGGCATACTCGTCGGTACGGAACGCGCGCTCGTGTACGAGGCGTTGTCGGGGTTCATCGGGCGCTGTGTCGTCGAGGCGGTGGCCGCGCTGGCGTCGTCGTGGTTCACCTTCGGCGGCTCGATCGCCGCGTTCGTTGCCGTCGTCGATGTCGATGCGAGCATCCAGGCCGAGAAGTTCGCCATGGGCGTCGGCGACCTGATGCGCAAGATCGGCCAGCTGGCACACCGGCTCGACGGCATCAGCACGCACGCCGACGAGCTGGGCACCGCGATCACCCGCGCGGCCGGCACCCTGCGGATGCGCGCCGGCGGTGCCAAGGGTTTGAAGACGATCGCCAAGAACCGCTACCTGCGCAACCACCCCGACGGCGTCGTCGCGGCCCTGAACCAGTTCGAGCACTCGGGGGTGCACGAGCACCTGCACGCCGTGCGTGACGCCGCGGAGCAGAAGCGGGTCGGTGTCCCGCGCGAGGTCGCGAGACAGTACGACGAAGCCCGCAAGCAGCAGGGCGAAGCAGCGCAACCGTGACCGAGACCCGGCTGCGGCGCGGCCTGTGGTGCCGGCTGGCGAGCAGCAACACGCAGACGGCGCTCTCGGTGGTGTGCCTGCTCGTCTTGTTCGCGCTCGGCTACAGCCTCTTCTCGGCCGGCGGGCTGGCCGGCGCCGGGGCGCTGTTCTGGATCTGGACGGTCGCGTTCTTCGTGCCCTGGTTGGCCGGCGTCAGCGCCTGGGCGCGCGCCGACACCGACGGGCTGCGGTGGCGGTACTGGATGAAGCAGGACTTCCCGTGGGAGCGGATCACCCGCATCACCTTGACGAAGCGAGAACTCAACGCCACCCCGCTGGGAGCTACCCGCACGGCCACGATTGTCGTGCACGGCCGGACGGTGGCCAAGAGCGGCAAACAGAGCACGATCGAGGTGAACATCCGGCCCGCGGAGGGCGCCGGGCGCAACCTGCGCCGGTTCGCCACCGAGCTGAGCGCGCTGGCGCGCCAGCACGGGGTGCAGGTCGTCGTGGAAGCCAGCGGCTGGGACGAGCCGATGGCCGCAGGTGCCGAGGAGAAGTCCTCGATCCGGGAGTCGCGGTCTTGAGCCGCAACCCGACGCAGCGTGGTGCTAAGCGGCATCGCCGCGCCACGTCGGCCAGCCGACCAGCCGTGGGCGCTCGGCAACCCAGGCGCGGGTGTCGGCGCCGATCTCGGCATCGATCAACGCCTCCAGCTTGGTCGCCGTGTCGGTGAGCAGGCTGCGGTACGCCGGGTCGTAGGCCAGGTTGACCAATTCGTGGGGATCGTTCGCCCGGTCGTAGAGCACGACATCGTTGTCGGCGAGCAACCGCTCGATGGTGCGCGGCCGGTTGGGTGCGAGCGGGGAGAAGTACCGGCCGAAGGTGTAGCGGCCGTCGGTGTAGCCGCGCAGGAAACCGCGTTTGGCCCAGTCGGGGCGCAGAGTCCCCTCCTGTACGCGTCTGGCGCCGTCGGGCCGGCCGAGGGCACGCCAGTAGCCGTCGTCCAGCGTGGTGACGATCTCGACCGCGGTGAGCACGCCGTCGCGTACCGCGGCGCCGGTCAGCGCCGGCAGCAGCGAGCGACCGCGCAGGTTGGGGAACCGCTCGGCCACCACGGCATCGTCCAACCCCGCGACGTCCAAGAGGGTGGGCGCCAGGTCGATGGCCGATCCGAGCGCGTCGGTGCGGCCGCCGCCGGGAACGTCGGGATGGCAGACGACCAGCGGCACGTGGAAGTTCTCGTCGTAGACCAGGTTCCCCTTCTGCCGCAGCCCGTGGGAACCGGCCATCTCGCCGTGGTCGGAGGTGAAGATCACGACGGTGCGGTCGGCTTGCCCGGATGCGGCCAAGGCATCGAGGACCACGTCGATGCTGCGGTCGACGTCGCGGGTGCAGTTGAGATAGAAGTTCAGCCCAAGCCGCCACGCGCCCTCGTCAGGGACGGGACCGAACATCGTGTCCATGGCCCTCGCGTACTCGCGCACTGCTGGCGCGGCTCCGGCCAGATCGTCGGCGAGACTGGCCGGGGTGTCCAGTTCCCACTCCGTCTGGTAGATGGGTGTGTCGGCCGGCGGGCGGACGACCATCGCCTTGGCCAGGTTGGGGGGCGGCTGCACCACCCGGCGGCCGCCGTAGTCGTAGCTCATGACGTCGTGCGGGTTGACGAAGTTGACCGTCAGGAACCACGGCTGGTCACGGGCAACCACCGGCGCCCGGTTGCGCAACCACTTCACCGCCTGCCCGGCGATGACCGGATCGATCTTGAGACCGGCCCACGCGCCGCCGTCGAGATCACCCCAGTCGTTGAATTCGGAGAATCCGTAGGGCTCCAATGCGTCGGTCGTCGGCCGCGGATCAGCTGGATCCTTGTAGGCCCGCGAGAGGTGCCACTTGCCCTGGTAAGCGCAGTAATAGCCGGCCGCGCGCAGCATCGAGCCCAAGGTGCCCAGCGCCGGATCCAGTGGCCGGATGTAGGGCATGTTGTCGTTGTCGTAGATCTCGGTGAGCGGCATGTGCTGCCCGGTGTAGATCACCGACCGGGACGAACTGCACTGCGCCGAGGCCACGTAGTAGCGCTCGAAGCTGACCCCACGCTCGTGCAGCCGCTGACGTGCCGGCAGGACGAACCCCTCCGGCTGCGGCAGCGCGTACCGCTCCTCGTCGCTGGTGATCAGCAGGATGTTCGCCGGCCGCCGCAGACTGGACATGCGCCTGAACCTGGCAGCTCGGCGCCGCTGCCGTCCTCATCCCGCCCGGATGACCGGCTGGAGGCGTTCACGGGATGAGCCGATCGACCGCCGAGGCGCTGGTCCTGGGAGCGACGATTTCCGACGACCAGAGGCCCGGCTGACAGCAGTCGGCCCCCGGACGACACACTCGGGGTGAGTCGCACGGGGGCCGGCAGTAGGGCGTTAGCGCTCGACCGTGCCGTCGATGAAGTCCTGGACGGCCCGGCGCGCCTCGTCGTCGAAGTACTGCACCGGCGGCGACTTCATGAAGTAGCTCGACGCCGACAGGATCGGCCCGCCGATGCCGCGGTCCTTGGCGATCTTCGCCGCGCGCAGCGCGTCGATGATGATGCCGGCCGAATTCGGCGAGTCCCACACCTCGAGCTTGTACTCCAGGTTCAGCGGCACGTCGCCGAACGTCTTGCCCTCGAGGCGGACGAAGGCCCACTTGCGGTCGTCGAGCCAGGCGACGTAATCGGACGGGCCGATGTGCACGTTGCGGTCGCCGAGTTCGCGGTCCGGGATCTGGCTGGTGACCGACTGCGTCTTGCTGATCTTCTTCGACTCGAGCCGGTCGCGCTCGAGCATGTTCTTGAAGTCCATGTTGCCGCCGACGTTGAGCTGGTAGGTGCGCTGCACCTCGACGCCGCGGTCCTCGAACAGCTTGGTGAGCACCCGGTGGGTGATGGTGGCGCCCACCTGGCTCTTGATGTCGTCGCCGACGATCGGCACGCCGGCGTCGGTGAACTTCTTGGCCCACTCCGGGTTGCTGGCGATGAACACCGGCAGCGCGTTGACGAACGCGACCTTGGCGTCGATGGCGCACTGCGCGTAGAACTTGTCGGCCTCTTCCGATCCCACCGGCAGGTAGGAGATGAGGACGTCGACCTGCTGGTCCTTGAGGACCTGCACGACGTCGACCGGCTCCTCGCGCGACTCCTCGATCGTCTCGCGGTAGTACTTGCCGAGACCGTCGAAGGTGTGGCCGCGCTGCACCGGCACCCCGAGCTCGGGGACGTCGCAGATCTTGATGGTGTTGTTCTCGCTGGCCGCGATGGCCTGGGAGAGGTCGGTGCCGACCTTCTTCGCGTCGACGTCGAACGCGGCGACGAACTCGATGTCACGCACGTGGTACGGGCCGAACTCGACGTGCATCAGACCCGGCACCTTCTGGTTGGGGTCGGCATCGCGGTAGAAGTGGACGCCCTGGACCAGGGACGCGGCGCAGTTGCCCACGCCCACGATGGCGACCCGGATCTTGCCGGTCGCGGACTGCGAACCCATCAGGGCTCCTCCTTCGGATAGTTACTTCTCGGTGTTGTTGTCGGGGTGGTTCTCGGCGTCCGAGCGCTCGGACTCGATGAGCTCGGTGAGCCAGCGGACCTCGCGGTCGACCGACTCGAGGCCGTGTTCGTGCAACTCGCGCGTGTAGCGGTCGAAGCGCTGCCCCGTCCGGGTGAGCGAGCTGCGCATGCCCTCGCGGCGTTCCTCGACCCGCCGGCGGCGACCCTCCAGGATCTGCAGCCGGATGTCCGAGCGGATCTGGGCGAAGAACGCCAGCCGGGCGCCGAAGCCGTCGTCGTCGAAAGCGTCGGGCCCGACGTCGGCCAGCAGTTCGGCCAGGTGCTCCTTGCCCTCGGCGGTGAGCCGGTAGACCCGCTTGCCGCGCCGCGATCGCATCGTGGCCGAAGGCTCGTCCGGCGGTTCCTCCGAGATCCAGCCCGCCTCGGACAACCGCCGCAACGTCGGGTACAGCGACCCGTAGGAGAACGCGCGGAAGGCGCCCAGCAACCCGGAGAGCCGCTTGCGCAGCTCGTAGCCGTGCATCGGGCTCTCGTTGAGCAGACCGAGGACGGCGATTTCCAGCATCCGCCGGACCCCCTTCGCTCACCTCGACACGCGGGCGAGCGGCTCTCGACCCGATGTATCAGCACGATACATCAGTGCGACATGCCGGTGCCAACATGATGTCAGGAAGGTGGCGCGCCGGCGAACGGGGTGTGCCGTCGGTGCGTGCGCGGTCAGTCGGCGAGGAAGGCGATCGGTGCGGCGAGTGCCGCGTCGGGCACGCCGAACGCGTCGACGAGGGTCCGCGCATGCGGGCGCAGCTGGTCGCACAGCGCGTTCACCTGCGCGATCACCGCCTTGGCCCGGGAGGCCGTGAGCTGCCCGTGTTCCTGGAACCAGGCGCGCTCGGACTCGATCGTCGACAGCACGAACAGATCGCACACCCGCTCGAGCAGCTCGCGCTCGGGCCCGTCCGGGCAGCGGTCGATGCCGTCGACGAACGCGCGCAACAGTTGGCTGTCGACGTGCGCGCGGGCGGCGAGCAGCATGTGATCCTGGGCGGCGTTGAACACCGCGAACGGGTCGTCGGCGTCGGGCGCGCGGCGCAGCCGCCGGGCGACCGTCTCGAGCAGGTGGGTCTCGCGGAAGTCGAACAGCTCGAGGTGCCACGACCGGTCGAGCAGGTTCGCCTCTTCCCGGCTTCCGGGCGCGGCGTCGATCAGCCGCTGCAGGATGCGGCGCCCGCCCACCCGCTCGACGACGGTCTCCAGCGCCTGGTCGGCGACGAACCGGGCGGTGCCGATCATGTCCAGCTCGCCGAAGTGGTCGCGGTAGCCGGTGAGCAGTTCCTTCGCGACCAGCTGCAGCAGCACGGTGTTGTCGCCCTCGAACGTGGTGAAGACGTCGGTGTCGGCCTTCAGCCCGGGCAGCCGGTTCTCGGCGAGGTAGCCGGCGCCGCCGCACGCCTCGCGGCAGGTCTGGATGGCCTGCGTGGCGTGCCAGGTGGCGATCGCCTTGATGCCGGCAGCGCGAGCCTCGAGTTCGCGGCGGTCCGGGTGCTCGACCGGCTCGTCCGGGAGCGGCGCGTCGAGATCCGGGGTGGTGTCGTGCAGTCCGGCGACGAGGTCGAGCTGTGCGAAGTGCAACGCGTAGGTCGTGGCCAGCGCGGGCAGCAGCTTGCGCTGGTGCACGAGGTAGTCCAGGACCGGTATCTCCGCGCCGTCCGGGCCGGCGAACTGGCGCCGGGCGGCGCCGTACCGGATGGCGATCGTCAGGGCGACCTTCGTGGCGCTGGCCGCGCCGCCGGCCACGCTGATGCGTCCCTGCACGAGCGTGCCGAGCATGGTGAAGAAGCGCTTGGTCTTGTTCTCGATTGGGGTGCGGTAGGTGCCGTCGCGGTCGACGTCGCCGTAGCGGTTGAGCAGGTTGTCGCGCGGGATGCGGACGTTGTCGAACGCCAACCGCCCGTTGTCCACGCCGTTGAGCCCGGCCTTGAGCCCGCAGTCCTCGATGGTGACGCCGGGCATCGGATCGCCGTTCGCGTCGCGGATGGGGACGAGGAACGCGTGCACGCCGCGGGACTCGCCGCCGGTGACCAGCTGGGCGAAGACCGCTGCCATCCGGCCGTCGCGGGCTGCGTTGCCGATGTAGTCCTTGCGTGCAGACGGATCCGGGGTGCAGATGACGAACTCGTCGGCGTCCTTGTCGTAGGTGGCCGTGGTGCCGATTGATGCGACGTCCGAGCCGTGGCCGGTCTCGGTCATCGCGAAACAGCCGATCAGGTCGAGGGACATGACGTCGGCGAGGTAGGCGTCGTGATGGCGTTGCGTGCCCAGGTGCAGGATCGCGCCGCCGAACAGCCCCCATTGGACACCGGCCTTGACGAGCAGCGAGAGGTCGCCCATCGCGAGCATCTCGAAGCTGGTCACCGAGCCGCCGACGTCGTTGGCGCCGCCGTTGCGGGTCGGGAAGCCGAGGCGCGAATCGCCGGCCTCGGCCAAGGCGCGCATCCGGTCGAGCACCCGCTCGCGTTGGGTCTCGGTGTCCTCTCCGATCGCCACCGCGAAGCGAGGTTCCGCGGCGAGTTCGCGCGCCCGTTGCCGCAGATGTCCCCACCGTCCGTCGAGCAGTTCGCGAAGTGCGGCGGCCCGGGCGCCGTCGAGCGGGTCTGCAGCGGTGTCCGGTGCGGCACTCATGGCGCGACCTCGTTCCCCTCCTGGGCGTCGGCGCGCCCGGGTGAGGCTGCCGGTGGAAACACGCCGGGCGCGGGGCGTCCGTCGACCGGACGACCCGAAAGTTGATATACCCCGGCCGCCCCGCCCCACAGAAGAGCGGCGAGGTAGTCGGTGAGCCGGGCACGGCTCATCAGCTGCGGGTTGTCGAGCCACCACAGCCCCGCGGCGCGGATGAAGCCCAGGGCGGCGGCTCCCCACGGCTGGGCGGAAGCCGGGTCGAGGCCGCAGCTCTCGAGCTGCTCGGCGAGCGCGGTGTCGAGCAGCGCGGTCACCGCGCCGCTGAACTCGGCGGGCGTCGGCGCCGTCGGCCGGGCATCGGTCAGCAGCCGGTTCTGCGCCAGGAAAAGGAACAGCTGCGGGTTGTCCTCGAGCAATTGCAGGTAGGCGTCGATCGCGGCACGCAACATCGCGTGCGGGTCGCTCGGGTCGTGCACCGCCTGCAGCACGGCGACGATCTGTTGCACGACCCGCTCGCCGACCGCGCGGTAGAGATCGCTCTTGTCGGAGAAATACCTGTAGATCACCGGCTTGCTGGTGGCCGCGACGGTGGCGATCTGATCCATGCCGACCTCGGGGCCGTACTCGTTGACCGCGGCCACCGCGGCGTCGATCAGTTCCTCGCGGCGCGCGGCGCGGTGCGCGACCCACCGCGAGCGCCGTCCGTCGTCCGTTACTCCGGACACACCGTTGTACACGAGACTCAAAGTAGCGGATACCTTAGGTACGAGACAGTCAGTCGAGAGGATCACGCGTGGACATCCGACGCGCCGCCATCGTCGGCGGCAACCGCATTCCCTTCGCCCGGTCGAACGGTCCGTACGCACACGCGTCGAACCAGGACATGCTCACCGCGGCCCTCGACGGGCTCGTCGCCCGCTTCGGGCTGCAGGACGAGCGCCTCGGCGAGGTCGCGGCGGGAGCCGTGCTCAAGCACAGCCGCGACTTCAACCTGACCCGCGAGTGCGTGCTCGGCTCCCGGCTCGCGCCGAACACCCCGGCCTATGACGTACAGCAGGCGTGCGGCACCGGGCTCGAGACCGTCATCCTCACCGCCAACAAGATCGCCCTCGGGCAGATCGAGTCGGCGGTGGCCGGCGGCGTCGACACCACGTCCGACGCGCCCATCGCGGTCAACGAGGACCTGCGCGCGGTCCTGCTGCAGGCCAACCGGGCGAAGTCGCTGCAGGGCCGGCTCAAGGCACTGGCCGGGCTCCGTCCGGGCCAGCTCGTCCCGTCGATCCCGCAGAACTCCGAGCCGCGCACCGGACTGTCGATGGGGGAGCACCAGGCCATCACCACCTACGAGTGGGGCATCGGCCGCGAGGAGCAGGACGAACTTGCCTCCGCCTCGCACCGCAATCTCGCCGCCGCCTACGAGCGGGGCTTCCTGGACGACCTGGTCACCCCGTTCCTCGGCCTGACCCGCGATGCGAACCTGCGCGCCGACTCGACGCCGGAGAAGCTCGCCAAGCTCTCTCCGGTGTTCGGCAAGTCGTTCGGCGAGCAGGCGACGATGACCGCCGGCAACTCGACCCCGCTCAGCGACGGCGCCTCGACGGTGCTGCTGGCCAGCGACGCGTGGGCCGCCGACCACAACCTGCCCGTCCTCGCCCACTTCGTCGACGCCGAGACCGGCGCCGTCGATTACGTGCACGGCGACCGGAAGGCCGAGGGGTTGTTGATGGCTCCGGTGTACGCCGTGCCGCGGCTGCTGGCTCGCAACAAGCTCACGTTGCAGGACTTCGACTACTACGAGATCCACGAGGCGTTCGCGTCGACCGTGCTGACGACGCTCAAGGCGTGGGAGGACCCGCAGTTCTGCCGCGACCGGCTCGGCCTGGACGAGCCGCTCGGCGCCATCGACCGCTCGAAGCTGAACGTCAACGGCTCGTCACTGGCCGCGGGCCACCCGTTCGCGGCCACCGGCGGGCGCATCGTCGCCGGGCTGGCCAAGCAGTTGCACGAGCGAGGCTCGGGCCGCGGCCTGATCTCCATCTGCGCCGCAGGCGGCCAGGGCGTCGTCGCCATCATCGAGAAGTGATCTTGACGAGGTCGTCCGCGCGCGGTGGCGCTCCGGCGCCACGAGGCGCGGACAACTCGTCGAAGCGTCGAGGAGGACGCCCGCATGTCTGACCGTTACCTGACCCTCGTCAACTCGCCGATCGGCTCGGCCGTCGCCTCGCGCGTCGGCCTGCCGCGGCCTTCGGTGCTGCGCCGCTACGAGCCGGGCGCGCCGCTGCTTCCCGGCCCCGCCGTGCTCGGCTCGACGGCGAAGTCGGCGGGGCGCGCCGGCACCGCGCTGAAGAAGCTGCTCACCGGGGCCGGCGTCGAGGTGCTCGACGCGCTGCCCGCCGACGGCAGCGTGGCCGCACTGGTGCTGGACGCCCGCTCGGTGGCCGCGCCCGGCGACCTCCGCGGGCTACGCGAGTTCCTCGCGCCGGGCGTGCGACAGCTCGGCGCGAGCGGGCGGGTCGTCGTGCTCGGGTCGCCGGCGGACGGCAAAGACGTCACCGTCGACGCCACCCGCCAGGCGTTGGACGGCATCGTCCGCTCACTGGCCAAGGAGTTGCGCCGCGGCGCGACCGCCAACCTGCTGTGGGTCGAGGACGACGCGTCGCTGGAGTGGGCGTTGCGGTTCCTGCTCTCGGGCAGGTCGGCCTACGTCGACGGCCAACCCCTGCTGCTCGGCCCCGGCGTCGCCCCGACACCCGGTGACTGGGAGCGCCCGCTCGCGGGCAAGACCGCGCTGGTGACCGGCGCCGCCCGCGGCATCGGCGCAGCGATCGCCGAGGTGCTCGCCCGCGATGGCGCGTCCGTCATCGCCGCCGACCTCGTCCCGGCCGGCGAGGCGCTGGCCAAGGTGGCCAACCGCATCGGCGGCAGCACCCTGCACATCGACGTTGCCGCGCCCGAGGCTCCCGAGCGGCTGCTCGACCACCTCGCCGCGCACACCGATGGCCTGGACATCCTCATCCACAACGCCGGCATCACGCGCGACAAGCTGCTCGCCAACATGAAGTCCGAGCAGTGGGATTCGGTGATCGCGGTCAACCTCGAATCGCAGCTGCGCATCAACGACGCGCTGCTCGCCAGCGAACAGCTCAACGAGCAGTCCCGGGTGGTATGCCTGTCGTCGACCACCGGCTTCGCCGGCAACCGCGGCCAGACGAACTACGGCGCCACCAAGGCCGGGGTGATCGGCCTCGTCCGCTCCTCGGCCGCCGCGTTCGCCGCACACGGCAACTCGACGATCAACGCCGTCGCGCCCGGCTTCATCGACACCGAGATGACGGCCAAGATGCCGCTCGCGACGCGCGAGGTCGCGCGACGGCTGTCGTCGCTGCAGCAGGCCGGACTGCCGGTCGACGTCGCCGAGGCGGTCGCGTGGCTGTCCTCGCCCGGCGCCGGTGGCGTGAACGGGCAGGTGCTGCGGGTCTGCGGCCAGAACATCGTCGGTGCTTGAGCGTCCCTCGATCCGCCTCGCGAACGCCCGAGATCTCGAAGGAGCAACGCACATCGATGGCTGAGCACACCCTCGACTCGCCCCCTTCGCTGCTGCCGCTTTACACGCGCGCCGCGGTCACCGGGCCGTTGCACCGCGGCACGCAGCTGCCCGACTCGTCCTACACGCTGAACGACCAGCAGATCGACCCGGAGCACTTAGCTGCATACCAAAAGGTATGCGGCTTTCCGGTGACCGACCTTCTACCGCCGACGTACCTGCACATCCTGGCGTTCCCACTGTCGGTCGCCCTGATGACCGAGCCGGCGTTCCCGTTCCCGCTGATCGGCACGGTGCACGTCGCCAACTCGATCACCGTGGCGCGCGCGGTGCGGGCCGGGGAGCAGGTTGCGCTGCAGGTGCGCGCCGCCGAGTTGCGCCCGCACGCCGCGGGGCAGCAGTTCGACCTGCTCGCCGAGGCGACGGTGGACGGCGCGGTCGTGTGGTCCGGGCGCAGCACGTATCTGCGGCGCGGCAAGCCGCCGGAGGGCAAGAAGCGTCCCTCGAAGGACGAGAAGCGGAGCGAGCCCACCCCGCCCGAAGGCGCCACCACGCTGGTGCGCGTGCCCGGAGACATCGGCCGCCGCTACGCGGCGGTGTCCGGCGACCGCAACCCGATCCACCTGCACTCGCTGTTGGCCAGGGCGTTCGGGTTCCCGTCTGCCATCGCGCACGGCATGTGGGTCAAGGCCCGAACGCTCGCCTCGCTCCAGGGACGGCTGCCGGACGGCTACACCGTCGACGTCGCCTTCAAGCTGCCCGTCAAACTGCCGTCGGCGATCCTGATCGGGGCGACGCGGGCTGGTTCCGGGTGGAACCTGGACGTGCGCAATTCCCGCTCTTACAAGCCGCACCTCTCCGGCACGATCACCTCGCTCTGACCGCCGCGCCACTTGTCGGAGAACGGCGGGCCGGCGCGAACGTCAGGCGCTGGTGCGAGTGCGGCCGTTGGCGGCGGGCGTGGGCGCGATAGGAGCCGCCTGCGCGGTGTGTCGCGGCATGAGGCGCGCCGCGCCGAGCACGAACAACCGCTGGTAGGCCGGGCCGAGCACGCGCACCGCGACGTCGAGCAGCTTGGCGTCGAAGCCCACGACGGCACGCGGTCGGTTGTTCTCGACGGCACGCAGGATGATCCGCGCCGCCGCGTCCGGCGACGTCTTGGCCAGCTTCGAGTCGAAGAACTGCGCGAGCTCGGCCGCGTTCTGGCTGGCCACCGCGCCGGCGTTGCGGGCGATCGCCGTCTTGATGCCGCCCGGGTGCACGCAGGTGACGTGCACGTCGTGCCCGGCGAGCAGCATCTCCTGGCGCAGCGCCTCGGTGAATCCGCGCACCGCGAATTTGGCCGCGTTGTACGCGCTCTGCCCCGGCACCGCGAGCAGGCCGAACAGGCTGGAGATGTTGACGACGTGCCCCTCACCCGAGGCGATGAGGTGCGGCAGGAACGCCTTCGTCCCGTGCACCACGCCCCAGAAGTCGACGTCGATGACCCGCTCGATGTCGTCGAAGCTCATCTCGTGGATGTCGCCGGTGAAGGCGATGCCCGCGTTGTTGAACACCAGGTTCACCGCGCCGAATTCGACAGCGATCTCGTCCGCGTAGCTGAGCACAGCGGCGCGGTCGGTGACGTCGAGGCGAGCATGGTGGACCGGCGCGCCGATCACCTTGACCTGCTTGACGGTCTCGGCGAGCCCGGTGGTGTCGACGTCGCTCACTGCGAGCTTGGCGCCGCGCCGGGCGAGTTCGTAGGCCAGCGCGCGGCCGATGCCCGATCCGGCACCGGTCACCACGGCGACCTTGCCCTTGACGTCAGTCATCTTCGATGCAACCTCTTTCGGTGGGGGGCGGGATCGTTGCGGTACGAGGTCAGGCCACGCCTTGCGCGGCGCGGGGCCGGCCGTCCTGAGCATGCCCCTTGCGCGTCACGGCATACGCATCCCGGTCGAACCGCCGCGTCATCCGGCGGAACGAGAAGGTGAAGCTCGGCCACAGCGTCGTGTTGTTGCCGTGGGCGTCGAGGTACCAGCTGGCGCAGCCACCGGTCGTCCAGATGGTGCGGCGCATGCGGGCCTGCAGTTTCTCGTTGTAGCGCCTGAGCACATCGGGGCGGACGTCGAACGTCGCGATGTTCTCCCGCTGCATGGCCTGCAGCGCGCTCGACAGGTAGTTCAGGTGTGATTCGACCATGAACACCATCGAGCTGTGGCCGAGCCCGCAGTTCGGGCCGATGACGAACAGCATGTTCGGAAAGCCCGACACCGCAGCGCCCTTGTAGGCGCGCTGGCCCTGCTCGGCCCACACCGCGGACAGCGACCGCCCGTCCGCGCCGACGATGCGGTCGAACGTCGGTGAGTCAGTGACGTGGAAGCCGGTGGCGACGATGATCGCGTCGACCTCGCGCACCGTGCCGTCGCGCGAGACGATCGCGTTCTCGCGGATCTCGGCGACGCCGTCGGTGACCAGGTCGACATGCTGCTCGGCGAGCATCGGATACCAGTCGTTGGAAATCAGGATGCGCTTGCAGCCGATCTGCCAGTCGGGTGTGACCTTCGCGCGCAGCCGAGGGTCGTCGATCGCCTTGGCGATGTGGCGCTCCGCGATCCGCTGCGCCACTTGCAGGATCCTCGGCTGGAAGGCGAAGCCGAGGACGTACATCTCGCGTCCCCAGTAGATCGCCTCACGCGCGGCCCGCTGCAGCAGCGGCACATGCTTGTACGCGAGGCTCTCCAGCCGCGAGTAATCGCGGTCGTGGCGCGGCATCACCCACGGAGGAGTGCGCTGGTAGACGTCGAGGTGCGTCACCTTGCCGGCGATGGCCGGGCCGATCTGGATCGCCGAGGCGCCGGTGCCGATCAGCGCGACCCGCTTACCGGTGAGGTCGACGTCGTGGTTCCAGCGGGCGGAGTGGAACAGCTCGCCGCGGAACGTCTCGATGCCGGGGATGTCGGGCAGTTGCGGCTCGGCCAGCGCGCCGACCGCCGGCACCAGAACCTCCGCGGTGAACTCGCCCGACGTGGTGTTGACGAGCCACTGCTCACTCGCGGTATCCCACTGCGCGCGAGTGACCTCGGTGTCGAACAGGTGCTTGCGACCCACGTCGTACTTCGCGGCCACTGCCCGCAGGTAGCCCTGGATTTCCGGCTGCGGCGAGAACGAGCGGGTCCAGTTCGGGTTCAGCTCGAACGAATAGGAGTACAGGTGCGACGGGACGTCGCAGGCTGCACCGGGATAGGTGTTGTCACGCCAGGTGCCGCCGACCTCGCTGCCCCGCTCGACCACCAGGAAGTCCTCATGGCCGTCCTGCGCGAGACGGATCGCCGCGCCGAGGCCGGCGAACCCGCTGCCGATGATCAACGTGCGCACGTGCCGCCGGGCCGAGCCGTCCCTTCCCTCGGCTCGGGCCGGCGTGGCGGCGGAGCGGGACGAGGGGCGCGGGGGTGCCTGGGTCATGGTGTCGAGGGTAAAACGACTCTTGAACGTCAGTCAATAGATAGTTGGCTCACGTTCAATAGCGGTAGGGTGGTGCGCATGTTGCGTAGGGACCGGCGATGACGGCGGCGCGGACGGCGCCGAAGCGGGTGCGGCTGAGCCCCGAAGCGCGGCGCGCGCAGTTGATCGAGCTGGGCGTCGAGATGCTCGCCACCCGGCGGCTGGACGAGCTCTCGGTCGAGCTGATCGCGCAGTCGGCGGGCATATCGCGCGGCCTGCTGTTCCACTACTTCGCCTCGAAGCAGGAATTCCATCTCGAGGTGGCCAGGGCCGCTGCGGCGGAGATGATCCGGCGCACCGAGCCGGACACCTCGCTGGCGCCGGTGGAGGCGCTGCGCGGCGCGTTGAGCGCCTTCATCGACTACGTCGAGGAGAACCCCGACAACTACAAGTCCCTGGTACGCGGCGCGGCGAGCGGCGACGCGCAGATGCGGGCGCTGTTCGACGAAACACGCGCGCGGATGGCGCAGCGGGTCATCGACGTCATCGCCCGCCTGGGGCTGCAGTTGAGCGACCGCGCGGAACTCGCCGTGCACGGCTGGGTGGCCTACGTCGAGGAATGCGTCATCCGCTGGATCGACGGGCAGCGGCACATCGAACGGTCGCTGCTACTCGAGATGTTGACGAAGTCGCTGCCCGCGGTCGCGCTGTCGGCCTCGGACGACGAGATCGGCACCCTGGTGTCGATCCTCACCGCGCAGCAGGCGATCGACGCCGGCTGAGCGTCGCTGTCCGCTGCGCTGCGATCGGCCCGGTCCCGCGTGTGCGCGGACGTTCTAGTATCCGAACCATGGCCTTCTCCGTGGTGCGCAATCCCAACCCGACGAGCGACGAGCAGCGGGCGAGGATCCTTGCCGAGCCCGGCTTCGGGAGGTACTTCACCGACCACATGGTGCGCATCGACTGGGCGAAGGAGTCCGGCTGGGGCCCCGGCCAGGTGTTGCCCTACGGCCCGCTCGAGCTCGATCCCGCCACCGCCGCGCTGCACTACGGGCAGGAGATCTTCGAGGGGCTCAAGGCCTACCGGCAGCCCGACGGCTCGATCAAGACGTTCCGCCCGGAGGCGAACGCCGGTCGCTTCCAGCGCTCGGCGCGCCGGCTCGCGATGGCCGAACTGCCGACAGAGTTGTTCATCGAGTCGCTGCGCGCGCTGGTGGACGTCGACCGGGCATGGGTCCCAGAGAACCCGGATCACTCGCTGTACTTCCGTCCCTTCATGATCTCGACCGAGGTGGGTCTCGGCGTGCGGCCCGGATCGGCCTACACCTACCTGCTGATCGCCTCGCCGGCCGGCTCCTACTTCGCAGGCGGTGTGCGGCCGGTCTCGGTGTGGCTGTCGACCGACTACACCCGGGCCGCGCCGGGCGGCACCGGCGAGGCCAAGTGCGCGGGCAACTACGCCGCCTCGCTGGTGGCCCAGGCGCACGCCGCCGAGCAGGGCTGTGACCAGGTGGTGTGGCTCGACGCCGCGGAGCACCGCTGGGTCGAGGAGATGGGCGGCATGAACCTCTACTTCGTGTACGGCTCGGGCGAGTCGGCCCGCGTCGTGACCCCGGCGCTCACCGGCACGCTGCTGCCCGGCGTCACGCGCGACTCGCTGCTGCAGGTCGCGCGCGACCTGGGTTACACCGCGGAGGAGGGCAAGGTCTCCACCGACGAGTGGCGCGAGGGCAACGAGTCAGGTGCGATCACCGAGGTGTTCGCCTGCGGCACGGCGGCCGTCATCACGCCGGTGGGCTCGGTGAAGAGCGCCGCGGGCGGCTGGACGATCGGCGACGGCAGCCCGGGCCCGGTCGCGACGCGGCTGCGTGAGCACCTGGTCGGCATCCAGACCGGGCGCCTGCCCGACGTCCACGGGTGGATGCACACGCTGGTGTGAGCCGTCGTCCGTATCGCGTGTCAGGCTTCGGACGTGAACGTCGCTGAGCTGATCGACCGCCTGCAGGACGAGGGTCCCCGGCTGCTGGCGGCCGCGCAGCGCGCGGGCTGGGACACCCCGGTGCCCGGGTGCGAATGGGACGTGCGCACGCTCGTCGTGCACACCGGCGGAGTGCACCGGTGGGCGACGACGGTGGTGACCGGCCGATCCGCCGACGAGGCCCGGGCGGCGCACGCGGCGGTCGGGAGCGGGCCGTCCGACGCAGAGCTTCCCGACTGGTTCCGCGAGGGGCACGCCGGGCTGGTCGCTGCGTTGCGTGACGCGCCGGAGGATCTCGAGGCCTACACCTTCCTGCCGGCGTTGTCACACCTGCACTTCTGGGCCCGGCGGCAGGCGCACGAGACGGCGATGCACCGCGCCGACGCCGAGGCCGCCGGCGGCGAGATCACCCCGTTCGACGTCGCGTTCGCGCAGGACGGCATCGCCGAGATGCTGCAGGGCTTCGCGGCCCGGCGGAGCACCGCGATCAAGCGGGACGCATCGATGGCGCTGCGTCCGATCGATGGTGGTGCCGCGTGGCGGCTCACCTTCGGCGGCGAACGGACGGTGGCCGAGCAGCGCGGCGGCGCAGAGCCGGCCGATGCGGTGCTCACCGGCACGTCGTCCGACCTCTACTTGTGGCTCTGGAACCGTCCGTCGGCCGCCGAGGTGCACGGCGACGCGGAGCTCGCCGGGTTGTGGGCGCACACCGTGCGCGTGCACTGGGGCTGAGCTGCGCTACTGCGTCGGCCAGCGGCGGAAGTTGAGGTACGAGCGCGACGGGGTCGGCCCCCGCTGCCCCTGGTACCGCGACCCGTAGATCTCCGAGCCGTACGGGTGCTCGGCGGGGCTCGAGAGCCGGAACAGGCACAGCTGCCCGATCTTCATGCCGGGCCACAGCGTGATCGGCAGGTTGGCGACGTTGGACAGCTCGAGGGTGATGTGGCCGGTGAAGCCGGGGTCGATGAAGCCCGCTGTCGAGTGCGTCAGCAGCCCAAGCCGGCCGAGTGACGAGTTGTGCGTAGGCACGTAATTGTGGCCGATGAGGAACAGGCCGCTCGGCGCCGATACCTCGATGCATCGCACCGGCACACTCGCGATCTCCTCGACGCTGACGATGCCGCGAAAGGCGTGCTGGCGGTTGTCGGTCTTCAGCCGCGCAACCTTTCGAGGGAGCCGGAACACCGGAAGGCGCGGGGTGAATTTCACCTGGTACGCCGGGCCGTGATCGATGCCGTTGAGCATCGCGCGCTTCTTGCGTTTCACCGGCCGCAGGCCGAGGCTGGCTGCAAGTTCGACCACACCGTCGGCCAGGCACTCTCGCACACTGATGAACTCGCAGCGCCCGTACACGTCGACGTACCCGTCGGAATCCATCAGGCCTTGCAGCAGCGCGAGTCGCTGCGCGGCGCCGGCCGTCAGATACTCCATGGGGATGTGCTTGTTCCCCAGGACCCCGAGCGCTCGGAGGCTGCTCGACAGGGAACCGTCCCCGCAGTAACGGCCGCTCGCGTCCCGTTGGCGGCCGACGCGCCCCGGGCTGAGCCCGCCGACCCGGAACGCGCGCAAGTTAGACGCATGCCAGCTTCCGAAGCCGGACCGGTGGAACTGCTCCCGGACGAACGCTTCGTCCTCGGCGCCGATGGTGATCTCCGCCTTGGTGCTCGTGCCGTCACCGAGCCAGTAACCGAAGAGGTACGGATCGATGGGCAGGTGAGCTGTGGGGTACTGCACCGGGCCGGCGAGCGGGATGTGGTGGTTGCACTCGTCGCCGGCGCGCAGGGTTGCGGCGATTTCGTCGGTTGTGCGGGCGGCGGGTGGTGCACCATGCTTCCGCGCAGATTTGGTCACCGTGACCCACAGGTGCGCAGCGTCAGCCACGAAAGCCGATCCGTCGGACAGCCGCACCCTTCGGCAAGGCCGGCCCAGCATGACCTCGGTCGCCGCCACCACGCGGCAGGGTGCGCCCGTCTCGTCGAACACCTCGTCACCGACGGCTAATTCACCCATCGTCCGCCACCCGCGCGGGGTCGGTACCGGGGTGTCGAGAGCAAGTGCCTTCCCCTCGAGCCGTCCCGCGAGGTCATCCGGCAGCGTGACAACCTCGAGCGTGGAACCAAGGACGAACTCGCCGGGGTGCAGGACGAACGGAGCCTCCCCCTCGGGTTCGACAAGGGACGTCAGGTCGTCCTGCTGATTTGCCGGGTCGATGTGCGTGTACTGCGAGTTGTTGAACACCCGGAAGAACCGGTCGAGGCGCACGTCCACGCTCGACGGCTGGACGAGCGCGGCCTCCCAGGGCTCGACGGCCAGCCGGCCCGCCTCCACCTCCTTGCGGATGTCCCGATCGCTCAGCAGCATGCCGGGAAGGGTATCGGGCTGGTCGGTCAGTTCCGCGGCGTCCCACGCACGAAGTCGACGATCGCCGCGGCGAGCTCCT
>DASSEP010000040.1:0-13733 GCA_035695205.1 Jatrophihabitans sp. | reverse complement strand
GAGCTCCGGCGCGACGAAGATCGAGTTGTGCTGCCGGTCGTAGACGGGGGTGCCGGTGATGCCCAACGGATCGACGTTGCCGCACGGACGCTCGCCCGACGGCGACGGACGGCCCAGGTGCCGCTTCCAGCGCAGGTGCAGTCGTGGCCCGAACGCGTACACGTTGTTGCGCTCGGTGGCGACGATCAGCGTGCCGTGCACCACCAGCGGTGACGCGTACACCTGGCCGTCCACGCGCAGCAGCTTCGCGACCCGGAGCCGCCCCCGCGCGGGCGGCATCGACGGTGCGAAGCCGTGCCGCATCGGTCCGCCGTGGTAGCTCGGCCAGTCGGCGTACCTGCCGGCGGACAGGTCAGGCGCGGGACCCGAAGCGGACGGCGAGGAAGACGCGGACGGCGAGGCCGGCACGGTCGAGCCGGTGCACGCGGCGGCCAACCCGGCGCCGCTGAGCGCGAGCACGGCAGAGGTGAGCGGGACGAGCGCGGTACGCAGGCGCATACCGCACAGTCTGCCGTGGCCGAGGCGTCACGTCGCGGTGATCAGTCGAGCAGGTCGCGCACGGCGATGACCTCGTCGCGTCCCGGCCCGACGCCGATGGCCGAGATCGGTGCCTTGATCATCTTCTCGAGCGCGTCGACGTAGTCGCGGCAGTTACGTGGCAGATCGTCGAGCGTGCGGGCGTGCGAGATGTCCTCCGTCCAACCCGGGAACGTCTCGTAGATCGGTACCGCGCGGGCGAAATCTGCCTGCTTCATCGGCAGCTCGTCGTGTCGCACGCCGTCGACCTCGTACGCCACGCACACCGGCACCTCGTCGAGTCCGGTGAGCACGTCGAGCTTGGTGAGCACGAAGTCGGTGACGCCGTTGATGCGCGTCGCGTAGCGGCCGACGACGGCGTCGAACCAGCCGCAGCGGCGCGGGCGGCCGGTGGTGGTGCCGAACTCGGCGCCGTTGTTGCGCAGGATCTCGCCCTTGTCGTCGTGCAGCTCGGTGGGGAACGGGCCCTCGCCGACCCGAGTGGTGTAGGCCTTGATCACCGCGATGACCCGGCTGATCCGCGTCGGGGGAATGCCGCTGCCGGTGCAGGCGCCGCCCGCGGTGGCGTTGGACGACGTGACGAACGGGTAGGTGCCGTGGTCGACGTCGAGCAGCGTCGCCTGGCCCGCTTCGAGGACGACGGTGCGGCCCTGGTCGAGCATCTGCTCGAGCAGCAGGGCCGTGTCGGCGACCATCGGTTCCAGCCGCTCGGCGTAGGAGGCCAGCTCGTCGACGACGGCGTCGACGTCGAAGCCCTTGCGGTTGTAGATCTTGACAAGGATCTGGTTCTTCAGGTTCAGCGCGCCGCTGACCTTGGCGCGCAGCACGTCGCGGTCGAAGAGGTCCTGGATGCGGATGCCGACGCGGGCCATCTTGTCGGCGTAGGTCGGGCCGATGCCGCGTCCGGTCGTGCCGATCCGCGAGTTGCCCAGATACCGCTCGGTGACCTTGTCGAGGGTGCGGTTGTACGGCGGGATGACGTGCGCCGAGCCGCTGACCACCAGTTCAGAGGTGTCGATGCCGCGCGCGTTGAGACCGTCGATCTCTTCGAACAAGACGCCGAGGTCGATCACCACGCCGTTGCCGATGACCGGCATGCACCCGGGGGTGAGGATGCCGGACGGCAGCAGGTGCAGCGCGTACTTCTCGCGCTGGTCGCCGGAGCCGATGACGATCGTGTGCCCGGCATTGTTGCCGCCGTTGAACTTGACGACCGCGTCGACGCGGCTGCCCAGCAGGTCGGTGGCCTTGCCCTTGCCTTCGTCGCCCCACTGGGCGCCGACGAGGACGATCGCTGGCATTGCCGGTGCCTCCTGCGAGTGTGGGGAAGGGACGGTCACGGCGGGCGGTTTGCGCAGAGCAACGCTACCGGGCGGGTCGCGGCCCCAGTTGCCCGATTCGTGTCGCGTGTCCTCGAACCTTCGGCCTGCGACCTTCCGATCAGCCCGAGCGCGGGAGATAGTGAACCGCATGAGCGACCCCCGGACCAAGATCCTGCTGGACGAATCCGAACTGCCGACCCGCTGGTACAACCTCCTGCACGACCTGCCCACCCCGCCTCCCCCGGTGCTGCACCCGGGCACCCTGCAGCCGGTGGGCCCCGACGACCTCGCGCCGCTGTTCCCCATGGAGCTCATCGGGCAGGAGGTCACCGGCGAGCAGTACGTGGACATCCCCGGCGCGGTGCTCGACGTCTACCGGCTGTGGCGGCCCTCGCCGCTGTTCCGCGCGCGGCGGCTGGAGAAGGCGCTGGATACGCCGGCGCGCATCTACTACAAGTACGAGGGCGTCTCGCCGGCCGGCTCGCACAAGCCCAACACCGCGGTGCCGCAGGCCTACTACAACAAGCAGGCTGGCATCCGGCGGCTGACGACCGAGACCGGCGCCGGGCAATGGGGCACCGCGCTGGCGTTCGCGTGCTCGCAGTACGGGCTGGACTGTGAGATCTGGCAGGTCCGCGCCTCGTACGACCAGAAGCCGTACCGCAAGATCATGATCGAGACGTTCGGCGGCGTGATCCACCCGTCCCCGTCGCCGCTCACCGAGGCGGGCCGCAAGATCCTCGCCGAACACCCCGACTCCACCGGCTCGCTGGGCATCGCGATCAGCGAGGCCGTCGAGGTCGCCGCGCAGAATGCCGACACGAACTACGCCCTCGGCTCGGTGCTCAATCACGTGCTGCTGCACCAGACGGTCATCGGCGAGGAGGCGCTGCTGCAGCTGGCCAAGGTCGGTGAGACACCGGACCTGATCGTCGGCTGCACCGGCGGCGGGTCGAACTTCGGCGGGCTGGTGTTCCCCTTCCTGCGCGAGAAGCTGGCCGGACGGATGGCACCGACGATCCGCGCCGTCGAGCCGGCCGCCTGCCCGTCGCTCACCCGCGGCGTCTACGCCTACGACTTCGGCGACACCGCGGGCATGACGCCGCTGATGAAGATGCACACGCTCGGGCACGACTTCATCCCCGACCCGATCCACGCCGGCGGGCTGCGCTATCACGGCATGAGCCCGCTGATCAGCCACCTCTACGAGGAGAAGCACATCGAGGCCACGGCGAAGAACCAGCGCGACTGCTTCGCCGCCGGCATCCAATTCGCGCGCACCGAGGGCATCGTCCCGGCGCCGGAACCCACCCACGCGGTGGCGGCGGCGATCGACGAGGCGCTGCGGTGCAAGGAATCCGGCGAGTCCAAGGTGATCCTCACCGCGCTGTGCGGGCACGGCCACCTCGATCTCGCCGCGTACGACGCCTACATGTCGGGCGCGATGCAGGATCACGAACTCGACGACGAGACGATCTCGGCGGCGGTCGACGCGCTGCCGAGCGTTCCCGCGGCGGGGTGAGCCGGCCGGCGATCACGATCGGCGATCGGTCGCTGCACCGGGCGGAGCTGTTCGCGGCCGCAGGGGCGGTGGCCGACGCCGTGGACGGGGCCGGTCGCGTCGCCGTCGAGGCGAGCGCGTCGCTCGAGACGGTCGTCGCCGTGCTCGGCTGCCTGCTCGCCGGCGCGGTCGCCGTGCCCGTGCCGCCGGACGCCGGCCCGCGCGAGCGCGCGCACATCCTGTCGGACTCCGCTGCGGCGCCGTGCCCGCCCGTCGACGTGACGGCCCGCTCGTCGGCGTCGCGGTCGCTGCCGCAGGACGGCCCGGCGCTGCTGATGTACACGTCGGGGACGACCGGCGCGCCCAAGGGCGCGGTGATATCGCACGCGGCGGTCAACGCCTGCCTGGACGGGTTGGCCGACGCGTGGCAGTGGAGCGGGGACGACGTCCTGGCGCACGGCCTTCCGCTGTTCCACGTGCACGGGCTCGTCCTCGGCGTGCTCGGCGCGCTGCGCGCGGGCAGCCCGCTGGTGCACACCGGGCGGCCGACACCGACGGCGTACGCAGCGGCCGCGGACGCCGGCGCGACGCTGTTCTTCGGCGTGCCCACGGTGTGGGGGCGGATCGCCGGCGAACCGTCCTGCGCCCGGGCGCTGCGCTCGGCGCGGTTGCTCGTCTCCGGCAGCGCGGCGCTGCCGTCCGGGGTGTTCCGCGCGCTCGGCGAGCTCGCCGGGCAGGGACCGGTCGAGCGTTACGGCATGACCGAGACCCTGATCACCCTGGCGGCCCGTGCCGACGAACCGCGCCGCGTCGGCCGGGTCGGCCGGCCCATCCGCGGCGTCGAGGCGCGGGTGCGCGGCGAACCGAGCGAGATCGGCGATCTCGAGGTGCGCGGCGCGACGCTGTTCGACGGCTACCTGCACGATCCGGCGCCGCTGACGGAGGACGGCTGGTTCACCACCGGCGACTCGGCCGAACTCGATGCCGACGGCACCTTCCGGATCGTCGGCCGGACCCGCGACGACCTCATCAAGACCGGCGGCTACCGGGTCGGCGCCGGTGAGATCGAGGCCGCCCTGCTCGACCACCCCGCCGTGGCCGAGGCAGCCGTGATCGGGGTGGCCGACACCGATCTGGGCCAGCGCATCGTCGCCTACGTCGTCGGCAGCGGCGTCGGGGAGCAGCAGCTCATCGACCATGTGGCGCGCGAGCTGTCGACGCACAAGCGACCGCGCGAGGTGCGCTTCGTCGACGCGCTGCCGCGCAATGCGATGGGAAAGGTGCAGAAGGCGCAGCTGGGCTGAGTCAGCCGCCGAGGGCGCGTGCGGCCTCCGGGTCGCTGTCGGTGAGCAGCTGCCGGCACCGCTGCTGTTCGTCGCTCTCGCCGATGGCACCGGCCGCCTGGGCCAGCGCGTGCAGTGCGCGCAGGAAGCCACGGTTCGGCTCGTGCGCCCACGGGATCGGACCCTGGCCCTTCCAGCCGGCGCGGCGCAGGGCGTCCAGACCGCGGTGGTAGCCGGTGCGCGCGTAGGCGTAGGCCTCGACCGGCCGCCCGCCGGCCAGCGCCCGCTCGGCAAGCGCGGCCCAGGCGGCCGAGGACGCCGGATGCGCGGCAGCCACCTCGGTCGGGTCGTCCCCGCGCTCCAGCAACGCGACGGCGGGGTCCTCCGGGAGCCGGGTGGGCGGGGCGAGCAGGTTGCCGAAGGAACTCATGCCGACGCGGAGTGTCCGGCCGACTGCAGCGCCTCGCAGGCCTCGACCACGCGCTTGGCCATCCCCTGCTCGGCGAGCTTGAGGTACGAGCGAGGGTCGTAGGCCTTCTTGTTGCCGACCTCGCCGTCGACCTTGAGCACGCCGTCGTAGTTGGTGAACATGTGCCCGGCGATTTCGCGGGTGAAGGCGTACTGCGTGTCGGTGTCGACGTTCATCTTCACCACGCCGTAGCTGACCGCCTCGCGGATCTCGTCCAGCGTCGAGCCCGAACCGCCGTGGAAGACCAGGTCGAACGGCTTCTCACGGCCGACCGTCTTGCTCACCTCGTCCTGCAGGTCCTTGAGGATCTCCGGACGCAGCTTGACGTTGCCCGGCTTGTACACGCCGTGGACGTTGCCGAAGGTCGCCGCGAGGATGTAGCGGCCCTTCTCGCCGGTGCCGAGCACCTCGGCGGTGCGCGCTGCATCGGCCGGGTGGGTGTAGAGCTTCTCGTTCATCTCGCCGACGACGCCGTCCTCCTCGCCGCCGACGACGCCGATCTCGAGCTCCAGGATGATCCGGGCCTTGGCCGTCTTCTCGAGCAGTTCGGCGGCGATCTGCAGGTTCTCCTCGAGCTCCACCGCCGAGCCGTCCCACATGTGCGACTGGAACAGCGGGTTCTCGCCGCGGTCGACACGCTCCTGCGAGAGCGCGATCAACGGCCGGACGTAGCTGTCGAGCTTCTCCTTCTGGCAGTGGTCGGTGTGCAGCGCGACGTTGATCGGGTACTTGGCCGCCACGACGTGGGCGAACTCGGCGAGCGCGACCGCGCCGGTGACCATGTTCTTGACCGCGAGACCGGAGCCGAACTCGGCGCCACCAGTGGAGATCTGGATGATGCCGTCGCTGCCGGCGTCGGCGAAGCCCTTCAGCGCGGCGTTGATCGTCTCCGACGACGTGCAGTTGATCGCCGGGTACGCGAAGCCGCCTCGCTTCGCGCGATCGAGCATGTCGGCGTAAACCTCGGGTGTTGCGATCGGCATCCGTGCTCCTTCGGTGACGTCCCTCCAACTCTTGCCAGTATCCCCTACCCCGGGCTACGCGGTCGGCGAACAGGTCTGCCGCCGGTAGCCGGCGGGATGGTCGACTGTGGGCATGGACGTGCTGGTGATCGGTGGATCGGTGTTCCTGGGCCGGGCGGTGGTGAGCGAAGCGCTCGCGCAGGGCGCCCGGGTCACGGTGTTCAACCGGGGCAGGTCGGGCGCGACACCGGAGGGCGCGGAACAGGTCGTGGGCGACCGCACCTCGGCCACCGATCTCGGGCAATTGGCGGGGCGACGCTTCGACGTCGTGGTCGACACGTGCGGCTACGTCCCGGCCGAGGTGCGGCTGAGCGCGGAACTGCTCGCACCGGCCTGCGGTCACTACGGCTTCGTCTCGACCGTGAACGTCTTCCCCGGCTGGCCGGAGGACGCCGACTACACCGCGCGGGGCGCACACGACGGGGATCCGGACGCCACCCGGGACGACGTCCCGGACGGCATGGACGGCGCCGAGCCCTACGGCTGGCTCAAGGCCGGCTGCGAGCGTGCAGTCGTGCGCGCGTTCGGCGAGCGGCGATGCACGGTGCTGCGCGCCGGATCGATCGTCGGGCCCTACGACGTCAAGGTCGGCCGACTGCCGTGGTGGATCGCCCGGGTGGCCCGCGGTGGCGAGGTGCTGGTGCCCGGCGCGCCCTCCGATCCGGTGGCGCTCATCGACGCCCGTGACCTCGCCCGGTTCGCGCTCTCCGCGGCTCCCGGCACCTTCGAGACCGGGGGTCCGGCCGGCCGGGACACCCGCGCCGACCTCATGGACGCCTGCGCGAAGGCGACCGGATCCGACGCGTCGTTCACCTACGTCGGCGACGCGTGGCTGGCCGTCCAGGACGTCGAGGCGTGGACGGAGATCCCGCTGTGGGTGTCGGCCGCCGAAGGGCCAGGGGTGTTCGCTCACCACGGCGCCGCAGCCGAGGCGGCGGGGCTGCGCTGGCGTCCCCTGGCCGACACCGTCGCCGACACCTGGGCCTGGCAGCGCGCGTTGCCCGGCGGGTGGCAGCCGACCGAGCTGACGCCCGGCCTCGCGGCGGACAAGGAACGCCGGCTCCTCGACTCCTGGCACGCCTCCCGGCGCTGAGCGGCTTCGACAGGCGCGCTCGCTCCGTAGACTGCCGCGTCATGGTGCTTGCCAACCCGCTGAGTCCGGACACCCTGCTCTCCGGGTCGGGCGCGCTGATCATCCTCGCGGTGGTCCTCTTCGCGGAGTGCGGCCTGCTGATCGGATTCTTCCTGCCCGGCGACACGCTGCTGTTCGCCGCCGGCATCAGCATCGCCACCGGCACCATCACGACCCCCCTGGTCTGGTTCCTTGTCGTCGCGCCCATCGCGGCCATCGCCGGCAACCTGGTCGGGTACGTGATCGGCTACCGGGCGGGGCCGATGGTCTTCGACCGTCCCAACTCGCGGTTCTTCAAACCCGAGTACGTCGACCGTTCGCACAGGTTCTTCGAGCGCTTCGGGTCCTGGACGATCCTCATCGGCCGATTCGTCCCGATCGTGCGCACCGTCGCGACCGTGATGGCCGGCGTCGGCAAGATGCGCTTCTCGCTCTACGCGCTGTACAGCACGATCGGCGGCATCATCTGGGCCGACGGCGTGCTGCTGCTCGGCCACCAGCTCGGCAAGATCCAGTTCGTGCAGGACAACAAGGGCTACATCGACTATCTGGTCATCGCGGTGGTGGTGCTGGCGCTCATCCCGGCCGGGGTCCACTACTGGCAGAGCCGCCGCAACCGCAGCCACGCTGGGCACGAGGACTGACGCGCAACGCCCGGGTCAGCGCGTCAGGAACTGCACCGCGAGGCTCGTGGTGGCCACCGCCACCCACAGCAGGAAGCCCAGCAGCAGCGGGCGCGCACCGGCCCGGCGCAATGCGGCGACGTCGGTCGAGAGCCCGATCGCGGCCAGCGCGACGGTGATCAGCAGCGTCGCCGCGGTCCGCAACCCGTCCTGCGCGCCGGCCGAGAAGCAGCCGGCCGAATTCGCGGCCACCATAACCAGGAAGCCCACCAGGAACCAGGGGATCAGCGTGACCGTCGCCCGGATACGCCCGCCAGGCCGCTGCTCCCCCTCCTCCCGGCGCCGGGCCCACGCTCCCAGGGCCAACGTGATCGGGATGATCATGAGGGTGCGCACCAGCTTGACCACCACGGCGTGCTGCGTGGCCACCTCCCCGTAGCTCGTCGCCGCCGCGACCACCGAGGACGTGTCGTTGACCGCCGTGCCGGCGAACAGCCCGAACTGCTGCTGGCCGAGGCCGAGCAGATGCCCGAGCGGCGGGAAGACCACCACGGCCGCCACGTTGAACAGGAAGATCGTCGACACCGCGTAGGCGATCTCCGCGCTCCGTGCGCGGATCACCGGGCTCGCCGCGGCGATGGCCGAGGCACCGCAGATGCCGGTACCCACCCCGATCAGCGTGCGCAGCTTGCCCGGCACCCCGAGCCAGCGCCCGAGCAGCCAGGCAAGCACGAGGCAGGCGGCCAGGGTGGTGAGCAGCACGGGCAGCGACGAGATCCCGGCGTCGGCGACCGTCCGGAACGACAGCCCGGCGCCGAGCAGCACCACCGCGAGTTGCAGGACGAAACCGCGGGCCGTGGCCAGCCCCGGCTCCAGGGTGGTGCTGCGGCGCCGCACGAGAGGGCTCAGCGCGGCACCGGCGAGCACCGCGATGACCGGGCCGCCGACGACCGGCCACAGCGAGCCCAGCCCGGCCGCCGCCAGGCCGAGCGCGACTGGCGGAAGGAGTCCGGGAAGGCGGGAGACGGTGCGCTCGACCAGCGCGCCGCGCTGCGCCGTCCCCGGCGTCATGACCGGTGGTGGTGGGCGTGATGCGAATGATGACCGGCGCGGTGCGGGTGGGAGCCGGTGCCGTGCGAGCGGCAGTAGTGCTTGAGCGCGTCGGGCGCGTCGATGTGCACGCTGAAGAAGCTGAGTCTGGGCGGGCACACGTGTGAGTCGATGGCGTCCTGGACGGTGCTGCGCTGCTGCCAGACGAACGCGCCCAGGCCGATGACCACGATCGCGATGAGCACGCGGCCGATGATCGCGGTGATCAGCATGCCGAGCAGGACACCGATCACCACGATCGCCACGATGACGCCGATCCCGATCTTGGTGATGTCCGAGGCGCTGATCGCCTGCACCATGCCCATGCCCTGCGTTCTCCGCTCGCTCGTGCTTCGCCGCGGGCCGACCCTATCGCTGGCGATAACCTCGACACCGTGACCTCCGATGCTGCCGCCGCGCTCGGCGCCCCTCCCGAACTGCCCTCCGGCGCGCTGCGCATCGTCGCGCTCGGCGGCATCAAGGAGATCGGGCGCAACATGACGATGTTCGAGTACGGCGACCGGCTGCTGGTCGTCGACTGCGGCATGTTGCTGGGCAAGACCGGATCGCCGGGCGTCGACGTCACGCTGCCCGACTGGTCGGCGTACGCCGACCGGCTCGACCGCATCGACGCCGTGGTGCTCACGCACGGCCACGAGGACCACATCGGCGCGCTGCCCTACCTGCTGCGCGAGCGCCGCGACATCCCGGTGTACGGCTCCCGGCTCACCCTCGGGCTGGTGTCGGCGAAGCTGGAGCAGCACCGCCTCGAGGCCGACCTGCGGATCGTCAAGGAGGGCGAGCGCATCGGCGTCGGGTCGTGGGGGCTGGAGTTCTTCGCCGTCACGCACTCGATCCCGGACGCGCTGGCGGTGGCGATCCGCGTCGGCGGCCAGACCGTCCTGCACACCGGCGACTTCAAGATGGATCAGACGCCGCTGGACAACCGGGTCACCGACCTGCCCGGCTTCTCGCGGCTCGGCGACGAGGGCGTCGACCTGCTGCTCGCGGACTCCACCAACGCCGAGGTGGACGGGTTCGTCCGGTCCGAGCGCGAGGTCGGCGCGGTGGTCGAGGACGTCATTCACAAGGCGCAGGGCCGGATCATCGTCGCCTGCTTCGCCTCGCACGTGCACCGGGTACAGCAGGTCCTCGACGCCGCGCTCGCCGCGGAACGGCAGGTCGCCTTCGTGGGCCGATCGATGGTGCGCAACATGCAGATCGCCCGCGAACTCGGCCTACTGCGGGTGCCGGACGGGCTGATGATCGACCTGGCGATGGCCGAGGAGATGCCGTCGCGGCGCGTGCTGCTCATCTCCACCGGATCGCAGGGCGAGCCGCTGTCCGCGCTGTCGCGGATGGCGAACCGGTCGCACCAGACCATCCGCATCTCCGCCGACGACACGATCCTGCTCGCGTCGTCGCTCATCCCCGGCAACGAGACCTCGGTGGGCCAGGTGATCAACGGCTTGTCACGGCTGGGCGCGACCGTCGTGCACAAGTCCACGGCGCTCGTGCACGTATCCGGGCACGCGTCGGCCGGCGAGCTGCGCTACCTGTTCAACGCGGTGCGTCCGAAGAACCTCATGCCGGTGCACGGCGAGTGGCGGCACCTGCGCGCGCACGCGGCGATCGCGCGTTCCATGGGCATGCCGGACGAGCGGATCATGCTCGCCGAGGACGGCACCGTGGTCGACCTGCTCGACGGCATGGCCTCGGTCACCGGCAAGATCCCCGTCGGCTACGTCTACGTCGACGGCCTGGAGGTCGGCGACATCGGTGACTCGACGTTGAAGGACCGCCGCATCCTGGGTGAGGACGGGTTCTTGTCCATCCTGGTCGCGGTCGACCTGGAGGAGGGCAAGGTCATGTACGGCCCCGAGATCACCGCCCGCGGTTTCAGCGACGACCCGGCCGCGCTCGACCCGATCGAGGCCGAGCTCGTCGAGGTGGTCGAGAAGGCGCTCGCCAACGGCACCCGCGAGGTCGACGACCTGCAACATCTGGTGCGGCGCACGGTCGGTCGCTGGGTCGACCGGGAGTACCGGAGGCGGCCGATGCTCGTCCCCATGGTTGTCGAGGTCTGATGCGCATGACGACCGCCACCCCGCTGCAACCGGGCACGATCTCGCCGCGGCGCGCCGTGCCGCCGTCCATCGTCCGTCCGCACTACGTCGGCACCTGGCCGGGAACGAAAGCGGACTTCGACGACCCGATGGTCAAGGACGCCGAGACGATCGAGCGCATGCGGGTCGCCGGCCGGATCGCCGCCGACGCGCTGGTCGAGGTGGGCCGGCATGTCGCCCCGGGCGTCACCACCGACGAACTCGACCGCATCGGACACGAGTACGTCATCGCGCACGGCGCCTACCCGTCGACGCTGGGCTACAAGGACTATCCGAAGTCGCTGTGCACCAGCGTCAACGAGGTCATCTGCCACGGCATCCCCGACTCCCGACCCTTGGCCGACGGCGACGTCGTCAAGGTCGACATCACCGCCTACATCGGCGGGGTGCACGGCGACACCTGCGCCACCTTCTACGCCGGCGACGTCGCCCCGGAGGTCCGCGATCTCGGCGAGCGCACCCGTGAGGCGATGATGCGCGGCATCCGCGCGGTGCGGCCCGGACGGCCGATCAGCGTCATCGGCCGGGTCATCGAGGCGTATGCGAAGCGGTTCGGCTACGGCGTCGTGCGCGACTACACCGGCCACGGCGTCGGGCCGTCCTTCCACACCAAGCCGACGATCCTGCACTACGACGACCCGCGGGCGACCACCCTGCTCGAGCCGGGCATGACGTTCACCATCGAACCGATGCTGACCCTCGGCGGATACGACTGGTTCATGTGGGACGACGAGTGGACGGTGCTCACCAAGGACGGGTCGTGGGCCGCGCAATGGGAGCACACGGTCGTCGTAACCGACGACGGCGCGGAGATCCTGACAACGCCCTCGGCCTGATCCGCCGGTCGACGATTCAGCTGTCTAAGCCGATCTTGCGATTGCCCTAGAAACGCTTATAAAGCGCTCGCGACACGATTCCGCTTTCTCGCTCGATCTGCGGAATCCGCTAGAGAGCCGGATACAGTCCGAGCGTGGATCCGGTGCGCAACCCGTATGCCCCCGGCGCCGGTCAGCGGCCGCCCGAGCTTGCTGGCCGCGACGGCGAGCTGTCGAGCTTCGAGGTGGTGCTCGAGCGCGTCTCCCGCGGCCGTCCGGAACGCTCGGTGGTGCTCACCGGTCTGCGCGGGGTCGGCAAGACCGTGCTGCTCAACGCCCTGCGCTCGGCCGCGGTGCGGCGCGGCTGGGGCACCGGCAAGCTCGAGGCCCGTCCCGACCAGAACATCCGCCGCCCGCTGGCCGGCGCGCTGCACATCGCGGTGCGCGAGCTGGCCGGCCGCAACGACGACGAGTCACGCCAGGTCCTGGGCGTGGTGAAGGCGTTCGCGCAGCGCGACCCGGCCACCAAAGCCGGCCGGCAGAGCTGGCAGCCGGGCATCGACGTGCCCGCCGCCGTCGGCCGCGCGGATTCCGGTGACATCGAGATCGACCTGGTGGAGCTGTTCACCGACGTGGCGGGGCTGGCCGGCGACAGCGGCCACGGGGTGGCGCTGTTCATCGACGAGATGCAGGATCTCGCCCCGGATGACGTATCGGCGCTGTGCGCGGCCTGCCACGAGATCTCCCAGCAGGGCCTGCCGCTGGTGGTGGTCGGCGCCGGGCTGCCGCACCTGCCGGCGGTGCTGTCGGCGTCGAAGTCCTATTCCGAGCGGTTGTTCCGCTACGCGCGCATCGACCGGCTCGACCGCGCCGCCTCGGACGCCGCGCTGCGCAACCCCGCGCGCGAGGAGGACGCCGACTTCGACGACGACGCGCTGGAGGCGATGTACGTCGCCACCGGCGGCTACCCGTACTTCGTGCAGGCGTACGGCAAGGTCGCGTGGGACATCGCCCCCCGATCGCCGGTGACCGCCGCCGACGTGGCCGTCGCCGCCCCCGAGGCGGAGGCAGAGCTCGCCGTCGGGTTCTTCGGTTCCCGCTACGAACGCGCGACGCCCGCCGAGCGCGAGTACTTGCGCGCGATGGCCGACGTCGCCGACCCGACCGCACCCGGCGAGGCGGTCGCGACGTCCGCCGTCGCCGAGTCGCTGGGCCGCCCGCCGCAGTCGCTGTCGCCCGCCCGCGACGGACTGCTGAAGAAGGGGCTCGTCTACTCCGGACAGCGCGGCCGGATCGCCTTCACCGTGCCGCACTTCGGTCGCTACCTCCTCGGCCAGGGCTGACCGCTGCCGGGTCGAGTGCTGAGGTGGTCGCCCCGGCGACCACCTCAGCACTCAACGCGACCCGCGTGGCCCCGCACGAGCGGGCCGGCGGTATGGACAATGGATCCATGCCAGCGCGCCGACCCCAGGTGGTCGCCCACCGGGGAGCGAGCGCGGAGAACGCCGAGCACACTCTTGGCGCCTACGTCGCGGCCCTCGACGAGGGGGCAGACGCCCTCGAGTGCGACGTCCGGCTGACCGCCGACGGGCACCTCGTCTGCGTGCACGACCGCAGCGTCCGGCGTACGGCGCAGCAACCGGGCCTGGTGTCCTCGATGGAGCTCTCCGAGCTCGAGCAGCTCGACTTCGGCGCCTGGAAGCACCCGTGGGCCGAGCTCGACGACGAGGCCCCCGACGTGGACCCCGAGCTGGACAAGGTGCTCACCCTGCGCCGGCTGTTCCGCACCGTGGCGGACTACGACCGGCCGGTGC
>DASSEP010000039.1:0-3923 GCA_035695205.1 Jatrophihabitans sp. | reverse complement strand
CTTGAACCGGGTGCCGCCGAGCGAGTGGATGCACGCCCGGCCGGTGCCCTTCCAGTACGGGTTGCGCAGCTGGTACCACTTGCCGCCGGACAGGTGCACCGGCTTGTGTTCGTTCGGCCTGCAGAGAGTCTTGGCGTTGCGTGGCGCGGGTGGCGCGCCGATCGGCGCTGCCGTCGCCGTGCTCACCACGCCGATGCTGCACACGGCGGCGATCGCGACCGCGATGATGCGAAGGGTCGGACGGGTCATATCTGTTCCATTTCGACCGGCGGCCGCGCTGTGCGCGGTGACCGGTACCGGTGCGGTGGCGATGTTTCCGAACCGGGAGAAAGGCACGTGGTTCGGCGCTGCACCCCCCGGGTTCACGAGCAGGCTCGCGACCTGATCAAGAGGCCCGGATGCCTGCCCGTGATACAAACCATCACTAGGTTCCGGGTCCGGGTTCGGTCAGGTCAGGGACGAAGGGCCCCGGCCCGGCAGTCCTTCGCCGAGAAGATCAACCGGCTGTCGCCGCGCAACCTGCAGACGTACGAATTTCCGCACGAATAGTCGGGACGTTGGGCCCGTCCGTCCGCGGCTCCCCGATTTGCAGGTTGTCGCGCCGCCGAAGGACCCCTAACGTGCAGCCCCGTCCAACCACGGCTGCCCGGCGAATGCCGCGAAGCCTCGGACGCGTCCCCGTCCGGTCCCAGGGGCACGCCCTGACTTCCCGGCGCACCGCCGGCAACCGTCCGAGCGACCCGCAACCGGGGGGAACCTGATGCGCAGAGTGCACCACCGCACGGCCGTGGCGTGCATCGCCGCGGCGGGCGCGCTGACCGCGGGGCTGATGTTTGCACCCGCCAGCAGCAGCGCCCACGGCGCCCACATCACGACGGTCCTGTCGGGGTTGAACGCCCCACGGGGGATCACCTTCGACAACTGGGGGCACATGTACGTCGCCGAGTCCGGAGTCGCCGGTACCGGCCCCGCGGGACTGACCGACACCGGCCGGGTGAGCAAGTACGACTGGGGCTCGACGACGCCGGACTGGAGCACCAGCTTCCAGTCGCTGTACGTCACCGAGGACCCGTCGCAGCCCCCGGACGTGCTCGGCCCCGAGGGCATCAGTGCCAGCTGCCCCAGCCGCGAACACGACAGCTCCGCGCGCGTCAACGGCGATTACCACCACCACGGCGGCTGCACTGTTCAGATGATCATGAGCGAGTCGCACGACGGTGTCGCGGCCGCCACCAAGGGCGCCGTCCAGACCAAGGACGCCGGGCACCTGTACGGCCTCGACCCGCGCACCGGCACGCCGACCGACCTGTCCGACGTGGGCGACCAGAGCTACGCGTTCACCACGGCGCACAAGCACCTGTTCCCGCCGGACTTCCCGGACGCCAACCCGTTCGGCGTTCTGGTCGTGCGTGACCACCACGGCGACGAGGACAGCCGGTTCGACGGCGACGACCACCACGGCCAGACCCGCACCTTCGTGGTGGACGCCGCGGCCAACACGGTCAACGAGATCATGCCCGACGGCACGGAGCGCGTGGTCGCCTACATCCCGAACGAGCGCCGCAAGCCGTTCCGCGACTCGACCCCGACGTGCGCGGCGATGGGTCCGGACGGATACCTCTACGTCGGCACCCTCGACCTGCTCGCGAACTTCGCGCACCCGGGCCGGTCGAAGATCTACCGTGTGGACCCGAACGGCAACTTCCCCACCCGCGGCAAGCTGTGGACGAAGGGCGGCCTGACCACGCTGACCTCGTGCACGTTCGACCGGTGGGGCAACTTCTGGGCGACCGAGATGTTCAAGCCGACTTCGGGCCCGCCGGGTGACGTGGTGAAGATCCCGTTCCACGACCCGTCCGAGCGGCACTACATCGGCGCCGGCCAGCTTCCGCTGCCCGGTGGCATCACGCAGGGCCCGGACGGCGCGATGTACGTCACCGTCAACTCCGCCAACCCGCAGCCGGGTAGCGGTGCGGTGATGCGGATCAGCACTTACCACCACCACCACTGACGATCACCGTCGCGACGCGGCCGGCCGGAGCATTCCGGCCGGCCGCGTCGTATCTCTGCGCGCGCGAGCCGGCGGACCAGACATTCGCGCGCCGTAGCCCTTTACAACGCCGAGCCGGGACCGCACACTCCTAACCATGACCGCTTTACCTAAGCGCGATAGGCGTGCCGAACGTCGTGAGGCGACGCGCCGCGAGATCCTGGACGCCGCGTGGGAGATCGCGCGCCGCGACGGGCTGGCGGCGGTCACCCTGCGCGAGGTCGCCGAGCTGGTCGGCATGCGGTCACCCTCGCTGTACTCGCACTTCGACTCGAAGAACGCGATCTACGACGGCATGTTCGGGCAGGCGTGGGCCGAGCTGCTCGAGGCGTACGACGCGCGGGGTCCGCGTCCGGCGAACCCCCGCAAGGCGCTCCTCGAGGACGCGGAGACGTTCTTCGATTTCGCCACCGCCGACCTGGCGCGCTACCAGGTGATGAACCAGCGCACCATTCCCGACTTCACGCCCAGCGAGGAGACGTACGCGGTCTCGGTGCAGGTGTACGAGCGGCTGCGGGCGGTCATGCGGGCGCGGGGCGTGCGCAGCCAGGCCGACCTCGATCTGTGGACGGCGTGCCTGGGCGGGTTCGTCGACCAGCAGCTGGCCAACGACCCGGGCGGCACCCGCTGGCGGCGCCAGCTCCCTCGCCTGGTGGACATGTACTGCGACGAGGTCGGCATGCCCGGCCCACGACTGAGGAGGACCCGGTGACGACGACACCTGTACGCGAGCCGCGCACCGCCGCCCTGCCACGCGCGACCGCCATGCGCCTGGCCGCGACCGAGTACCGCCGGTTCGCGGACCTGCTGCGCAGGCTGCCCGACCCGGACTGGGGCAAGCCGACCGAGTGCCCGGGGTGGGACGTGCGGGCGATAGCCGCGCACGCGCTCGGGATGGTCGAGATGGCCGCCTCCATGCGAGAGAACAACCGGCAGGTCCGGCTGGCGCGCGAGCGCGGCGGGAATTTCCTGGACGCGCTCACCGCGCTGCAGGTGGACGAGCGGGCCGGGATGACGCCGAGCCAGATCACCGAGCAGTACGCCGCGCGCTCATCGAAGGCGGCGCGGGCCCGCCGGTTCACGCCGGGCTTCATCCGGCGCAGGCCGATCCCGATCCCCCAGCACGTCGGCGACCACGCGGAGTCCTGGACGATCGGCTACCTGATCGACATCATCCTGACGCGCGACCCCTGGATGCACCGCATCGACATCACGCGCGCCACCGGCGCCGCACACGACCTCACCGCCAATCACGACGGGGTGCTCGTGGCCGACGTCGTCGCCGAGTGGGCGGCGCGGCACGGCCGTCCCTACACGCTGCGGCTGACCGGCCCGGCGGGCGGGCAGTGGAGCCACGGCAGCGGCGGGCCGGACATCGAGATGGACGCCGTCGAGTTCTGCCGCATCCTGTCCGGCCGCGGCGCCGGCGACGGACTGCTGACCACCCTCGTCCCCTTCTGACGGGTCAGGTGGCCGCGGCGAGCGGCGGTGACGCGGGCACCGGCGGGCGGCTGGGCACGATGTTCTGGTTCATCCGGAACACGTTGGCCGGATCCCACTTGTCCTTCAGCGCGACGAGCTTGGCGTAGGTGCCGGTGTCGAAGCCGCGCCGGACGTGCGCGGTGCCCTCGTCCTGCTCGAAGTTGAGGTACACGCCGCCGGTCGCGAACGGGGCGAACGCGTCGGAGAACTGCCGCGCCCAGGTGATGTGCTTGCCGTCCTCGGCCGGGTCCTGCCAGGTCGCGATCGGGTGTGCCATGTAGGCGGCGTCCCGGTTGCCGGCGGCGGCGAAGTCCGCGGGCACCCGGGCGACCGCGCCGCCGTGCCGGAACACGATCGCCTGGTGCATCGGCGAGAGCCGCTGCGGGCCGGC
>DASSEP010000038.1:0-24499 GCA_035695205.1 Jatrophihabitans sp. | reverse complement strand
TCGCCGGCGACCCCGACGGGCGGGACGAGCGCGTCCAGCCGGAACAGCCGCTGGCCGATCCGCTCGGCCGGTCCGGGGTGCGCGAGCGCGGTCGCCACCTGCTCGACCAGGTCGACCTCGCCGGACAGCCCGCGCAGGCGGGCGAGCCCGCGTAGCAGGCCGACGAGTTCGGACAGCTCGCCCGCCGCCCACGACCCGGTGAGCAGGACGGGGTACCGCTCGCCCGAGCGGACGGCGAGACCCGCCTCGCCCACCGCCGCCCACGCGGTGTCCTCCAGGTTCAGCCGGATCGTGCCGAGCATCGTCGCGCGCACCGGATCGGCCGCGACCAGCCGGTCGAGCTCCGCAGCGATGGTCTCGTGATCGGTGTGCACGGTCGGCATGCCGGGATCATCGCGCGCCGTCGGCGCAGGCCGCCACGGCATTTGCGGCGACCCGGCCCCGACGCGCTTCGTAGGATGCACGGGTGACCGCCCAGCACCCTGACACGCCACGCGCCGACCTGCCGACCCAGTACCGGCCGGCCGACGTAGAGGGGCCGCTGTACGAGCGCTGGGTGGAGCGAAACTACTTCACCGCCGACCCCGGGAGTGGCAAGCCGCCGTTCTCGCTGGTGATCCCGCCGCCGAACGTGACCGGCAGCCTGCACCTCGGCCACGCCCTCGAGCAGTCGATGATGGACTCGATCACCCGCCGGGCGCGGATGCGCGGGCACGACGTCCTCTGGCTGCCCGGCATGGACCACGCGAGCATCGCCGTCAACAACCTCGTCGAGCGCTACCTCGCCGAGACCGAGGGCAAGAGCCGCGCGGAGTACACCCGCGAGGAGTTCATCGACAAGGCGTGGGAGTGGAAGCGGCGCTACGGCGGGCAGATCCTCGGCCAGATGCGCCGCCTCGGCGACGGCGTGGACTGGACGCGGGAACGGTTCACCATGGACGACGGCCTGTCGCGCGCCGTCCACACCATCTTCAAGCGGCTCTACGACGACGACCTCATCTATCGCGCCGAGCGGATCATCAATTGGTGTCCGCGCGACACCACGGCGTTGTCCGACATCGAGGTGGAGCACGAGGAGGAGCCCGGCGAGCTCGTCTCGATCCGGTACGGCGACGGCGACAACTCGATCGTCGTGGCGACGACCCGCGCCGAGACGATGCTCGGCGACACCGCGGTGGCCGTGCACCCCGACGACGAGCGCTACCAGCACCTGATCGGCGTCGAGGTGGCGCTGCCGCTGACCAACCGCCGCATTCCGGTGATCGCCGACGAGCACGTCGACCCGTCGTTCGGCACCGGTGCGGTGAAGGTCACCCCGGCCCACGATCCGAACGACTTCGAGATCGGCCGGCGCCACGACCTGCCCATGCCGACGATTATGGACGAGCGTGCGGTGATCACCGCGCCGGGCCCGTTCCAGGGCCTCGACCGGCTCGAGGCGCGCACCGCAATCGTCGCGGCGCTGCGTGAAGAGGGCCGCATCGTCGCCGAGAAACGCCCCTACCAGCACGCCGTGGGGCACTGCTCGCGCTGCGACACCATCGTCGAGCCGCGGCTGTCGTTGCAGTGGTTCGTCCGGGTCGAGTCGCTCGCGAAGGCCGCCGGCGACGCGGTGCGCGACGGCCGGGTGCGCCTCGTGCCGTCGTCGATGGACGGCCGCTACTTCCAGTGGGTCGACAACCTGCGGGACTGGTGCATCAGCCGGCAGCAGTGGTGGGGTCACCGCATCCCGGTCTGGTACTCGCCAGACGGCGACGACGCGTGTTTCGGTCCGGACGAGACGCCGCCGCCGGGCTGGACGCAGGACGACGACGTCCTCGACACCTGGTTCTCCTCGGCGCTGTGGCCGTTCTCCACGCTGGGCTGGCCGGACGACACGGCTGACCTGCGCACCTACTACCCGACCACCGTGCTGGTCACCGGCTACGACATCCTCTTCTTCTGGGTCGTGCGGATGATGCTGTTCGGCCTCTACGCGATGGACGGCGAGGTGCCGTTCCAGACCGTGGTGTTGCACGGGCTGGTGCGCGACGCGGCCGGCAAGAAGATGTCCAAGTCGCGCGGCAACGTCATCGACCCGTTGCTGTGGATGGACGAATACGGCGCCGACGCGGTGCGCCTGTCGCTGCTGCAGGGTGCGAACCCGGGCGCGGACCAGGCGGTCAACGAGGAATGGGTCAAGGGCGCGCGGAACTTCTGCAACAAGCTGTGGAACGCGACGCGTTTCGCATTGCTGTCCGGGGCCACGGTCGACGGGCCGTTGCCGGAGGCGGGCACCGGCCCGGACGCGTGGATCCTCTCGCGCCTCAACGCAATCATCGCCGAGGTCGACGATCTCTACGAGCGGTACGAGTTCGCCAAGATCGCGGACACCCTGTACCACTTCGCGTGGGACGAGGTCTGCGACTGGTACATCGAACTGGCCAAACTGTCGCTGTCCGGCCCGTCCGGCGATGCCACCCGCCGGGTGCTCGGCGAGGTGCTCGACACGCTGCTGCGCCTTCTGCACCCGATGATCCCGTTCGTCACCGAGGCGCTGTGGACCTCGCTCACCGGCGGCGAGTCGCTGGTGGTGGCCGACTGGCCCGAGGCGCATGCCGAACGCGACGACCCGGCGGCGACGGCCGACATCGCGCTGATCCAGGACGTCGTGACCGAGGGGCGGCGCTTTCGCTCCGACCAGGGCGTGAACCCGGCGCGCAGCGTTCCGGGCGCGGTGTCCGGCGCGGGGCCGGCCACGGAGCCGGCGATCCGGGCGCTGCTGCGGCTCGGCGAGCCGGGCGACGGCTTCGCGCCCACGGCCGAGCTCACCACCGCCCGCGGCGTGACGATCGCCTTCGATTTGTCCGGAACGATCGACGTCGGTGCCGAGCGGGCTCGCCTGGCGAAGGCGCGGGCGGTGGCGGAGAAGGAGCAGTCCGTCAACGCCGGCAAGCTCGCCAACGAGGCGTTCACCGGCAAGGCACCCGAGGCGGTCGTGGCGAAGGTGCGCGACCGCCTCGCCGCGGCCGAGGCCGAGCTGGCCCGCATCGACGCCGCGCTGGAGGCCCTGCCGTCCGAGTGACGGGGCGGCGCCGTCCGTAGACTGGAGCGTCGTGGCAGCCAGCGAGCGCGAGAAGTACGCCGAACTGCTCCGCCGCGTCGAGGCGGACATCTTCGGACGCCGCGGCGAGGGCCACGTCCACCCCACGAACGAGCGCATGCACGCGCTCGTCCAGCTGCTCGGCGACCCGCAGAAGGCGTTCCGCTCGTTCCACCTCACGGGGACGAACGGCAAGACGAGCACGGCGCGGATGATCGACGAGCTGCTGCGCGGCTTCGGGCTGCGCACCGGCCGCTACACCAGCCCGCACCTGACCAAGGTCACCGAGCGGATCGTCGTCGACGGCGAACCGGTGAGCGACCGCGTGTTCGTCGAGGCCTACCGCGAGCTGGTGCCCTACATCGAGCTCGTCGACGGGCAGTTCGACGTGCCGCTGAGCTTCTTCGAGATCGTCACCGCACTTGCGTTCTCGATCTTCGCCGACACGCCCGTGGACGTCGGCGTGGTCGAGGTCGGCATGGGCGGCACCTGGGACAACACCAACGTGCTCGACGCCGAGGTCGCGGTCGTCACGCCGATCGCGCTGGACCACATGCAGTACCTCGGCAGCACGGTGGCCGAGATCGCCGGCGAGAAGGCCGGCATCATCAAGCCGGGCTCGGTGGCGATCCTGGCCGCCCAGCCGGACGACGCGGCCGAGGTCCTGCTCCGCCGCGCCGTCGAGGTCGACGTCACCGTCGCCCGCGAGGGTTCCGAGTTCGGCGTGCTCGAACGCAGCATCGCCGTCGGTGGGCAGATGCTGCGCCTGCAGGGACTCGGCGGGGTCTACGACGAGGTGTTCCTGCCCCTGCACGGGATGCACCAGGCGCAGAACGCGACCTGCGCGCTCGCCGCGGTCGAGGCGTTCTTCGGTGCCGGCGGCAGCTCCGGCCCGGTCGACATCGACATCGTCCGCAGCGCATTCGCCGCCGTGCGCTCGCCGGGCCGGCTCGAGGCGATCCGGTCCGCGCCGACGATCCTGCTCGATGCCGCGCACAACCCGTCCGGGATGCGGGCGACGCTCGCCGCGATCGCCGAGTCGTTCGAGTTCCGGCGGCTGGTGGCGGTCGTAGGCGTGCTGGCCGACAAGGACGTCGACGGGATGCTGGAGCTGCTCGAGCCCGCGGTGGACGAGCTCGTGGTCACCCAGGCGTCCGTGTCGCGCCGCATGGACGCCGATCAGCTCGCCGCCGCCGCCGTGCCGATCTTCGGCGCCGACCGCGTCACCGTGGAACCGCGCCTGGACGACGCCATCGAGGCCGCCGTCCGGCTCGCCGAGGACACCGGCGACGACCTGCTGTCCGGTGCCGGGGTGCTGGTGACCGGCTCGGTCATCACCGCGGGTGAGGCGCGTGTGCTGCTCGGAGGCGCATCGTGACCGAGCCGCCGGCCGAGCCGCCGACTCCCGAGCAGATAGCCGAACGCGCGCGCCGCGCGAACAAGGCCACCCGCGGGGCGATGGCGGGCCTGCTCGGCCTCGAGGCGGTGGTCGTCCTGCTCGTCCCGCGCACGATCGCCTTCACCACGGGCCTCGGGCCGGTGCGCACCGGCCTCTGCTTCGGGCTCGCGGCGCTGCTGGTGGTCGCGGCGGCGCTGGTGCGCCGGCCGTGGGGGATCGGCCTGGGTTCGGCGCTGCAGGTCGTGTTCGTCGCCACCGGGTTCCTGATCGCGACGATGTTCCTGATCGGCGCGATCTTCGCCGCGATCTGGCTGCGGCTGCTGGTGCTCCGGCACGACCTCGTCGGCACTCCCGGCGGGCTGCGCATGCTCGCCGGCTGAGCAGCTTGCGCTGATCTTGCAGAATCGTCCGCCGTAACTTGTCTCTTAACGGCAGCTTCACCTGAGGCTGCCCGGTCAGAGTTCTCCCGACACCGAAGATCGGCACAAGGAGAACTCGCATGGCCATCCGTCCCACCTCGACCCGCGGCAAGTTGCTCGCCACCGGGGCGCTGCTCGCACTGGCTGCCGGCGCAGCCGGGCTGGGCACCTTCGGCTCGTTCACCTCGACCACTTCGGCGAGTGAGAACGCCGCCTCTGGCACCGTCACGATCGCCCTGGGCTCCGGCTCGGACAGCACCCTGAACGTCGACGCCACCAATCTGGTTCCGGGTGACACCGTGCAACGCGTCGTGAAGCTGACCAACAGTGGCTCGGCCGACCTGGCGAACGTCACGCTCTCGACCACGGCGACCGCCTCGTCGGTGCTCGACACGGATGCCACGAACGGCCTGCAGCTGTCGATCGACACCTGCTCGAAGGCGTGGGACCAGCAGGGCAGCTCGCTGGTCTACAAGTGCAACGGCACGCAGCAGAGCGTGCTGGGCTCCACGCCGGTGATCGGCAGCAACATGGCACTGGCCAACCTGAACTCGGTGACGGCCGGAAAGTCGGATTACCTGCGGGTGACGCTCAGCTTCCCCAGCAGCGCCGACAACAGCTTCCAGGGCAAGAGCTCGACCATCAATTTCGCCTTCACCGGCACGCAGCGCGCCGCAGGCAACCGCTGACGCCCGTCGCAGCTCGGGGATCGGCCGCCGGTCACCAACGGGGGGATCGGCGGCCCTCCTCCCAATCTCGCGCTTCGAAAGGAGCAGACCGTGTCGCAGCTCGCCAAACCGACGGTGCTGGTCGCCGACGACGATGACGACATCCGGGAGCTGGTCTGCGTCGTGCTTCGCCGCACGGGTCTGCTGCCGCGGGCCGTGTCGACGGGCGACGAGGCGCTGCACCTGGCCCGCACCCGCGACTGGCGGATGGTCGTCCTCGACGTCGACATGCCCGGACGGACCGGGCTGGAGATCTGCCGGGAGCTCAAGGGCAGCGCGCTGGCCCGGTTGCCGATCCTGTTGATGAGTGCGCATTGCGCGCCTCAGGACGTCGCCGCCGGCTACGCCGCGGGCGCCGACGACTTCCTCGCCAAGCCGTTCGGGCCGCGGGATCTGGTGCGCCGCGCAGCAGAGCTGGTGCCGTTCACCGCATCCGCCGGAAGTCCGGCATGACCGCCTCGATCGCCCGGCTGCCGCAGCGCGGCGGCTCGGCCGGCGCCGCCCGCCCCGGCGCCGCCGGCACCGCGCCGGCCCCGGCCCGTTCGGCCGTGGCGCGCATCGCATCGGCGCTCGCCACGCTTGCGCTCGTCCTCGGCGCGCTCGCGCTGGTGTTCATGACCGTCGCCCCGCGCGTGTTCCACTACCGCACCGCGACCATGCTGACCGGCAGCATGGCGCCGGGCATCAAGCCCGGCGACGTCATCGTCGACACGCTCGAGCCGACGAGCGAGCTCGCCGCCGGCCAGATCATCACCTACCACATCCCGGTCGAGGACCACCGCGTCGAGAGCCACCGGGTCATCTGGGTCCGCCACGCCGCGGACGGTGCGGTGCTGTTCCGGACGAAGGGCGACGCCAACAACGGCCCGGACCCCTGGACCGCACGTGCCGACGGCACCCAGGTGTGGCGGGTCCGTGGCGTTGTCCCGGTCGCGGGCACGGTGATCCGCGCGCTGCGCCAGCCCGTGGTGCACCTGCTGCTCGCCGAGGTGCTGCCGGTGCTGCTGGTGCTGTGGCTGCTCGTCGGGATCTGGCGCCCGAAGCCCGCTCAGGACCCGGGGCCCAGCCGGTAACCGACGCCGCGCACCGTGCGGATGTAGCGGCTGTTGCGCGGGTCGTCGCCCAGCTTGCGCCGGAGGTTGCCCATGTGCACCTCGACGAGGTGACCGTCCCCGGCCCATTCGCTGCCCCACACCAGCCGCAGCAGGGTGTCGCGCGCCCACACGCGGCGCGGGCCGCGCAGCAGCACGGTCAGCAGGTCGAACTCGGTGCGGGTCAGCTCCAGCTCCCGGTCGCCCAGCAGCGCGGCGCGGGCCTCGACGTCGACCTCGAGATCGCCGTGCCGGAGCACCTCGTGGCCGTCGTCGGCGGAGCCGGCAGCAGCCTCCGTAGGGTCGTCGCGGCGGCGTGGGCGGCGCATCATCGCAGCCACCCGGGCCTTCAGCTCGCGCGGGCTGAACGGTTTGGTCAGGTAGTCGTCGGCGCCGGTCTCGAGCCCCATCAGCCGGTCGATCTCGTCGGGACGGGCGGTGAGGATGACGATGTAGGCGTCGGTGTCCTGGCGCAGCCGGCGGCACACCTCGATGCCGTCGAAGTCGGGCAGGTTGAGATCGAGCGTGACGAGGTCGGGCTCGTTCGCCTTCACCGCGGCGACGGCCCCCGCGCCGTCGGAGACCGAGGTGACCTCGAAGCCGCTCTGCCGCAGCAGATCGCTGAGCAGGCCGCGGATGTCTGCGTCGTCCTCGACGACGAGCGCCCGGCGATCGAGAGCTGGCACGGCTGCACGCTACTTGACGGCCTAATCCGCTGTGCCGCGGCGCGCGGGGGAGTCGGGCTCAGCAGTTCGCCGGTCGCGGCGCGGCGGCCGGCGTGCTCGTCCAGCTCTGGTAGGCGGCGGCGACGGTGACCGTGTAGCTGGCCCGGTGCGCGACCGGAATGCTCACCGTCGTGGTCGAGCGGCCCGGAACGGACGTGACGATGCTCGTGCTGCCATCGGTCGGCGTCACGGTCACGGTGTAGCCGGTGACGACCGCGTCCGGGGAGGGGACCCAGGTGACGGCGATCTTCCGGTCGGCCTTCCCGTCGCCCGGGCAGTCGAGCGCCTGGACGGCCGACGCCGCGCCGAGGATGTGGGTCGCGACCGTCGCCCTGGCCGAGCCCGTGGCCGCGAACTGCGCGCAGGCGATCCCGGGCACGGCCAGTACGGCGACGGCTGCCGTCGCGCTCGCAAGCAGTCGGTCGAACCTCGTCACGTCCCGAACGCTCCTCTCCAACCTCCATCGTGATCAGCCGGGCTCAGGGCCGCCGGGCACAGATGCGCAAGAGTTGCTCAAGACCGGCCCGGCTAGGCTTCCGAGCCGTGAGCAACGAGCCGCCAATCGAACGCACCCTCGTGCTGGTGAAGCCCGACGGCGTCCGCCGTGCAGCCATCGGCGAGGTGATCCGCCGGATCGAGGCGAAGGGCTACCGCCTGGCCGCGCTCGAGTTGCGCACCGCGACGCCGGAGCTGCTCGCCGAGCACTACGCGGAGCACCGGGGCAAGCCGTTCTACGAGCCGCTCGTCGAGTTCATGGGCTCCGGACCGATCGCCGCCATGGTCGTTGAGGGCCAGCGCGTGATCGAGGGCTTCCGGGCGCTCGCCGGCGCCACTGACCCGACGGCGGCGGCGCCCGGCACGATCCGCGGCGATCTCGGCCGCGACTGGGGCGAGAAGGTGCAGCAGAACCTGGTGCACGGTTCGGACTCGCCCGAGTCCGCCGCCCGCGAGATCCGGCTCTGGTTCCCGGACCTCGCGTAGATCGGAATTTCCTGAGAAGTCACACCAGTAACAGCAGCACCGCGAGTCGCAGCGCCGTTTGACGTTTCGGCGACCCTACGATCGGCTACGGAGATCGCTTCGGCGACCTCGCCGTCCGCTCGACTCGTCTTTCGCTGTCTGCGCTTGCAAGGGGCCTTCTCGTGACGCTCTCCCCGCCCGCTCGTCGCGCTCTGGTCTCGCGCGTCTCGCAGCGCGGCGGTGACCTGCTCGGCGGCGACCTCGCGATCGACCTCGGCACCGCCAACACGCTCGTCTACGCACGGGGCCGCGGCATCATGCTCAACGAGCCGTCCGTCGTGGCCGTCGACACCACCGCCAACGCCGTGGTCGCCGTCGGCGCCGAGGCCAAGCGGATGATCGGGCGCACCCCCGATCACATCCGCGCGGTGCGCCCGCTGCAGGACGGCGTGATCGCCGACTACGACGTCACCGCCGAGATGCTGCGTTACTTCGTGCGCAAGGTGCTGCGCCGCCGCGGCGCGCTGACCGGCCCGCGCATCGTGGTCTGCGTGCCCTCGGGCATCACCGGCGTGGAACAGCGCGCGGTGAGCGAGGCCGCCTACGCCGCCGGCGCGCGGCGGGTGCACACGATCTCGGAGCCGATGGCGGCCGCGATCGGCGCCGGGCTGCCGGTGAACCAGCCCTCCGGATCGATGGTGGTCGACATCGGCGGCGGGACGACCGAGGTCGCGATCCTCGCCCTGGGCGGCATCGTGGCCTCGACCAGCGTCCGGGTCGCCGGCGACGCGCTCGACACGTCGATCGTCGACCACGTCCGCGCCGAGTTCTCGCTGTTGATCGGCGAGCGCACCGCCGAGGAGCTGAAGATCTCGGTCGGCTCGGCCTTCCCGACCACCGCGCCGCGCCACGCCGAGATCCGCGGCCGGGACGCCGGCAGCGGGCTGCCGCGCAACGTGACGATCTCCAGCGACGAGCTGCGCAAGGCGATGGACCCACCGCTGGCGAGGATCATCGCCGCCGTCCGCGCGACGCTGGACCGCTGCCCGCCCGAGTTGGCCGGCGACCTCGTCAGCGGCGGCATCGTGCTCACCGGCGGCGGCGCGCTGCTGCGCGGTCTCGACGCGCGGCTGCAGCACGAGTTGGGTGTGCCCGTCACCGTGGCCGACCGTCCGCTCGATTCCGTCCTGCTCGGCACCGCGACCGTCGTGGAGCACTTCGATCAGCTGCACAAGGTCGTCGTCGACGGCCACCGACGCTGAGCGGGTGCAGTCATGCGGCGGCTGACCCGGCGGCAGCGGGTCTCGGCGATCGTGCTGGCCGTGCTCGCGGCGTGCTTCATCACGCTCGACCTCGGCGGGGGCGGGCTCAGCCAGGCACACAGCGGGGTGCGCGGCACGCTCGGCGCGCTGTACCGGGGCACCGACGCCGTCCTCGGTCCGGTCCGGCGCTGGCTAGAAGGGGTGCCGGCAGCAGGCTCGAACGAGGCGCGCATCAGCGACCTCGAGCGGCAGAACGCCGTGCTGCGCGGGCGGATAGCCGCGCTGCGCACCGACCGGCGGGTCACCGAAGCCGTCGCCGCGCTGCAACGCTCGGCCGACGGCACGGACGCCGCCGTGGTGCCGGCACGGGTCATCGCGTTCGGGCCCGGCCAGGGCTTCGACTGGACGGTCACGCTGGATGTCGGCACCAACGACGGAGTCCACGGCGGGCAGACGGTCACCGACGGCGACGGCCTCGTCGGGCGCGTGCTGCACTCCGACGCCGACACCTGCGTGGTGCTGCTCGCCGCCGATCCCGGCTCCGGGGTGGGTGCGCGTGACGTCCGCACCGGCGAGATCGGCGTGGCCAGCGGGCGGGGCACGGACGGCCTGCTGTTCGTCCCGCTCGACCCGCACGCCGACATCCGGGTCGGCGACCAGCTGATCACCGGGCCGACGAAGGCGTCGAGTTACGTCGCCGGCCTGACTGTGGGCACCGTCCGTTCGGTGCGCACCAGCGCGGACGGCTCGCTCGAAGCGGGCGTGACTCCGGCGGCCGACCCGACCTCGGTCGACTTCGTCGGAGTGATCATCGACGGCCGGGCGGCCGACGCCGCCCGCGCGCCGCTGCAGCCCGGTCCCGGGACGCGGAAATGAACAACACCACCCCGGCCCGCGCGGCGGCGGCCGCCGCCGGAATCGGCACGGCCCTGCTACTCCAGGCGACGCTGGTCGCGCCGGTGTTCGGCACGGTCCCGGTCAGCCTGCCCGCGGTGGTCGTCGCCGCGGTCGCGCTCGTCGACGGCCCCGCGGTGGGCATCGCCTTCGGCTTCGCCGCCGGCCTGGTCGCCGACCTCGGCTCGGACCACCCGGCCGGGATCCTCGCGCTGTGCTGGCTGGCGGTCGGGCTGGTCGCCGGCACGTTCGCCGAGCGGCGCAACCTACGGCGGGATGCCGCGGCGGTCGCGGTGATCTGTACGGCGGCTGCCGTCGCCGCCACCGCGCTGTTGGCGCTGGTGCACGGCGCGACCATCGGCAGCGCGATCCGCGGCGCGCTCCCGTGCCTGCTCGGCGACCTGCTGCTCGCATTCGGCATCGTCCCGTTGGTGAGGCGCATGCTGCGCTCGGACCGCCTGCGCCCCCCGCGGCCGGTCGGGCTGCCGGTCGCTGCGGGAGGCCACCGTGGCTAGCCCGCGGGTACCGGCGCGCCGGCCGCCGACGCCGCGGCGACTGGTCATCATCGTGGCGCTCGTCGTGTCGATGATGCTCACGCTGTTCGCCCGGCTGTACTACGTCCAACTGCTCGACCCGAACAAGCCGGTGCAGACGGCGCACCTGCTGCACGACGGCGCCATCGTGCTGCCGGCGCCCCGCGGGCTGATCCTGGACGCCACCGGACGGCCGCTGGTCGCGAACCGGATCGCGCACGTCGTCACCGTCGACCGCGACCTGCTGCAGCGGCGCGCCGACAAGGGACGCGCGGTGCTGCACCGCCTCGGCGCGCTGCTGCACCAGCCGGCCCAGCAGCTGGCCGCCGAGATCACGCCCTGCGCCCCGCACGTGCCCGCGCCGTGCAGCACCGCCGAGCCCTACGCGCCGGTCGTGGTGGCGAAGCGGGTGCCGATGAGCGTCGTGCTCGCGATCAGCGAACACCGTGAGCAGTTCCCCGGCGTCAGCGTCAACACGGTCACCCTGCCGACCTATCCCGGTGGCACGCTCGCCGCACACGTCCTCGGCTACACCAGCCAGATCACCGCGGCCGACCAGAAGCAGGACCCGCGGCTGACCGATGCGGACACCATCGGGGTCACCGGGCTCGAGCAGGAGTACGACGCCGCCCTGCGCGGTGTCGACGGCAAGCAGCTGGTCGAGCTCAACCCGCAGGGCTACACCGTCCGCTTCGGCCGTCGGATCCCCCCGTCGCAGGGCGACACGCTCGTGACCAGCATCGACGCGCGGCTGCAACGGCTCGCCCAGAAGTCGATCGTGCAGCAGATCCACGACTCCCGCCAGGCGGGCGAGCCGGCCACCTCGGCCGCGGTCGTCGCGATGGACCCGCAGACGGGCCGCATCCTCGCGGCGGCGAGCTACCCCACGTACCGCCCCGCGCAGTTCATCGGCGGCATCTCGAACGCCGACTACGCGAAGCTGATGGCGCCGTCGGCCAACGACCCGCTGCTCGATCGCGCCATCGCGGGCCAGTACGCGCCCGGTTCGACGTTCAAGCTCATCACCTCGTCGTCGCTGGTCATGCATCACGAGATCAACACCCACACGCTGTACCCGTGCCCGGGCTCGGTGTCGATCGACGGCCGGGTGAAGACCAACTACGACTCCGAGGTCCTCGGCCCCATCACGCTTCGCGACGCCCTGGGCTACTCGTGCGACACGTTCTTCTACGTCCCGGCCGCGAACGAGTACTACGCCGACCAGGCGCGCATCGCCCATCACAAGCCGCCGCACGAGTGGCTGCAGAAGATGGCCGCGCAATACGGCGTGGGCAAGCGTCCCGGTGTCGACCTGCCGACGGCGGAACAGGCGACCGGCAGCTACGCCGACCGCGAGACCCGGATGGCGCGGTGGAAGGCGAACCGGAAGATCTACTGCGCCGAGGCGCGGCGCGGCTATCCGGACGTCAAGGATGCCGCCGAACGCGCGTACCTCACCGAACTGGCGTCGGAGAACTGCACCGACGGCTGGCGCTACCGCGCCGGCGACAACGCGGACATGTCGATCGGGCAGGGCGAGACAACCATGTCGCCGCTGCAACTCGCGGTGGCGTACTCCGCGCTCGTCAACGGCGGCCGGATCTGGGAGCCCAAGCTGGGCTGGGCCGTCGTCGACGGTCAGGGCCACGTCGTCAAGCGCATCGACCCGACCGTGCGCAACCGGGTACCGGTGCGGCAGTCGCTGTTCGACTACATCACCTCCGCGCTGGACTTCAGCCGTGGCTGGGCGGTCTCCGGCGCGTTCGCCTACCTGGATTCGCCTTACCAGAACCGCATCGGCGGCAAGACCGGCACGGCCGAGGTCTACGGCCACAAGGACACGTCCTGGCTCGCCACGTGGGGGCCGACCTACAAGAACAAGCACGGGCACACCCGCGCGAAGCTGGTCCTGGTCGGCATGGTCGAGCAGGCGGGTACGGGCGCCACGGCCGCCGGACCGATGCTCAAGCGGATCTGGGACGGCATCTTCGGCGTCGGGCAGAAGCCTGTGCTGCCCGGGCAGCACGCCCCGCGCCGGTTGCCGCACGTCGACCCCCAGGTGCAGGTGACCCGATGACGCTGCTGGCCCGCGACCCGCGGGCGCCGTTCACGTTGACCCCGCCGATCGCGACCCGCGAGAGGTCGCTGCGCGGCTACGACCTGCCGCTGCTCGGCGCGGCGCTCGCGCTGTCGTTGATCGGCGCGGTCCTGGTGTGGGCCGCGACCCGCGACACGCAGCAGGCCGCCGGGCTGAACCCGCAGGCCTACCTCTACCGCCACCTGATCAACATGGTGGTCGCCGCCGGGCTGATGTTCGGCGCGTCCCGCATCGATGCCCGCCTGCTGCGGCTGTTCGGGCCCATCGTGTACCTCGCCAGCCTGTTCGGGCTGCTGCTGGTGATGGTCGCCGGCACCACGATCAACGGCGCGCACGCCTGGATCCGTCTCGGAGCCGGCGTCGAGATCCAGCCGGCTGAGTTCGCGAAGCTCGGGCTGGTCGTCGGCATGGCGGTGCTGTTCACCCGCCACCTGGGCGAGCGGGAGGAGGACCAGTCGCCGACGACGCGCGAGATCCTCGCCGCGCTCGGCCTCATCGCCGTCCCCTTCGTGCTGATCATGCTGCAACCCGACCTCGGCTCGGCGATGGTGCTGGGGTGTGCCGCGTTCGGCGTGCTCGTCGCCGCGGGCGTGCGGGCCCGGTGGACGGTCGGCCTGCTGGTCGCCGGCGCCCTGGCGGCGGTGCTCGCGGTGAAGGCGGGCGTGCTGCAGACCTACCAGCTCGAACGTCTCGGCTCGTTCATCCACCCGAACCACGACCCGCTCGGTGCCTCGTACAACATCAACCAGGCGCACATCGCCATCGCCAACGGCGGCCTGTTCGGCACCGGGTTGTTCCACGGCCCGCAGACCAACGGCGGCTACGTGCCCGAGCAGCAGACCGACTTCGTGTTCTCGGTGGCGGGGGAGGAGTTCGGCCTGGTCGGCGGGGCGCTGATCATCGCGCTGTTCGGTTTCCTGTGCTGGCGCGGCCTGCGCATCGCGCGTGAGGCCGATGCGGCGGGCCGGCTGGTCGCCGTCGGCGTCGTGTGCTGGTTCGCCTTCCAGGCCTTCCAGAACATCGGCATGAACCTCGGCCTCACCCCGGTCACCGGCGTGCCGCTGCCGTTCGTCTCCTACGGCGGGTCGTCGATGTTCGCGCAGGGCCTGGCCATCGGCCTGCTCGAGGCGGTGCGCCGCCGCTCGACCGCCCCCTGAGGAGCAGTTTCGCCGCCCGGTCAGCCCGGGACGGGTGGCTCCGGACGCGACTCGGCCACCGAGCGCCCGGAGAGCGAGGTGCCGATGCTGGCGATCACCACCAGCAACAGGGCGCCGATCAGCACCGGCGTCAGATGCTGGCCGAGCACGATCACGCCGGCCAGCGCCGCCACCGCCGGTTCCAGGCTCATCAGCAGCCCGAACACCGCGGTCGACAGGCGGCGCAACGCCACGAACTCGAGCGTGTAGGGGATGAGCGAGGACATCGTCGCCACGCCCAGGCAGGTGCCCAGCACCGCCGGCTGCAGCAGTTGCGAACCGCCCTGGACGAGGCCGGCCGGCAGGACGAGCAGCGTGCCTACCGCCATGCCGATGGCGAGCGCTTCGAGTGCGCCGAACGAGGTGCCGACCCGCTTGGCCAGCAGGATGTAGCCCGCCCAGCACGCGGCCGGAATCAGCGCCAGCAGCACCCCGGACAGGTGTACGCCCGCGTGGCTGCCGCGGGTCGAGATCAGCACCACTCCGGACGCGGCGAGAACGACCCAGACGGCGTCGAGCAGCCGCCGGGAACCCGCGACGGCGACTCCCAGCGGGCCGAGGAACTCGATCGTGACCGCCACACCGAGCGGCAACCGGTGCAACGCCTCGTAGAAGCTCCAGTTCATTCCGGCCAGGACGAGGCCGTACGCGAGCACGGTCGCGATCTCATGTTTGCTGCGCCCGCGCAGTGACGGCCGGGCCAGCGGCAGCAGCACCAGCGCCGTGAACAGCACCCGCAAGAACGCCGCACCGCCTGGCCCGGCACGGTCGAAGACGGTGTTCGCGAACGCCGAGCCGAACTGGACGGAGGCGACCGCGCCGAGCAGCAGCACCTGCGGCGGCAGGGCGTCGGCGCTCTCGGCGAGGCGGACGCGACCGATCACGTGCCGATCCTGCCAGCGACCGACGGCCCGTGTGCGTCTCGCCCGCGGATGGCACGATGCACCGCATGCGTACCCGTGCTCTGATCAGTTCGCTCGTGGCGGCGCTGATCGCCCTGCCCGCGGCCGTTGCGACGGCGGACGTCCCGGCGGTCCGTCCGCATCCCGGCGCACCCGGCGCCGGCGATCCGTACTTCCCCTTGCAGGGCAACGGCGGGTACGACGTGGCGCACTACGACCTGCGGATCAACTATCACCCGAAGACGCACCGGCTCACCGGTCATGAGGTGATCAGGGCCACCGCGACGACCGCGCTGTCACGTTTCGACCTGGACCTGCGTCGGTTCATGCACGCCGACACCGTGCGGGTCGACGGCCGCCCCGCAACCGCAACCCAGCCGCGGGCGCTGCGCCAGGAACTCGTCATCACCCCCGCACGGCCGATACCCGCCGGCCACACCTTCCACGTGACGATCGAGTACGCGGGCAGGCCGCACGCCGTTCACGACCCGGACGGTTCGCTGGACGGCTTCATCCGTACGGGCGACGGCGCGTTCGTCGCGTCGGAGCCCCAGGGCTCGCCCACGTGGTTCGCGGTCAACGACACGCCGCGCGACAAGGCCGCGTACGTGATCGCGATCAACGTGCCCAAGGGGCTGACCGCCGTCGGCAACGGCCAGCTGTCCAGCTACTCCTTAGGGGGGCGGCGGAGCAACTTCGTGTGGACGATCGGCCGGCCGATCTCCAGCTACCTCGTCACGGCGACGATCGGCCGGTTCGTCGTGCGGCACGGGTGGACGCGCAACCGAGTTCCGTACTACACGGCCGTGGATCCGCGCGAAGCGCAGGCGGCGAAGGTGCTGCGCAAGCTGCCGGCCATCATCGACTTCTTCAGCCGGAAGTACGGCAAGTACCCGTTCGGCGCCGCCGGCGCGATCGTCGACCACGCACCGCGCGTCGGGTACGCGCTCGAGACCGCCACCCGTCCGCTGTTCGACCGCGCGCCCAGCGAGTCGACGCTCGCGCACGAGCTGGCCCACCAGTGGTACGGCGACACGGTGACGCTCCGGCGGTGGCGCGACATCTGGCTCAACGAGGGCTTCGCCGAGTTCTCGGCGTGGCTGTGGACCGAACACACCGGCGGCCCGAGCGCCGCGCAGCGGTTGCGGCGGCTCATGAACCAGCCGGCGTCGGCGGGCTATCTCTGGAACCCGCCGCCCGGAAACCCGGAGTCGGCGAAGAACGTCTTCTCCGACTCGGTGTACGAGCGGGGCGCGGCGACACTTCAGGCCTTGCGCGAGAAGGTCGGCGACCACACGTTCTTCCGGATCATGCGCCGCTGGCTGGCGGTCCACCGGTACGGCAACGCCGAGGTCGGGCAGTTCACGGCGTTCGCCGCGCGGCTGGCGCACCGCGACCTCACCCCGTTCTTCCGCAACTGGCTGTACCGGCACGGCAAGCCGCGCTTCTGAAGCCGCGGCTCCTGAGCCGCGTGGCTTCCGGGAGCCGGGCACGGCCGTAGACTCGAAAGGCGTGCCTGTCGAGTCGCTGTTCCCCCGCCTGGAGCCGTTGCTGCCGCGCGTGGCCAAGCCGATCCAGTACGTCGGTGGCGAGCTGAACGCCCGTACGAAGGACTGGGACTCGGTCGCGGTCCGCTGGGCGCTGATGTACCCCGACGCCTACGAGGTCGGCCTGCCGAACCAGGGCGTCCAGATCCTCTACGAGGTGCTCAACGAGCGCGACGACGCGCTGGCCGAGCGCACCTACTCGGTGTGGCCCGATCTCGAGGCGTTGATGCGCGAGCACGGCATCGGCCAGTTCACCGTCGACGGCCACCGCCCGGTCGCGGCGTTCGACCTGCTCGGGGTGAGCTTTTCCACCGAACTCGGATACACCAATCTGCTGACCGCGCTCGACCTCGCCGGCATCCCGCTGCACGCGGCCGATCGCGACGACACCCATCCCGTCGTGCTGGCGGGCGGGCACGCCGCGTTCAACCCGGAGCCGATCGCCGACTTCGTCGACGCGGCGGTGCTCGGCGACGGCGAGCAGGCCGTCGGCGTGATCACCGGCATCGTGCGCGACTGGAAGGCCGAGGGCCGGCCCGGCGGACGCGACGAACTGCTGCTGCGCCTCGCGGCGACCGGCGGCGTGTACGTCCCGCGGTTCTACGAGGTCAGCTACCTCGCCGACGGCCGCATCGAGGCCGTCCGGCCGAACCGCGCCGGCGTGCCCGAGCGGGTCACCAAGCACACGGTCATGAACCTCGACGAGTGGCCCTATCCGAAGTCCCCGCTGGTGCCGCTCGCCGAATCGGTGCACGAGCGGATGTCGGTCGAGATCTTCCGCGGCTGCACGCGCGGGTGCCGTTTCTGCCAGGCCGGCATGATCACCCGCCCGGTGCGCGAGCGCAGCATCGACGGCATCGGCGAGATGGTCCGCAAGGGGCTCGCCGCCACCGGTTTCGAGGAGGTCGGCCTGCTGTCGCTGTCCAGCGCCGACCACTCCGAGATCGGCCCGCTGGCCAAGCAGCTCGCCGACCGGTACGAGAACGACCGCGTCAGCCTCTCGCTGCCGTCGACCCGCGTCGACGCGTTCAACATCGACCTCGCCAACGAGTTCAGCCGCAACGGCCGGCGCTCCGGGCTCACCTTCGCCCCGGAGGGCGGCTCGGAGCGGCTGCGCCGCGTGATCAACAAGATGGTGAGCAAGGACGACCTGATCCGCACAGTCAGCACGGCCTACGGCCAGGGCTGGCGGCAGGTGAAGCTCTACTTCATGTGCGGGCTCCCCACGGAGACCGACGAGGACGTCCTCGAGATCGCCGAGATGGCCCACGACGTCATCCGCGCCGGTCGCGAGGCCGCCGGCCACAAGGACATCCGCTGCACCGTCTCGATCGGCGGGTTCGTGCCGAAGCCGCACACGCCGTTCCAGTGGGCCGCGCAGGCCTCGCCGGAGGTGATCGACGCCCGGCTCAAGCGGCTCCGTGAGGCGATCAACGCCGACCGCTCGCTGGGCCGCAACGTCGGGATGCGCTACCACGACGGCGAGCCCTCCCTGGTCGAGGGACTGCTCTCGCGCGGCGACCGGCGCGTCGGGGCGGTGATCGAGCGGGTGTGGCGCGAGGGCGGCCGGTTCGACGGCTGGAGCGAGCACTTCTCGTTCAGCCGCTGGCTCGACGCCGCCGTCGCCGAGTTGCACGACGTCGACCTCGCGTGGTTCACCACCCGCGAGCGCGACGGCGACGAGGTGCTGCCCTGGGATCACCTGGACTCCGGACTCGACAAGCAATGGCTGTGGGACGACTGGCAGGACGCGCTCGGCGAGTTCGAGCAGGACGACTGCCGTTGGACCCCGTGCTTCGACTGCGGCGTGTGCTCCAACCTCGGCACTGACATCCAGATCGGCCCGACCGGACGTTCTTTGCTGCCGCTGGTCTCGCAGTGACCGACACCGGAAGCGCGCGCTGATGGCCCGCCGGGTACCCGACGGACCGCCACCGCCGCCGGTCGTGCAGCGGATACGGCTGCGCTACGCCAAACGTGGCCGGCTGCGGTTCACCTCGCACCGGGACTTCGCCCGCGCCTTCGAGCGGGCCCTGCGCCGCGCCGAGCTCCCGATGGCCTACTCGGCCGGCTTCTCGCCGCACCCGAAGGTGAGCTACATCGGCGCCGCACCGACCGGGGTGGCGAGCGAGGCGGAGTACGTCGAGATCGGCCTGGCCGCGGAACTGGACGTCGACTCGGTGCGCGAGCGGCTCGACGCCGCGCTGCCCGACGGCCTCGACATCGTCGACGCGGTGGCGGCCGGGCCGGATTCGCTGGCCGACCGCATGCAGGCGTCGGCGTGGCGCATCGAGCTCGCCGGCGTGTCGCGCGAGCAGTGCCGGGCGGCGGTCGAGCTGTTCCTGGCGCGCGAAGAACTGAGCGTGGAACGGCTCACCAAGAACGGCCGGCGGGCGGTGGACGTCCGCGGCGCTGTGCAGCGGCTCGCGGTCACCTCGACAGGTACGCCGGACGTTCGTGCGATACTGGACGTGGTCGTTCGGCAGGTAACGCCTACCGTGCGACCGGACGATGTCGTCGCAGGGCTGCGCGACGTCGCCGGTCTCGCCCCGTCCGGGCCGCCACTCGCGGTCCGGCTCGCGCAGGGTCCGGTGGGCGTCGACGGCACGATCGGTGACCCGCTGGCCGCCGACCGCGATCACGCGGCGACGCCGTCGGCACGACAGGCACATCGCTGAACGACGCTTCGTTCTTTCAGCCCGCGGTTCCCGCGGGGTGAGCAGACTTCGCGGGCGCCCGGCCGGAACCCTCCGGCAGGCCCGCCCGCCACAACTGCCTCTGTGCGGTCGCGGACCACTGCGGTGGACGCGCCCGGAGGCCGAAATGGAGTGACCCGAGCACATGCTCGAACCCGACGACACCACCTCCACATCCACCGAACCCCAGGCGGCACCGGCCGGCCCGGCCGAGGCCCCGACGGACGCCCCCACCGCGCCGGCTCCGCGCAAGCGGGCGCCGCGCAAACGCGCCGCGGCAGCAGCCGCCGGGCCGGGCAGCGAGCCCTCCGACAGCGCCGCGAGCGCCGACGCGCCGGCCCCGCGCAAGCGGGCGCCCCGCAAGGCGACGAAGAAGGCCGCCGCGCCGGCACCCGAAACAACCCCCGAAACCGCCGCCGAGGCGGCGCCGGATCGCGCTCCCGAGGCGCCCGCCGCGCCCGCTGCCGAGGCGCCGGCGCCGGCCGAGGCCGCACAGCCCGACCCGGCCCCGGCGAAGCGCACCCCGCGCAAGCGGGCGGCGAAGAAGGCCGCACCGAAGTCCGAGCCCGCAGATACGTCCGAGCCCGCGGATGCGCCGCCCGAGGCCGCCGCTGCCGATACGGCGTCCACCGCGCCGGCCGCGCCGGCCGTGCTGTTCCAGGCCCCGATCCCCGAACCGGCGCCCGCCGAGGCGGACATCGCCACCGCCGAGGACGCCGAGGACCTGACCGCCGAGCCCGAGGACGTCCGCGAGGCCGCCAGCGAGCAGGCCACCGGAGCCCGGCGCCGGCGCCGCCGCGGCCGCCGCGGCCGTGGAGGCAGCAGCAAGGCCACCGAGTCGAGCGAGGACGACACGCCGGCCGACGCGGCAGCGGGCACCGGCGACGCCGAAACCGAGGAGTCCGGAAAGCCGGAAGCCGGCACCGCGGCCGCCGAGCAGGGCGGCGAGGAGCAGCCGAGCTCGGGCACTCGCCGCCGTCGCCGGCGGCGCCGGTCCGACTCGGCCGAGGACGACGGCGCGGGCGAGGAGCCGGCCAACACGGTCACCCACGTGCGTGAGCCGAGGTCGGCGAAGGCCGCCACCGACGACGGGGTGAAGGGCGTCAAGGGCTCCACCCGCCTCGAGGCCAAACGCCAGCGCCGCCGCGACGGCCGCGAGACCACGCGCCGCCGGGCGCCGATCCTCACCGAGGCGGAGTTCCTGGCCCGCCGCGAGGCCGTCGACCGGGTCATGGCCGTCCGGCAGAACGGCGACCGCACACAGGTCGCCGTTCTCGAGGACGGCGTGCTCGTCGAGCACTACGTCACCCGGGCGAGCTCGACCTCCTACGTCGGCAACGTGTACCTGGGCCGGGTGCAGAACGTGCTGCCGTCTATGGAGGCGGCCTTCGTCGACATCGGCAAGGGCCGCAACGGCGTGCTCTACGCCGGCGAGGTGAACTGGGACGCCGCCGGGCTGGAGGGCAAGTCCCGCACCATCGAGCAGGCGTTGAAATCGGGCGACACCGTCCTCGTCCAGGTCACGAAGGACCCCATCGGGCACAAGGGCGCCCGGCTCACCAGCCAGGTGTCGCTGCCCGGCCGCTTCCTGGTGTTCGTGCCCGGCGGCGGCATGACCGGCATCAGCCGCCGGCTGCCCGACACCGAGCGGCACCGGCTCAAGGCGATCCTGAAGAAGATCGTCCCCGAGGACGCAGGGGTGATCGTGCGCACCGCCGCCGAGGGCGCGAGTGAGGAGGACCTGCGTCACGACGTCGAGCGGCTGACCGCGCAGTGGGAGGCCATCCAGAAGAAGGCGAACCAGACGCAGTCGAAGAAGTCCGCGCCGACCCTGCTGCACGGCGAGCCCGATCTCGCGACCCGCGTGGTGCGCGACGTGTTCAACGAGGACTTCAAGTCCCTGATCGTGCAGGGCGACGCGGCGTGGGGGACGGTGTCGGAATACATCGGCGACGTCGCGCCCGACCTGCGCGAGCGGCTCACCAAGCACACGAAAGAAACCGATCTCTTCCACGACCTGCGGGTCGACGAGCAGCTGATGAAGGCGCTCGACCGCAAGGTCTGGCTGCCCTCTGGCGGGTCGCTGGTCATCGACCGCACCGAGGCGATGACCGTCATCGACGTCAACACCGGCAAGTTCGTCGGCGCGGGCGGCAACCTGGAGCAGACGGTCACACGCAACAACCTCGAGGCGGCCGAGGAGATCGTGCGCCAACTGCGGCTGCGCGACGTCGGCGGGATCGTGGTCATCGACTTCATCGACATGGTGCTCGAGTCGAACCGCGACCTCGTGCTGCGCCGGCTGACCGAATGCCTCGGCCGCGACCGCACCAAGCACCAGGTCGCCGAGGTCACCTCGCTCGGCCTCGTCCAGATGACCCGGAAGCGGGTCGGCGAGGGTCTGCTCGAGGCGTTCAGCGAGCCGTGCGAGGCGTGCCACGGCCGTGGCGTGATCGTGCACGGCGAGCCGGTCGACCACGCCGAGCACGCCGCCGCCGGCGAGCCGGAGAAGTCCAAGAGCCGGCGCCGTCGGGGCAGCAAGGCCGCCAGCGGTCCCGTCGAGGCCGTGGTCGAGCCGCCCGCGACCGACGAGCAGCGGCAGGCCGCGAACGCGGCGATCGCGGCCATCCACCGCGCCGCCTCGGCAGATCAGGACAAGCCCGCCGACGGCGCCGAGATCGCACTGGTCGACCAGCTCGCCACCGGGCTCGTCGCGGCCGCCAGGGACGCCGAGGCCGCGGCCGAGACACCCGCACCGGAACCGGCGGAGACCGGCAGCAGCAGCGCCGACGCCGGCGACAGCAGCGAGACGGAGGCCGAGGAGCCTGCACCGGCCAAGGGTCGGCGCCGGCGACGTGCGGCGAGCCGGCCGGCCGGCCCGCCGGTCGCGGTCGGCTGAGCGGCGCACCGGGCGCAGCCGGGCCGTTTTGCCTCGGCCGCGGCCGGTGCCGTAATCTGGACGACGGCCCTCCGTGAGGTGGGCCGCTCGTGCGTGAGGCGCCGAGGCGCCCGCACGTCCCGCACCAAGCAGTCAGTTTTCGAAGACAGCACGGCCAAGCCGAGGAGTGACACCCCGATGTACGCCATCGTCAAGACCGGCGGCAAGCAGTACAAGGTCGCCGAAGGCGATGTGATCGAGGTCGAGAAGCTCGACGCGTCGCCCGGGGCCGAGGTCGCCCTGCCCGCGATCCTGCTCGTCGACGGCGCCGAGGTGACCCACGAGGCCGACAAGCTGTCGAAGGTCAACGTCACCGCCGAGGTGGTGGCGCAGACAAAGGGTCCGAAGATCCACATCCACAAGTTCAAGAACAAGACCGGCTACCACAAGCGGCAGGGCCACCGTCAGCGGCTGACCCAGCTGAAGATCACCGGCGTCACTGGCGCGAAGTAAGGACTGGCACGCTATGGCTCACAAGAAGGGCGCGTCGAGCTCCCGCAACGGCCGCGACTCCAACCCGCAGTACCTGGGTGTGAAGCGCTTCGGCGGCCAGACCGTCAAGGCCGGCGAGATCCTGATCCGGCAGCGCGGCACCAAGTTCCACCCCGGCGCCGGAGTCGGCCGCGGCAAGGACGACACGCTGTTCGCGCTGGAGGCCGGCGCCGTGCAGTTCGGCGTCCGTCGCGGCAAGAAGACCGTCAGCATCGTCTGATCTTCCGCTCCGGCATTCGTTTCCGTCGCGTCCCAGCGAGAGGTCGCCTTCCGCTGCTGCCCGACGCTTCCAGCCGGGTTCCTCATGGCTAGCTTCGTCGACCGGGTGGTGCTGCACCTCACCGCCGGCAATGGCGGGCACGGCGTCGCTTCGATCCACCGCGAGAAGTTCAAGCCGCTCGGCGGCCCGGACGGCGGTAACGGCGGCCGCGGCGGGGACGTCGTCCTCGTCGTCGACCACAACGTGCACACGCTGCTCGACTTCCACCACCACCCTCACCAGAAGGCCGGCAACGGCGCCCAGGGCGCAGGCAGCAACCGCAACGGCGCCGATGGTCAGGACCTCGAACTGCGGGTGCCCGACGGCACGGTCGTCCTCGACGACGACGGCGAGGTGCTGGCCGACCTCACCGGTGCCGGCACCCGCCTGGTCGTGGCGCAGGGCGGCCGCGGCGGGCTCGGCAACGCCGCCCTCGCCTCAACGCGGCGCAAGGCGCCCGGCTTCGCGCTGCTCGGCGAGCCGGGGGAGTCGCGCGACGTCGTCCTCGAGCTGAAGAGCGTCGCGGACGTCGGACTGGTCGGCTTCCCGAGTGCCGGCAAGTCGTCGCTGATCGCGGCGATGTCGGCGGCCCGCCCGAAGATCGCCGACTACCCGTTCACCACGCTCGTGCCGAACCTCGGCGTGGTCAGCGCCGGGGACACGACCTTCACCGTCGCCGACGTGCCCGGCTTGATCCCGGGCGCCGCGGCAGGCAAGGGCCTGGGGCTGGACTTCCTGCGCCACGTCGAGCGGTGCGCCGTGCTGCTGCACGTGCTCGACTGCGCGACTCTCGAGCCCGGCCGCGACCCGCTGAGCGATCTGGACGCGCTCGAGAGCGAACTGGGCCAGTACGAAGGCACGTTCGGCGAGCTCCTCGGCAAGCCGCGCCTGGTCGCGCTGAACAAGATCGATGTGCCGGAGGCCCGCGAGCTCGCCGACTTCGTCCGCCCGGATCTCGAAGCCCGCAGCCTTCGCGTCTTCGAGATCTCCGCCGTCTCCCACGAGGGCCTGCGCGAGCTCACGTTCGCGCTCGCCGAGGCCGTCGAGGCCGACCGGGCGCAGCGGGGCACACCGGAGCCGCAACGCATCGTCTTGCATCCCAAGGCCGTCGACGAGGTGGAGTTCGCCGTCGCGCGGGATCCGGAGGAGCCCGGCGGCTACATCGTGCGCGGCACGAAGCCGGAGCGGTGGGTGCGCCAGACGGCGTTCGACAACGACGAGGCCGTCGGCTACCTCGCCGACCGGCTCGCCCGGCTCGGTGTGGAGAAGGAACTCGCT
>DASSEP010000037.1:0-2777 GCA_035695205.1 Jatrophihabitans sp. | reverse complement strand
GTCCTCGGCGGCGTCGAGCAGCGCGTCCTGCAGCAGCAGGTCGTCGATGGCGTAGGACGACAGCCCCAGCTCCGGGAAGACGACGAGGTCGACACCCTCGGCGTCGGCCTGCCGGGCCAGGTCAACGGTCGCCTCGGCGTTTCGCGCCGGGTCGGCCGTCGTCACGAGGGGCGTGGCTGCAGCGACCCGCACCAGCCCGTGGCTGTGCAGGCTCGTGAACTCGCGATCGGTCACCGGGCTAAGCCTCCCGCCGTTGCAGCTGTCGGTCCAGTTCGGCCACCAGATCGGCCAGCGCGCCGGCCGCGGCCAGCGCGCGGATCTCGCCGCGGGTTCCGTCGAAATGGTGCTCGTGGCTGCGGACACCGGATGCCGAGGCGATGCCCACGTGAACCTCGCCGACCGGGCGTCCACCTTGCGCCGCCGGCCCGGCGACACCGGTGATGCCGATGCCATAGTCGGCGTCGACGCGCTGCCGGGCGGCGACGGCGAGCTGTTCGGCGACCGCGGGATGAACCGGCCCGCGCTCGGCCAACAGGTCGTCGTCCACTCCGGCGATGTGGCTCTTCGCGTCGACCCCGTAGACGATCAGCCCGCCCCGGTAGGTGACGCTGGTGGCCGGGGCTTCGGTGAGCAGCACGCCGATCAGCCCTCCGGTAAGCGACTCGGCGGTGGCCACGGTGGCGCCGAGCTCCACCAGCCGGCTGTGCGCACGGTCGGCGCACCGGCGGGCCTCCCGCAGCGGATCGACGCCCGCGGAATCATCCATCCGGCCGTCAACCTCACCTGTCCGTCCGCCAGCGTTCGCGCAACACTGTCGAGCCTACTGATGTCTCGGTGGCCACGGCGGAACCGGCGCCGAGCAGGCTCGACCGCGGGAACGATCAACCGGTGGGATGTAATGGGTCGATGGAGTTGGTAGAGGCCTGCCATGCGCTGGCTGCCGCAGGCCTGGTCGTGGGGACGTCCGGCAACGTCAGCGTGCGCGACGGTGATCGCGTGCTGCTCTCCCCGACGGGCGTCGCGCTGGCCGAGCTCACCGCCGACAACGTCGCGGTGGTCACGCTGGACGGCGAGGTGCTGTCCGGCGCCCCGACGTCCGAGCTGGAACTGCATCTCGCGATCTATGGCCGCTATGACGCGGGCGCGATCGTGCACACCCACGCGCCGCGCGCCACAGCGGTGGCGTGTGTGGCCGACGAGCTGCCGGTCATCCACTACCAGCTGCTCGGGATGGGCGGCGCGATCCGGGTGGCGCCGTTCGCGCCTTTCGGAACCGCGGAGCTGGCCTCGGCGGTCTGCGCAGCGTTGGACGGACGGCGCGCGGCGCTGCTAGCCAACCACGGCGCGGTCAGCTACGGCGCCACGCTCGCCCAGGCGCTCGAACGCGCCGTGGTGCTCGAGTGGGCGTGCGGGGTCTATCTCGACGCGGCGCGGGTCGGCACGCCGCGCGTGCTCGACGAGCACCAGCTGGCGGCCGTGCAGGTGTCCGCAGCGCGCCACGGTTACCGTTCGCTGCTCGCGGAATGATGGGGACGTGCGCACCATCGACTGGCAGGACGGGCACATCGTCGCGATCGACCAGACCCGACTGCCCGGTGAGCTGGTGGTGCTGCACCTGCGCAGCGTCGACGAGCTGATCGACGCGATCCGGCGGTTGGCGATCCGCGGGGCGCCGGCGCTCGGAGTGGCCGGCGCGCTCGGCGTGGCGCTGGCCGGCGGGGCCGCCGAGCCGGCCGCCCGGCTGAAGGCCGCCCGGCCGACGGCGGTCAACCTGGCGTGGGGCGTCGACCGCGTGCTGTCGCGGCCGGACGCGCTACTCGCCGAGGCCCTGGCAGTGCTCGAGGAGGACGTCCAGGTCAACCGGACGCTGAGCATTCGCGGTGCGGACTGGCTGCTCGCTCGCGTCGGCCGCCCGGTGGGGGTACAGACGCACTGCAACGCCGGCGCACTGGCCTGCGTGGAGTGGGGCACTGCCCTCGGCGTGGTGCAGGCGCTGCACGAGCGCGGCGCGCTCGGCCACGTCTACGTCGACGAGACCCGCCCGCTGCTCCAGGGGGCGCGGCTGACGGCGTGGGAACTCGCCCAGCAGGGCATCGCGCACACCCTCGTCGCCGACGCGGCTGGGCCCTCGGTGATCGCCCGCGGGCTGGTCGACGCGGTGGTCGTCGGTGCCGACCGGATCGCGGCCAACGGCGACGTCGTGAACAAAATCGGCACATATCCGCTGGCACTGGCCGCGGCGCGCGCGGGCATCCCGTTCGTCGTGGCCGCCCCGGAGTCGACCATCGACGCCGCGACACCCACCGGGGCGGACGTGCCCATCGAGGTTCGCGACGAGGCGGAGGTGACACACATCGGCGGCCGCCTCATCTCGCCGCACGGCACCCCGGCGCTGAACCTCGCCTTCGACGTCACGCCCGCCGAGATCGTCACTGCGATCGTCACAGAGGCGCGCGTGCTGGAACCGGCCGGCGCGCCGGCCGCCACGGATCGATAAACCGATCCGCGAGGCGTTCCTGCGCGGACGGCGTACGGGACGTGCGCGTCCCGTACGCCGTCCCTCACCGGCTCACGCCGCTTCGGGCGACCCCTTGCTGGGGTGGCCGGGCCGGCGTCCGGCGACGGCTGAACGCCAGCAGCAGACCTGCCACGCCGGCCACCACAGCCGCACCCTCAGCGACGGTGGCCAGCACCTTCTTGGTGAACCACAACGGCTCGTACATGTCGGGCAGCGGCCCGATGGAGCCCAGGTCGATGTACCGGTAGACCAGCACGGC
>DASSEP010000036.1:0-7716 GCA_035695205.1 Jatrophihabitans sp. | reverse complement strand
GCGAGCGGCCGATGAACCCCTAAACCGTCTCGACCGGAGCACACCGGCGGGCGGTCGTCGTCGCAAAGGAGTGTGCCGGTGTCCGTCGTCGGATTGCCGGGCAGGGTGTTCGCCGGGACCCGGACAGCCCCTGCGGACCCGTCGCTGCCCGCCGCGGCGAGCCGCAGCAACCGGTTCGCCGCGTGGGCCGACCAGCTGGATTCGCCGGTTGCCGAGACCGACCGGTCGAGGCGGCTCGCGCACGTCGGCGCGCTCGCCGCGATCGGGTCGTTGCTGGCCTACCTCGTGTGGCGGGCGGCCTGCACCGTCCCTACGGGCGGGTGGAACCAAATCGCGGCGTGGACGCTGATCGGTTTCGAGGCGCTGCCGCTGGTGGGGCTGGCGGCGAAGACGGTGACGCTGTGGACGATCGACAGCCTCGGACCGCCGCAGCATGACATACCGGCCGGTATGCGGGTCGTCGTTCTCATTCCGACGTACAACGAACCGGCCGAGGTCCTGGCGCCGACGGTCGCGGCCGCATGCGCCCTGCAGCCGGCGCACGAGACGTGGGTACTCGACGACGGCGACCGGGGCTGGGTTGCGGAGATGGCCGAATCGTTCGGCGCCCGCTACATCTGCCGTCCCGTCCACGACCACGCGAAGGCCGGCAATCTCAACTACGCGCTGGATGTCATGGCCCTCGAGGAGAGCGCGGGCGAGGAGGCCGTCGACGTCGTCGCGGTGCTCGACTGCGACCACGTGCCGCTCCCCACCTTCCTCACCGCCACCTTGGGCTGGTTCGCCGACGAGAACATCGCCCTGGTGCAGGGCCCGCAGGCCTTCTACAACGCAGGCGCCTTCGACGACGACGGCGTGTGCGGCGAGCAGGGCCTGTTCTTCAACGTGCTGATGCGGGCGCGGCACCGCGCGGGTGCCGGGCCGTTCTGGTGCGGCTCCACCTCGCTGTTGCGGGTCCGGGCGCTGCGTGAGGTCGGTGGGGTCGCAACGGAGACCATCACCGAGGACCTGCACACCACCCTGAAGCTGATCAAGAACGGCTGGAACACCGCCTACCACCACCAGACCCTCGCCGTCGGGCTCGCCCCGGCGACGCCGGAGCAGTACCTGCTGCAACGCCGCCGCTGGGGCCTGGGCGCGATGCAGATCGTCACGCACGAACGGCTGTGGGCGGCCAAGCGCTGGATGTCGTGGCGCAACTTCCACGAGTACCTTACCGGCACCCTGTGGTGGCTGGAGGGCGTCGCGACGCTGGTCGCGTTCCTCGTGCCCGCGGTGATCCTGCTGTCCGGCGCGACGATCTCGACAGCCGGCCCGCTGGCCTTCGCGACGGCGTTCACCGCGATGTTCGCCCTCCGGTTGTGGGGCTCGAAGCGGCTGCTGCGCGGCCAGATCCACTGGCCGACGGCATTCGCGCTGCGCATCCTGCGCGTTCCCGTCGGCGTGGCCTGCCTGTGGTGGTTGCTCACGCGCAACCATCTCGACTTCCAGGTGACGCCGAAGGCCGCCGCGGACGGCCGGCACCGCGGGCGCGTACCGCGCGTGCTCTGGCTCGTCATGGGCCTGGCTGGCGTGGTGGTCGGCTACGCCGCCGCGGTCGTGGTCGGGCTGACGCCGTGGCATCCACCCGTCGGGTCCACGGTCGCGGCCGGGATGTGGGTCGTCTTCGCCACCGCCGTGCTGGTCTACGGCGCGCGCCGCATCCACGCCGCGCAGTACGCGACCTCGCGCCGCAACGGGTACCGGGTCGAGGTGGACGCCCCGGCGCGGGTCGACGGCGCGCCGGGCCGGCTGCTCGACGTGTCCGTCGGCGGCGCCGCCGTTCTGCTTCCCGAGGGCCCGCTGACCGGGACGGGGCGGATGGTCGACGTCGAACTTCCCGGCGTGCCGAGTATCCGGATGTGCTTCGTGCGCAGCTCCGAGCAGAACGGGCTGTGCGTGGCGTCGCTACGGGTCGCCGACGGCGACTGGGCCGCCTACCGCGCGTTGTCGCTGTGGATGTTCCACACGCCCGCCGACGCCCTGCCCGGTCTGCCGCAGGGAGTGCCGGCGGTCGCGCTCGTCCCCGCCCGGGCCTGAGCCGGGGGCGTCGGCCGAACCTCATCCGCCCGTGGTCCGGCCCGCCGGGGACGGTTTCATGCCGAGCAACAGGCGCGGGATCCGGAAGCGGCGGACGAGGACCTCGTACAGGGCGAGCGTGGTCGCGAGGGAGACGGCGACGAGCGCGAAGTACTGGACGGCGGCCGGCGCCTGCCATCGGGCGATGAACCAGGCGGCCGCCACGATCACCGGCTCGTGCAGCAGGTAGAACGGCAGGACCGCGTCGTTCGCGTAGCCGACGGCCCCGTTCCATCTCGGCGCGGGCGCCTGCGCGCGGATAGTGCGCATGGCCGGCCGCGACCCATGTTCCGCCGAGCCGGCGAAGCCGAGGATCGCCGCCAGCCAGGCCCACCCCGCCAACCCCTGCAGCGCGCCCCATCCGGGCGGCAGGTCCGTACCCGAGGCGTTCAGCAGGCCCGCCCACCCGAGCAGCGCCGCGCTTGCGACCACCGCGCAGGCCAACGCCGGCCGGCGGGAACGGCGCAGCGCTCGCGCGAAGCGCGCGTCGGAGGCGATCAGGAACCCGTACAGGAACGGGAACAGGTAGGTCAGCCGCTCCCAGCCACCGGTGTCGACGTCCGGACCGAACACCCCCTCCACCGCCATCACCGGCAGCGCAGCCGCAGCGACCGTGAGCAGCGGTCGCCGGTGCGCGAAGCGGGCCGCTACGTCGACGGCGTGCCGTCCGCGCTCGCCGCGCAGCCAGCAGAACAGCGGAAGCAGCGCAAGGGAGAAGACCAGCAGCACGTAGAGGAACCAGAGGTGGGCGGGATCGAAGCCGTCGCCGCTGGAGGTCCAGGTGTTTCGCGGCAGCAGGCCCGCGGCGATCGCCGGGACGTTGACGAAGCTCAGCCAGAATCGCCAGTAGCTCTCGTCGAAGCCGGGTTGCGCCAGCCGAGCGGCGTAGAACATCGGGGGCACGAGCACGATCAGCCCGGTCAGGAACGGGATCAGCAGCCGTCCCAGCCGCTCGCGGACGAACACCCGCGGCGAACGGGTGCGCAGCGCGTAGCGGACCCCCATGCCCGAGACGACGAACAGCAGCGGCATGCCCCACAACGAACCCCAGAGCAGGAAGACCGTGAACGCGCCGCTCGTCTGCGAACTCGTCACGAACCACGAGGTGCCCGGGGCGAACACCATCGCGGAGTGGAACACGACCAGCCCCACCACCACGAACGACCGCATCGCGTCCAGATCCGCTCGCCGAGCGGCGGGCGGCTCGGCCGCGCCCGTAGCGGGCACCTCCCGCGCCTCGGCTAACTGCCGCGTGTCGCCCATGGACGTCCGTCCGCCTCCTGGCTGCTCTGCCGCTTGGTACGGCAGGAGGCGGGTCGCGGTTCAGCCGGGCGTGTTCAGCGCCTGCCGAAGGAGACGAGTAGCTGCTCGTGCGCCGCGCCGAGTGCAACGATCATGCGCCGCGCGTACACCGCCGCCAGCGCGTACGTGCACGTGCCGATCAGGGCGATGACCACCCCGATGGTCGTCGAGAAACCGGACGCGACCAGCACCACGAACACCGACAGCGTGGAGATGAGGTACCACGTCCACCACCAGCCGGCGAGGCGCCGGTTCGGGTCGGTGTAGGGAAACGAATCCGCCGCCACCTGGTACGGGAACCAGAAGTTGACGACCGGGATGAGAAATCCGAGCGCCGCCCAGACGGGGTCGCGGCGCGCCGGCAGCCCGGCGTTGCGGGCGAACTTGGCGGCCCGGTAGAGCCAGATCATCACGAAGATCTGCGCGACGAGCGCAGCGATGGTCAGGAGCTCCGAGACGACCACGCCGGGCGGCGTCGGGATTGTGTCGACCGTTCCGTTCGCATTGCGGGCGGCGTCGATGGTGGCGCGGAAGTAGTGGCCGTAGGTGAAGGCTGCGACGACCTCGTTCACCGCGCCGATCAGTGCGGCCACGACGACGGCGATCGATGCGCGGCGCCCGGCCTGTCTCTCGTCGCCCAGATCCTTGTGCGGATCGAGTTGGTAGAAGCCGGGCGCGGCCGGCGCGGCATGCGCTGTCCAGGTCTGCCCGTCCCACCAGCGCAGGCCGTTACCGAACGGGTCGGGGTACCAGCCGGGTTCCATGCGGGCAGTCTGCACGAATCGACGGCGCAACGTGATCATCGCCGCGCCGCGGCGGTAACGGCACGCAGGCCCGCGACCTTCGGCCTGCCAGGGCACGCTGTTGGCCCGTAGCGGCAGGCGGCCGGCCGGTGCAGGGTCGGCCTTCTACGACCAATCGAACGAGGAGGCCGAGATGTCCACGCAACATCATCCAGGCCGTATCTTCGCCTTCGCGATCCTGTTCCTGCTCCTGCTGCTGACCATCGCCGCCGGCCCGATCGGCTTCGCCGTCCTCGTCATGGCAGGGATCCCGATCGCGATCCTGTTCGGCTTCGAGTTCTTGGCGCACAGCAAGTCCAAGCCGCGGTAACCGGTCCAGCGCCGCGAGGGCTACGCACCGGACACCGACGAAAGCCCCCGGGATCCGGGGGCTTCGATCGCAGTGGCGGGTGTTGGGTTCGAACCAACGTAGGCTGAGCCGGCGGTTTTACAGACCGCTCCCTTTGACCACTCGGGCAACCCGCCTTCGTCGCCGGACGCGTCCGGCAACGGTTGGCAAGCTTACCGGAGTTCTCGATCGGCTACCGTCGAGGGGAGCAGGCACGCGGCTCCCGGCGCGGTGGCCGCGGCGATCCCCAGCAGACGTCCGCGAGGAGGCAGCACGGATGGCCGACCCGTCCTTCGACATCGTCAGCAAGGTCGACCGCCAGGAGGTCGACAACGCGCTGAACCAGGCGGCCAAGGAGATCTCGCAGCGCTTCGACTTCCGGGGCACGAACGCGTCGATCGAGTGGTCCGGGGAGCTGGGCGTGACGATCAAGGCCGACACCGAGGAGCGCGCCAAGGCCGCGCTCGACGTGTTCAAGGAGAAGCTGGTCAAGCGCTCGATCTCGATGAAGGCGCTGGACGCCGGCGAGCCCAAGGCCTCGGGCAAGCAGTACGTCATCAACTCGACGCTGCGGCAGGGCATCGACCAGGATCACGCCCGCAAGATCGCCAAGCTGATCCGCGACGAGGGGCCGAAGGGCGTGCAGGCCGCCATCCAGGGTGACCAGCTGCGGGTGTCCGGCAAGAAGAAGGACGCGCTGCAGGACGTCATCGCCCTGCTCAAGGGCGCCGACCTCGACGTCCCGCTGCAGTTCACGAACTACCGCTGAGCGTTCAGCGCAGGTAGCGCGGGTCGGAGCGGGCCATCTGCTCCAGGCGGGCGATGCGCTGCTCCATCGGCGGGTGCGTGGAGAACAGGCTGCGCGCGCCGCCGAACGGGTTGGCGATCATCATGTGGCTCGCGGTCTGCAGCCGCGGCGTCTTCACCAGGGGGACGGCCTGCGTGCCGGCCTCGAGCTTGCGCAGCGCGGAGGCGAGGGCGAGCGGGTCGGCGGACAGCTCCGCCCCGGACGCGTCGGCCTGGTACTCGCGCGAGCGGCTGATCGACAGCTGGATCAGGGTCGCGGCGAGCGGGCCGAGCAGGATCATCAGCAGCTCAGCGAACGGGTTGCGGTCCCGGTCGCCGCCGCCGAAGAAGATGGCGAAGTTGGCGAGCATGGTGATGCCCGCGGCGAGCGTGCCGGCCACGGACGAGATCAAGATGTCGCGGTTGTAGACGTGGCTGAGCTCGTGGCCGAGCACGGCGCGCAGCTCGCGTTCGTCGAGGATCCGCAGGATGCCGGCGGTGGCGCACACGGCGGCGTGGCGCGGGTTGCGCCCGGTGGCGAAGGCGTTGGGCTGCATCGTCGGCGAGACGTACAGCCGCGGCATCGGCTGGCGGGCGCTGGTCGCGAGCTCGCGCACGATGCGGTACATGGCGGGCTGCTCGGCCTCGCTGACCGGGCGCGCGCCCATCGTGCGCAGCGCGATCTTGTCGGAGTTGAAGTAGCTGAAGGCGTTCATGCCGACGGCCAGCAGCAGGCCGATGATCAGGCCGCTGCGCCCGCCGACGAGCCCGCCGACCACGACGAACAGCGCGCCGAGCACGCCGAACAGCACCGCGGTCTTCAGGCCGTTACGTACTTGGTTCACGTATCGAACAACGCTTCGCGCTACCCCCCGCGTTCCCGACGGTCGAGGGTGGTTGGATCGCAGGTATGTCCGGAATCGACGAGCTCGTGCAGGCCAACAAGCAGTACGCGGCGTCCTTCCCCGGGCCGCTGCCCGGGCCGCCGAAGCGGCACGTCGCGGTGCTCACCTGCATGGACGCGCGGGTGGACGTGTTCAGCGCGCTGGGCCTGGAGATCGGTGACGCGCACGTGATCCGCAACGCCGGGGGCATCCCCACGCCGGACGTGCTGCGCTCGCTCGCCATCAGCCAGCGCGAGCTGGGCACCCGCGAGGTGATGGTCATGCACCACACCGGTTGCGGGATGACCGACTTCGACGACGCGGCGTTCCGCGCCGAGCTGGCGCGCGAATCGGGCGCGGAGCCGGAGTGGGACGTGCCCGGGTTCACCGACGCGGCGGCCGACGCCCGCCGCTGCGTCGAGCTGGTGCGCGAGTGCCCGTGGCTGCCGCACCGCGCGCACGTGCGGGGGTTCGTGTTCGACGTGACGACCGGAGCAGTCAGCGAGGTCTGACGCGCCCGGGGGAAAGCGCGTCAGACCTCGATGAAGCTCGGGGGTTGCCTCAGGCGGCGTCGAGCTGCCAGCGGAACGACGCCATGAGCTTCTCGACCCGCTGGTCGAGCTCGTCGGCGAGGTCGGGCTGGACGACGAACTCGGCGAGCAGCGCAAGCTGCTGGACGCGCGGGCCGTGCATGCTGGGCGCCGGCATCACGAAGCGCCGCGTGCCGGGCGTGGGGTCGGCCTCGATGAGTTCCTGAGCCGCCGAGCCCGGCGAGACGGGCCGGACGTCCAGGCCCTCCTCCTCGTCGAGCAGGCCGACGGTGAGGGCACCGGTCGCCTCGCGCAGGTCGTCGTCGATGACGACGGTGCTGAGCACGGCGAGCAGTGGGGCGCCGGCGACGTCCTCGGGAAGGCCGGCTTCGGAGGGGCTGACCACCATCCAGTCGCGGCAGTCCATCTCGAACGCCGGCAAAACCAGGTCTGCCATGAGATCTCCTCGAGGGTCGCGGGGGCCGTCGACACGGTCGTTGTACCCGGTGGTCCCGGGCTCATCACGACCTACATCAACCGGACCGGTGGGGGCTAACCGGGCGCTCCGGATAACTCAGATGACTCACTTGGTAACTGACCGTAACCGGCCGGAGATCGTCGAGACAACGGGGTCGGTCGAACCAACGACGGGCGTGTCGCGTAGTTACGCAAGAACTTACGAGTGAGCAAGCGCACCGGAGCCCCGCTCGCGCGGATCAGTAGACTGGGTAGTTGCGTCCAGCCATTGTTGCAGCGCTGCAGCCCGAGCTGTCGTCTCCGGCCTGGTCGCGTACCGATTGCCGGGAGGCATTACACCCCGTGACGAAGCACGTCGAGCAGCTCGAGAAAGTCGTGATCCGTATCGCCGGCGACTCCGGCGACGGCATGCAGCTCACCGGCGACCGGTTCACGCAGGAGACCGCGATCTTCGGCAACGACCTGTCGACCCTGCCGAACTTCCCCGC
>DASSEP010000035.1:0-138011 GCA_035695205.1 Jatrophihabitans sp. | reverse complement strand
CCGACGCCGCCACGGCGACCACGGTGTATCTCGCCGCGGTGCTGCAGCGCCCCTTGCTCATCGAGGGTCCTGCGGGCGTCGGCAAGACCGAGCTCGCCAAGGCGGTCGCCGCGGCCACCGGCGCAGAGCTCGTGCGGCTGCAGTGCTACGAGGGGCTGGACGAGTCCCGCGCGCTGTACGAATGGAACTACCGCAAGCAGCTGTTGCGCATCCAGGCCGCCCCTGACGACCGCGCGTGGGAGGACACCCACGACGACATCTTCACCGAGGAGTTCCTGCTCACCCGCCCGCTGCTGCGCGCGATCCGGAACGCAGCGCCGACCGTCCTGCTCATCGACGAGGCGGACAAGACCGACGTCGAGGTCGAGGCGCTGCTGCTGGAGGTCCTCTCGGAGTTCCAGGTGACCATCCCGGAACTCGGCACGGTGACCGCGACCGCCAGGCCGTTCGTGGTGGTCACGTCCAACGCCACGCGCGAGCTGTCCGAGGCGCTCAAACGGCGTTGCCTGTTCCTGCATCTCGACTACCCGACGCCGGAGCGGGAACGCGAGATCGTCCTCGCCCGGGTGCCGGACATCCGCCGGTCGCTGGCCGACCAGCTCGTCCGCACCGCGGCGACGCTGCGCACGCTCGAGTTGAAGAAGGCGCCGTCGGTGGCCGAGACGATCGACTGGGCGCGCACGCTGCTCGCCCTCGGGATCGACGAACTGGACGAGCCGGCCATCGCCAGGACGCTCGGGGTGGTGCTCAAGCACGCCTCCGACCACACGCGCGCGGCCAAGGAACTCGGCCTGGGCGCCGACGGCGGATAGCCGCACGCCATGAGCCTGCTGGATCGGCACGTCGACTTCGTCGCGGCGCTGCGCGACGCGGGAGTGCGTGTCTCGGTCGCCGAGGGACTCGACGCCATCCGGTCGGTCCAGGCCGTGGAGCTGATCGACCGCGAGCAGCTGCGCGCCGCGCTGGCGGCGACGCTGATCAAGCGCTCGGCGCAACGCGCGGCGTTCGACACGCTGTTCGACCTGTTCTACCCGGCGGTCACCGGCGAACCGGCAACGACGCCCGACCAGCCCCCGACTGCGCCCCAGGACGCCTCCCGCGGTCTTTTCGACGACCCGGTGCGCGAGCGGATCCGGGCGGAGCTGCGCGACTACCTGGCCGACGGAGACGAGCGCCGCCTGTCCGCCGTGGCCCGCGACGCCGTCGGCAACTTCGGCGCCGTGCAAGGACGCAGCCCGGGCTCGACCTCTTGGTCGCGGCTCGCCGTCCTGCAACGCGTCTCGGCCGAGACGCTGATGGCCGGGCTGCTCGAGCAGGCGCTGCACGGCGAGCAACGCGGCGGACTCGCCGAACGCCGGGCCCGCACGATGATCGACGACCGCATCGCTCGCTTCGAACGCGCGGTGGCCGCCGACATCTCCCGCAGGCTCGCCGAGAACACCGACGCGACCGCCGTGGCGCGCACGGCCGTTCGACCGAGCGTCGACCAGGTGGCCTTCCTCGCCGCCACGCGCACGGACCTGGCGGCGCTGCGCCGCGAGATCCAGCCACTGGCCCGCAAGCTCGCCGCACGGCTGACGCTGGAGCAGCGACGCGGCTCGCACGGGCACTTCGACTTCCGCCGAACGCTACGCGCCTCGTTGTCCTCCGGCGGCGTGCCGATGGAGCTCGAACACCGTCCGAAACGGCCGAACAAGACCGATCTCGTGGTGCTCTGCGATCTCAGCGAGTCGGTGACCTCGTTCGCCCACTTCACGCTCCTGCTCGTCTACGCACTGCGCGAGCAGTTCACCCGGGTACGGGCGTTCGGCTTCGTCGACGAACTGGACGAACTGACCCGGTTCTTCACTCCCGGCGGCGACGTGCTCGACGCGGTGACCAGGCTCGCGCGCGAAGCCGACGTCACCTGGTTGCTGGGTCGCACCGACTACGGCCGAGCGTTCGAGTTGTTCGCCGAGAGGTTCCCGGACGCGATCGGGCCCAAGACCTCGCTGCTCGTCCTCGGCGACGCGCGCTCGAACTACGGCGACCTGGGCATGCGCGCCTTCGTGCAGCTCGCCGAGAGCGCCAAGCACAGCTACTGGCTCAACCCCGAACGGCAGGCCCTATGGGACACCGGCGATTCGCGGGCGAGCGAGTACGCGCGGGTCATGCCGATGGCGGAATGCCGCAACCTCGCCCAGCTCGCACAGTTCGTCCGCGAGCTCGCTCCACACGGCTGACGTCGGTCAGGGCACCAGGACGATCTTCCCGGTGGCGTGCCCCGCCTTGATCTCGCGGTGGGCGTCGGCGACCTCGTCGAGCGGGTAGGTCCGGTCCACGACGACGCGCAGTTTGCCCTGTGCCCACAGCTCGGTCAGCTGCAGGCGGGCCGCGGCGCGCAGCTCGGTGCCGGGGTCGGCGCCCGTGCCGCCGCCGATCGCGCGGATTCCCGCTTCCTGGAAGCGCCCGAAGGCGGCGATCGTGACGATGCGGTTGCGGTCGGCGACGAGTTCGAGGGAGACGTCCACCGCCTCGTCGGTCCCCACCAGATCCAGCGCGGCAGCCACGCCGCCGGGCGCCGCTTGGCGGACCCGGTCGGCCAGGCCCGGCCCGTAACTGATCGGGACGGCGCCGAACCCGTGCAGCAGGTCGTGGTTGCGCGGGCTCGCGGTGGCGAGCACGGTGGCTCCGCGCAACGCCGCGAGCTGGACGGCCATCAGCCCGACACCGCCGGCGCCGCCGTGGATCAGCACCGTCTCGCCGGCCTCCAGCTGCACCGTCTCCAACGCGTGGACGGCGGTGACGCCGGTCAGCAACAGGCCCGCGGCCTGCGCCCAAGGCATGCCCGCCGGCTTGGGCACGAGCGCGTCGCCGGGCGCGACGATCTCCTGCGCGTAGCCGCCGGACGCCGGGTAGACGATCACCTCGTCGCCCACGGCCAGGTCGCCGGCGGGCCCGCGCGCCCCTTCGCCCACCGCGGTGACGACCCCTGCGGCTTCGGCACCGAGGCGGCGGGGCAGCACGTTCGGGTCGCGGCCCCACGCTCCGCTGTAGAGCTTGTAATCGATCGGGTTCACGGCCGCGGCGCGCACGGCGACGCGCGCCTCGCCCGCGGCCGGCTCGGGTGAGGGCCGGTCGACGACGGACAACACCTCAGGACCGCCGAAGGCGGTCGCGACCACGACTTTGCTCATCGCGGGGCCGGTGCAGCAGCGTGGAGCGTCAGCGGAGCGCTTTCGGAAGGTGAGCTCATGATCGCGCCAACACACCCGGCCTAGCGCGGATTCCCCCGGTGCGGCGATTGGGAGTGCCGACGGTGCGGGTAGAAGCTGCGCATGCCCGGGGAACAGCTCACCGTCGCCGTCACCGGTCCCACCGGAACGTTCGGCGCCGGGCTGATGCCGAAGCTGCAGGACGAGGCCAGGATCCGGCGGATCGTCGGCATCGCGCGCCGCCCGTTCGATCCGGCCGAGCACGGCTGGACGAAGATGGAGTACCGGCGCGGCGACGTCCGTGACGAAGCCGCGCTCGCCGAGGCGTTCGCCGGCGCCGACGTCGTCGTCCATCTCGCCTTCATGATCACCGGGGCCGCGTCACGCGCGACCATCCGGGCGATCAACGTCGAGGGAACACTGAACACGTTCCGGGCCGCGGCGGCAGCCGGGGTATCCCGGTTCGTCTACGCCTCGTCCGTCGCGGCGTACGGCTTCCACCGGGACAACCCGGTGGGCCTCACCGAGGACTGGCCGACGCGACCGGCGACGCGGCTGTTCTACGCCCAGGAGAAGGCCGAGCTCGAGGAACTGCTCGCCGACGAGCACGCCGCCGCCCGCACGCCGATCGGGCTGTACCTGCTGCGCCCGCCGATCGTGGTCGGGCCGCACGCGGTCGGCGCCAAGATCGCCGTGCCGTCCGTGCCGAGCCTGGCGCGGCTGTTCGGGAACCGCACCGGGCTGCCTCGCCTGCCGGTGCCGGTGCCGCTGCCCGTGCCGCAACTGCCCCTCCAGCTCATCCACGAGGACGACGTGGGGCAGGCGCTACTGCTCGCGGCGCTGGGCGCCGGCCCCGCCGGCGCGTACAACATCGCTGGCGACGGCGTGCTGACCCTGGCCGCGGTCGCCCGCGAGTTCGGCCTGCTGCCCATCCCGGTGCCGGCGGGCATCTCGCAGGCGGCCGCCGCGGCCGCGACCCGGATGCACCTGCCGTTCCTGCCCCCGTCGGTCGACTGGATCGAGGCGCTGACCCACCCGGCGATCATGGACACCACGAAGGCGCGTGAACAGCTCGGCTGGCGGCCGCGGTACAGCGCGCTCGAGGCCCTGCGCGACACGGTGCGTGGCGCGTCAGGGCAGCCCGCCGCCTCCGGCCAGCCCGGCGCCTCCGGGTAGGCGGCGTTCAGTCGGCCAAAGTCAGCCGGGACACCTCGATCAGCTGGGCCGGGTCACCGGCGGGCGCGGCCCGGCGCAGCACCATCTCCGCGCGCCGGCCGTCCAGCACCAGGGTCGCGATCTCGTTGCCGAAGAACGGGCCGCACAGCCGGTCCCAGCTGAGCGACGCCGCGGGTACCTCGGTCACCAGGCCGAGCACCCGGCGGGCCCACCGTTCGGCGACGTGGCTCCACCCGGCCTTGAACGCCCAGCGCATCGGAGCGGGCACGTAATTGTGCAGCGGCGAGCAGGTCAGCTGATACACCGGCGTCGGCACGTTCTCGGGGAACTGCGCCCGCGCGGCGTAGGCGTGGTGGACGTCGCCGGAGAGCACGAGCACGCTGGCCGGCGCGTGCTGCGCGTCGGTGCACTCGCCGCGTCCCACCCGGGCGATCAGCCGCGCGAGCCGTTCGAAGGACTCCCGGAACGAGGCCCAGTGCTCCAGATCGGCGGCGCGCCGCAGCTTCTCCGACCAGCGCGCCCAGCGGCGGCCGCGGGCCCCGGCCGCGAGCTTTTCGTTCCATGCCTCGATGTCGTGCAGCGCGCGAGCCATCAGCCATGGAAGCGACGTGCCGATCAGCAGGTGGTCGTAATCGCCGCGGACCTGTTGCTCGATCCAGGAGAACTCGTCCTCACTGACCATGCTGCGCTGATCGCCGGCCAGGATCCGTCCGCACCGCGAATCGATGATCAGCAGGCGGGCGCTGCCGAAGTCGCGCCGGAACGACCACTTGGTGCCCTTCGCGCCGTCGGCCTCCCGGTCGGCGTGGGCGGCGAACTCGCGCAGCAGCGGCATCGCGTCGCCCTCCGCCGCGCACACCTTCTGGAAGGTCTCGTTGCGGCGCAACTCGTCGGGGGAGAGGTTGCCGATGTGCTGGTAGACCCAGTACGACGACAGGCCGCCGATGATGCGCTTCTCCCACCAGTCGGTCGCCTGCATGTCGCGCCGCCAGGCGTCGGAGGTGTTCCAGTCGTCGCGCACGTCGTGGTCGTCGAAGATCATCGACGTGGGGACGTTCGAGAGCAGCCAGCGCACGTCCGGATCGGTCCACGACTCGAGGTAGAGCCAGGTGTACTCCTCAAAGTCGGCGACCTGGTCCTTGGGCTCCCTGGTGATGTCGCGCTTGGCGCGGATGCGGCGCTGGGTGGCCTCGGAGGTCTCGTCGGCGTACACCTGGTCGCCGAGCATCAGGAACGCGTCGAGCCAGTCGCGCTCGTCCTGCGTCGCCATGACCCGCGCGTAGGCGGCCAGCGAGTCGGGGTCGAAGTGCTTGTCGCCGACCTTGGCCGCGGCCCGGCCGTAACGGCAGGAGCCGAAACCGATGCGCATCGGGCCAGTGCCGCCCTGGGTGCGTATGCGCGAGGCGGGCCGGTCATTGTGCAGCGGCGGCCAGGCCTTCTCCCCGTCGAGGTGCACCTCGTACTCGATGGTGGAGGCCGGCGGCAGGTTCTCGATCGTCACCAGGGCGTAGTGGTGGCCGGCGACGGTGAACGTCGGCTGCCGGGTGCCGAGGACCTCGACGTCGCAGGGGGCGTCCGTTTCGACCCAGATGGTGGCGTCGGCGGTGCCGACGTGACGCAGCAGCGGGCCGATCAGCAGGCGGGTCACCCGCCCTGTCTACCCACTGCGGGCCGCCCGCGACACCCTCCGCGCCCGGTCGGTTCCGGGACGTGTAGCTGTGCACGAATCACCGGATCCTGTCAGGCATCCGAGCTAGGGTGGGCGCCAGAGGGAAGGGGGCCGTCATGCCTACTCAAGACAGCGGCCAGAGCCGGCCGCAGCGCACGCGTGAAGAAGAGGCCGACGAGGCCGTCGAGTCGAGCTCGGATGTGAGCGAACGCCACGAGAAGCTGACCGAGGACGTCGACGCGATCCTCGACGAGATCGACGACGTACTCGAGTCGAACGCTGAGGATTTCGTAAGAGCATTCGTTCAAAAGGGCGGCCAGTAGATCGATCTCGCACGACCCCGGCGCCGCGGGCATGAACCCCGCGCGCCGGGTGCGCCGGGTGCCACCTGATCTCGCTCGCGTGCCCTCGCTGCCGGACGGGGTACGCCGTCGGTAGGGTCGCAGCAGACCCCCGAGAGCGAGGAGCGATGTTGAGCATCGAGCGATCCGGCCGGCCACTGGGTTCCGACCCGGCCCACGGCATCCTGCGCTACGCCACCTCGCCCGGATCTTCGTCGTTCACCGAATTCGTCGCGGCGGCTTCGCCAGAACTGCTTCCCGGACGCCTCGGCCAGTCCGCCGCATCCCTGCCGCACGCCACGACCATCGTCGCGGCGATCTGGCGCGACGGCGTCATCATGGCGGGGGACCGGCGCGCAACGGCCGGCAACCTCATCGCGCAGCGTGACATCGAGAAGGTGTTCGAGGCCGACGACCACTCGCTCGTCGGGATCGCCGGCGTGGCCGGGATCGCCGTCGAGATCGTGCGTCTCTACCAGGTCGAGCTGGAGCACTACGAAAAGATCGAGGGCACCCGGCTCACCCTCGACGGCAAGGCCAACCGGCTCGGCATGATGATCCGCGGCAACCTCGCCGAAGCGATGCAGGGGCTCGCCGTGGTGCCGCTGTTCGCGGGCTACGACACCGAGACCAGCGACACGGACAACGCGGGACGGATCTTCAGCTTCGACGTCACCGGCGGTCGTTACCCCGAGCAGCACTACCACTCCGTCGGCTCGGGGTCGCTGTTCGCCCGCGGGGCGCTGAAGAAGCTGTGGCGCCCGGGGCTCGACCGCGCCGAGGCGATCCGGGTCGTCGTCGAGGCGCTCTACGACGCCGCCGACGACGACTCGGCGACCGGCGGTCCGGACATCACCCGCGGCATCTATCCCGTCGTCCGGCTCGCCACCGCCGCGGGCGCGGAACGGGTGAGCAACGACGAGCTCGGCGAGACCGTCCGGGCGATCCTCGCCGACCGGCAAGCCCGACCGGGCGCCTAGAACACGGCACAGGAAGGAAGCTGACCAGCATGTCCATGCCGTTCTACGCCTCGGCCGAGCAGATCATGCGCGATCGCTCGGAATTCGCGCGCAAAGGCATCGCCCGCGGCCGCAGCGTCGTCGTGCTGACCTACAGCGACGGCGTGCTGTTCGTCGCCGAGAACGCCAGCTTCGCGCTGCACAAGGTCAGCGAGATCTACGACCGCATCGGCTTCGCCGCCGTCGGCAAGTACAACGAGTACGAGAACCTACGCGTCGCCGGCATCCGGTTGGCCGACCTGCGCGGCTACTCCTACGACCGCCGCGACGTCACCGCCCGCGCGCTCGCCAACGCCTATGCCCAGACCCTGGGCACGATCTTCACCGAGCAGCAGAAGCCGTACGAGGTCGAGATCTGCGTGGCCGAGGTCGGCGAGACGCCCGAGGCCGACCAGCTGTACCGGCTCTCCTACGACGGCACGATCGTCGCCGAACCCGAGTTCCTGGTGATGGGTGGTCAGGCCGAGGCCCTGACCACCGAGATGCGGTCGCGGTTCGCGTCGCGCGCCGCGCTCCGCGACGCGTTGCAGGCCGCCGTGGGTGCGTTGGGCACGGCGGGCGCGCCCGACGGCGCGCCCCGCTCGCTGCCGGCAAACCAGCTCGAGGTCGCGGTGCTCGACCGCACCCGGGGGCAGCGCAAGTTCCGCAGGATCACCGGTCGCGAGCTCGACGGTCTGCTGCCGCCGGCGCAGTCGTCCGCGCCGCCGGAATCCGAGCCCGCGCAGGCCGATACGCCCCCGCACGACGCCGGCGAGAACGGCTCGCAGAACTGACCGGCTGAGCAGCCCGTCGTCCCGATCATCGAGAGCCGAGCGCCACAGGTTGGGGGATCGGTCAGCCCACGCGCAGCGTGAAGCCGGTGCCGGTCTCGTCGAGCCGGCCCGCGTGCACGATCGGGGTGCCGTGGCGCAACTGGGCGCGGTGGCGGACGGGCTGGTTGCCGAGCCTCTTGCCGTCGACGCGCACTCCGGAGACCGGCACGGCGATCTTGGCCGGCAGCTTGCCGGTCAGCTGGCCGCCGACGAGCCCCCACGGCAGCGCGCGCAGCTGGCCTCCGGCCACGGCTTCGCCGCCGCCTTCGCCCCGGCCGCTGGTGCGGTCGTCGACCTCCCAGCTCTCCTGCCCGCCGCCGTACTGGTCGCTGAGTGCGACGACGTCACCGGGCTGCACCCGCATCCCGCGGGCCCGGTAGCTCGCGACTCCGCCGGTGCACGAGGCGACGACGGCAAGCGACCACGGCCGCGTCGTCGTGCCCTCCTTCTTGACCCCGAACATGCCGATGCGCAGTTGTTGTGAGTCGGACGACGCCGAGCACGGCAGCTCCGGCACGACGACGGTCATGGCGACGGTGCGCAGGTGCGCCGGAGTCGCGACGAACCCGCCACCGGTCCAGGGGCTGCCGTCGGGGGCGGCCTGCGCGGCAGTCGGGATGAGCGCCGACGCCAGGCACCCGGCAGCGGCGACAAGGGCGCCGGTGGTGAACCGCTTCATGGAACTGTTCCCTCCCAAGATCGTTGGCAGGAAGCTAGCACCTCTCCTGGGCCTTTGAGGGCGAACCCGCTCAGCGCGACTGGTCGCCGAGGATCTCGTCGACGAATGGTGCGAGCATCCGTCCGACGCCGTCGGCCACCTCGCCGGGGTCGTGCAGCGGCAGCAGCGCGTGGCTGATCGCCAGTCGCACCAACGTCTCGGCGAGCAGCCGGGCATGTTCGGCGCTCACCTGCGGCCAGACCTCGGGTATCAGGTGGGCAATCTGCTCGCCGGCGACCGCCTGCCCGATTCCGGTGAGCAGCCGGATCAGTTCCCCCGGGTCGGCGTCCGCGACGATCAACTGCACGACCGGCTCGTCGGAGGCGAGCTTGAGGAACAACTCGAACGCGCTGCGCAGCGCGCGGTGGGCGTCGTCGGCGTTCGCCCGCACCGCGTCGGCCACCTGGTCGACGAGGCCTTCGATCTCGCGCGACAGGTACGCCTCGACGAGCGCCGAGCGGGAGCCGAACTCGTTGTACAGCGTCTGCCGGCTCACTCCTGCCGCCCTGGCGACGTCCGACATGCGGGTCGCTGCCCAGCCGCGAGCGCGGATGTGCTCGTCCATGGCGTCGAGCACGGTGTCGCGCAGCAACGAGCGCGCGGCTGCGGCGTAGGGGAGTCGGGGTTCGGGGGTCACCGGATCAGGATGCACCGCCGCCGCGCGGTCCGTGCGCAGCGGCGTCCTCGACGAAGTCGGCCTTCTCGCGCACTCCACAGTCGGGGCACGGCCAGTCGTCGGGGACGTCCGACCACGCGGTGCCGGCCGGGAAGCCTTCGCGCGGCTCGCCGACGGCCTCGTCGTAGACGTAGTCGCAGACCTCGCACCGGTATCGCATGGCAGATTCCCGTCAGGCAGCCGTGGTGTCGGCGGTCGGTGCGCCGGCGCCGTAGCGAGCCAGGATCTGCGTGCGGCGGCGCGGGTCGATGTTGGCCAGCGTGACGTCGCCGCCGTAGTGCGCGAGCACGCGCTTGTCCATCACCCGACGCCACAGCGGCGGGAAGTACGCGAGCAGGATCATCGCCGCGTAGCCCGCGGGCAGTTGCGGCGACTCGTCGAAGTGCCGCAGCGCCTGGTAACGCCGGGTGGGGTTCGCGTGGTGATCGCTGTGCCGCTGCAGGTGATAGAGGAACAGGTTCGTCGTCAGGTGGTTGTTGTTCCAGCTGTGCCGCGGCGTCACGCGCTCGTAGCGCCCGTTGGGCAGGCTCTGGCGCTGCAGCCCGTAGTGCTCGAGGTAGTTCACCGCCTCCAGCAAACTGAAGGCGAGCACCGCCTGCAGCAGCAGGTAGGGGCCGATGCCGATACCGAACAACGCGATCAACACCGCCCACAGCACGACCGTCATCGCCCAGGCGTTGAGCACGTCGTTGCGCTGCGTCCAGGTCGGCTTGCCCATCCGGCGCAGCCGGATCCTCTCCAGCCGCCAGCCGTTGCCGACACTGCCCACCACCGTCCGCGGCCAGAACCGCCAGAAGGTCTCGCCGAGCCGGCTGGAGGCCGGATCATCCGGGGTCGCGACGCGGACGTGATGACCGCGGTTGTGCTCGATGAAGAAGTGCCCGTAACCGCACGGCGCCAGCGCGATGCGCGCGAACCACCGCTCGAGGTGCTCCTTCTTGTGGCCCAGCTCGTGCGCGGTGTTGATGGCGACACCGTTGAGCATGCCGAGTGTCGCCGCGATGCCCAACCGGTCGACGACGGCGAGCCCGCCGGAGCGCGTCATCACCCAGAACCCGGCGAACAGCGCCGCGAACTGGGCCGGCAGGAACAGGTAGGTCACCCACCGGTAGTAGCGGTCGCGTTCCAGCCAGGCGATGACCTCCGCCGGTGCGTTGGACGGGTCGTCGCCGATCACGACGTCCAGCAGCGGGATCGCCACGTAGATCACGAACGGGCCGATCCACCAGAAGACGGCCGATCCGGTGAGGTTCACCAAGCCCCAGCCGAGAAAGAAGAACAACGGCACGACGGTGCCCAGCAACCACAGGTAGCGCTTGCCGTCGCGCCACTGCGGGCGTTCGCCGGTGAGCATCGCCCGCCCGGAGAGCATGTTGTCCGCTCGTTCCTGCATCCGCTCACCTTCCGGGCTGGACATCGAGACCGCCGTTGTCGTTGAGGTGTACAGAACCATGCCGCATGTAAAGTGGGCCCGCAAGTGCGACTCGCTGCCGTCAGGACCTTTGATCACGGGCGGCGACGCGTCCGCGCGGATAGGGTGGTCGGGTGCAGAAGCGCATCCTGGGTATCGAGAACGAGTACGGCGTCACGTGCACGTTCCACGGCCAGCGGCGTCTCTCGCCCGACGAGGTTGCGCGGTACTTGTTCCGCCGGGTGGTGTCGTGGGGCCGGTCGTCGAACGTGTTCCTGAAGAACGGCGCCCGGCTCTATCTCGACGTCGGCAGCCATCCCGAGTACGCGACACCGGAATGCGACTCGCTCGAGAGCCTCGTCGCCCACGACAAGGCCGGTGAGCGTGTGCTCGAGGGGCTCGTGGTCGACGCCGAGAAGCGTCTGCACGACGAGGGCATCGCCGGCGACATCTACCTGTTCAAGAACAACACCGACTCCGCAGGCAACAGTTACGGCTGCCACGAGAACTATCTCGTGGGCAGGCACGGCGAGTTCAGCCGGCTGGCCGACGTACTCATCCCGTTCCTGGTCACGCGGCAGCTGATCTGCGGCGCGGGCAAGGTGCTGCAGACTCCGCGCGGAGCGGTGTATTGCGTGAGTCAACGCGCCGAGCACATCTGGGAAGGCGTGTCCTCGGCTACCACTCGCAGCCGGCCGATCATCAACACCCGCGACGAGCCGCATGCCGACGCCGAGCGATACCGCCGCCTGCACGTCATCGTCGGCGACTCGAACATGAACGAGGCGACCACGCTGCTCAAAGTCGGCTCGGCCGACCTGGTGCTGCGCATGATCGAGCAGGGCGTGCAGTTCGTCGACCTCACGCTGGAGAACCCGATCCGGGCCATCCGCGAGATCAGCCACGATCTCACCGGCACCCGGCCGGTCCGGCTCGCCGCAGGGCGCAGCGCGTCGGCGTTGCAGATCCAGCGCGAGTACTACAGCCGCGCGGTCGACTTCATCGCCCGCACGGGCGAGGACGGCACCGCCAAGCGGGTCCTGGAGCTGTGGGGACGTGCGCTGGACGCCGTCGAGAAGCAGGACCTCACGCTCATCGACCGCGAGATCGACTGGGCCACCAAGTACCAGCTGATCGAGCGCTACCGGGCCAAGCACGACCTGCCGCTGTCGTCGCCGCGGGTGGCGCAGCTCGACCTCGCCTACCACGACATCTCGCGCGGCCGCGGCCTCTACTACCTGCTGCAGCGGCAGGGCGCGGTCGAGCGGGTGGTCAGCGATCTGGCCATCTTCGAGGCCAAGAGCGTTCCGCCGCAGACCACCCGGGCCAAGCTGCGCGGCGACTTCATCAAGCGCGCGCAGGAGCGCCGGCGCGACTTCACCGTCGACTGGGTGCACCTCAAGCTGAACGACCAGGCGCAGCGCACCGTGCTGTGCAAGGACCCGTACCGCAGCGTCGATGAGCGGGTCGAGAAGCTCATCGCCTCGATGTAGGCCGCGTCGCGGCGGGCAGTCGCGCGTGCACAACATCGCGAGGACGCTGCGCGCTGAGCGAAGCGGTAGTTGCAACCGGTAACAGGCTCGCCAGCCAGCGCAGGGACGCGGAATAATCGAACCCATGAGCCCCGGCAGTGTTGCGCGCGCCCCCGCACGTCGAGGGCGCCGGGGCATTAGTTTCGAGGACATGGCGGCCCGGCGCGCGGAACGACTGGTCAATCTGGTCATCTGCCTGCTGTCCACCCGTCAGTTCCTGACCGCCGAACGCATCCGCGACGCCGTCCCGGGCTACGAGGGAGCCGACGGCTCGAAGGCCACCGACGAGGCGTTCAAGCGGATGTTCGAGCGCGACAAGGCCGAGCTGCGCGAGCTGGGCATCCCCCTCGAGACCGGCCGCAACAGCTCCTTCGACGGCGAGGACGGCTACCGGATCCGCCGTGGCGACTACGAGCTGCCGCCGATCGAGTTCGACGCCGCGGAGGCGGCAGCAGTCGGCCTGGCCGCCCGGCTGTGGCAGTCGGCGACGCTCGGCGAACCGGCCCGTCAGGCGTTGATCAAGCTGCGGGCCGCGGGTACCGAGGTGCGCGCGGCCGAGGCCCCGGGCGCGATGCCGCAGCTCGACGCCAGCGACCCGAGCCTGCCGGCGTTGCTGGAAGCGGCGCGTACCTCCACCGCGGTCCGCTTCGGCTACGTCAAGTCCGGCGCCGAGATCCCCGAACAACGCGTTCTCGAGCCCTGGGGCGTGCTGTCCTGGCGGCGCCGGTGGTACGTCGCGGGCTTCGACCGCGACCGCGGCGAGCCGCGCAGCTTCCGCCTGTCGCGGATCTCCGGGCCCGTGCAGTCGGTGGGCGGGCCGCACGCGTTCGAACGTCCCGAGAAGGTGGATCTCGTCGACCTGGTGACCGGGCGCGGGCCGGGCGAGGAGCGCAGGGCCCGGGTCCGGGTCTCCGGTTCCGGCGCCGGGCAGTTGCGGCGTATCGCGGAGTCGGAGCACGACGGCGAGCTGACGATCGGTTTCGTCGAGACCCAGTGGCTCGCCCGGCTCATCGCGAGTGCCGGCTCCGGAGCGGTTGCCCTCGACCCGCCGGATCTCGTCAGCGCGGTCACCGAGCGGCTGCGCGCCGTGGCAGGGGTGAGCTGATGGCCTCGGCCAACGAGCAGCGGCTGCCCCGGCTGCTGGCGCTGGTGCCGTACCTGCAGGCGCGGCCCAACATCGGCGTGGCCGAAGCGGCCGCCGACTTCGGTGTGTCGGAAGCCCAGCTGCGCCGCGACCTGACGCTGCTGTGGATGTGCGGCCTGCCGGGCCACGGCCCCGGTGACCTCATCGACCTCTCGTTCGAGGGCGACACCGTGTCGGTGATCTTCGACGCGGGCATGTCCCGGCCGTTGCGGCTCACCGCAGAGGAGGCGCTGGCGCTCGTGGTCGCGCTGCGGACCCTCGCCGAGACGCCCGGCCTGGCCGACTCCGACGCGGTGCAGCGGGCGCTGGCCAAGGTGGAGTCCGCCGCTGGTGGCGGGGTCGCCGACGACACGGTCGCCGTCGCGCTCGACCACGTCGAACGCACGCTGCCGGTGCTGCACCGCGCCGTCGACGAGCGCCGCGCGCTGCGGATGCGGTACTACACGGCCACCCGCGACGACTACACCGAGCGCACCGTCGACCCGGTGCGGGTCTTCGAGGCCGACGGCCGCAGCTACGTCGAGGCATGGTGCCGCTCGGTCGAGGGCATGCGGATGTTCCGGGTCGACCGCATCGAGGACGTCACGCTGCTCGACGAGCCCGCCTCGGTGCCGGCCGACGTCTCGCTGCGCGACCTGTCCGAGGGCGTGTTCCACCCGGCCGCCGAGCACCTGCTCGTCGAACTGCGTCTCGGCCGGGCCTACGCGTGGGTGGCCGACTACTACCCGCCCGAGAACGTCGTTGAGGACGCCGACCGGCTGCGGGTCAGCCTGCGCGTGGCCGACCCGGCCTGGGTGCGTGCGCTCGTCCTGGGCTCGGCCGGGCAGGTCGAGGTGCTCTCCCCGGATTGGCTGGCCGAGGCGGTCCGCGCCGAGGCGGCCCGGGCGCTGGCCGCCTACGGCTGACAGCCCAGCGAAGTAGAGTGCCTGTCGTGGTGTGGATCCCGATAGCGGCATGGGCAGCGGCGGCGCTGGTGGCAGCTGTGGTGCTCGGTTTCTGCGCCTACGAGATCAGCTGGAAGTCCAAGCGGCTGCAGGCGGATCTACGCAAGTTGCAGACGCTGGCCGACGACGCCGCCGAACTGCGCGCCGGGCTGGCCGCGGCCCAGGAGCGACTGGCCGCCACCGGTTTGCGCTGATCGCTGATGGCGGTGACTCCACGCCTGCGCCGGCGTTCGAAGAGGACTCTCAATCCCGAGGGCCGCATGCCCGTCATGGATCACCTGCGCGAGCTGCGCCGCCGCATCGTGACCATGCTGCTGATCATCGCGGCCGGCGCCGTGCTCGGCTACGTGTTCTACGCGCACATCCTCGACTTCCTGCGCCACCCGTACTGCGCCGTGCCGATCCAGTACCGCTTCACCCCGAAGGGCGTGGGCACCTGCGTGCTCATCTACCACGGCGTGCTCGACGGCTTCACGACCCGGCTCAAGGTCTCGGTGATCGCCGGTGCGGTGCTGACCGCGCCGTTCTGGCTCTACCAGATCTGGGCGTTCGTCACGCCCGGCCTGCGCCGGAACGAGCGCAAGTACACGATCTGGTTCATCATCTCGTCCACGGTGCTGTTCCTGGCGGGTTCCAGCCTCGCCTACGTGGTCCTTTCGAAGGGCCTGCGGATCCTGTTGGAGCAGGCGGGCTACGGCACCCAGGCGCAGCTGACGGTCAGCGACTACATCTCGTTCGTCACGCTGATGCTGGTGGTGTTCGGCGCGGCGTTCGAGATCCCGTTGATCGTGGTGCTGGCCAACTTCGCGGGCGCGCTGCCGTCCCGGCTGCTGCGCAAGTCCCGCCGCGTCGCGATCTTCCTGATCTTCCTCTTCGCGGCGGTGGCCACGCCGACCACCGACCCGTTCACGATGTGCGCCATGGCGGTGCCGATCGTCGTCCTGCTCGAGATCGCCATCCAGATCGCGATCGTCCACGACCGGCGCAAGGCGCGGCGACGCGCAGAGGAAGCCGCGCTCGCGCATCTCGACGACGACGTCCCCTCGCCCATCGACCCGATCCCGGAGCCGCTCGCCCGCCGCGCCGACGACCCTGCTGACGACCCTGCCGGTCAAGGCGCCTGGGCGGACACCACCTGATCCCGACGGCACGCCGCGCCCGATCTCTACCCTGGAGGCATGTCCTCGCCGAGTGAGCGGTATGCCGCAGCCCGGCGCCGAGCGGCCCGTCCGGTGCTCACCGACTTCCGGTCCGGGTATTCCTTCGACCTCGACCCGTTCCAGGCCGAGGCCTGCTCGGCGTTGGAGGACGGCTACTCGGTGCTCGTGTGCGCGCCGACCGGCGCCGGCAAGACGGTCGTCGGCGAATTCGCGGTCCATCTCGCGCTCGCCGCCGGGCAGAAGTGCTTCTACACGACACCCATCAAGGCGCTGTCGAACCAGAAGTACAACGACCTCGTCGACCGTTACGGCCCGGCCACCGTCGGCTTGCTGACCGGCGACAACTCGATCAACCCGGACGCCCCGGTGGTGGTGATGACCACCGAGGTGCTGCGCAACATGCTCTACGTGGGCAGCACGTCGCTCACCGATCTGGGCTACGTCGTGATGGACGAGGTGCACTACCTCGCCGACCGGTTCCGCGGCGCGGTGTGGGAAGAGGTGATCATCCACCTGCCCGCCTCGGTGCGCCTCGTCTCGCTGTCGGCGACGGTGTCCAACGCCGAGGAGTTCGGCGAATGGCTGGTCTCGGTGCGCGGTGAGACGCAGGTGATCGTGCACGAGCAGCGCCCGGTGCCGCTGTGGCAGCACGTGCTGGTGGGCTCGCGGATGTTCGATCTGTTCACCGGCGCGGAGATCGGCCCGGCCGGCTACGAGAAGCCGGCGATCAACGCGAACCTGCTGCGCCACGTGGCCGACCGCACCCGCTACCTCGAGCCCGGTTCCGGCCGGCGGGGCGGCCGGCCGCCGCGGGGATGGCGTCCCCCGCACCGGCCGGAGGTCATCGCCCGACTCGACCGCGACGGGTTGCTGCCGGCCATCACGTTCATCTTCAGCCGCGCCGGCTGCGACGCCGCCGCCCGGCAATGCGTCGACTCGGGGATGTGGCTGACGAGCGCGGACGAGCGTGCGGAGATCGACCAGGTGGTCGACGAGCTCACCGCCGCCGTCCCGCCGGAGGACCTGGACGTCCTCGGCTTCTGGGAGTGGCGGGATGCGCTTCGGCGGGGTTTCGCGGCGCATCACGCCGGGCTGATCCCCGCGTTCAAGCAGACCGTCGAGGAGTTGTTCGTCCGCGGCCTGGTACGGGCCGTGTTCGCCACCGAGACGCTGGCGCTCGGCATCAACATGCCGGCGCGCACCGTCGTGCTCGAACGGCTGACGAAGTTCAACGGCGAGGCGCACGTCGACATCACGCCGGGGGAGTACACCCAGCTCACCGGGCGCGCGGGCCGGCGCGGCATCGACATCGAGGGCCACGCCGTGGTGCTGTGGTCCCCGGAGGTCGATCCGCAGCGCGTCGCCGGGCTGGCTTCGAGCCGCACCTACCCGCTGCGCTCGTCGTTCCGCCCCTCGTACAACATGGCGGTCAACCTCGTCGATCAGATGAGCCGTCCGCAGGCCCGGCAGCTGCTCGAGGCGTCGTTCGCGCAGTTCCAGGCCGACCGCGGCGTGGCGGGCCTGCTCGCCCAGATCCGGCGCAACGACGACGCGATCAACGACCATGAGAAGAAGATGGCCTGCCATCTCGGCGACTTCGCCGAGTACGCCGAGCTGCGCCGCCGCGTGGGGGAGCGGGAGTCGATGCTCGCCCGCGAAGGCGCCCGCAAGCGGCGTGGGGCGATCGCCGCCTCGCTGGAGTCGTTGCGCCGCGGTGACGTGATCCGGGTGCCGCGCGGCCGCCGCGCAGGGCTTGCCGTCGTCCTCGATCCGGGCGTGCACGACCAGGACGACCCGCGACCGCTGGTGGTCACCGAGGGTCGCTGGTCCGGGCGGCTCTCGCTGGTCGACTTCCCGCAGACGGTGGACGTGCTGGGCACGGTGCGGGTGCCGAAGCACGTGAACCACCGTTCCCCGCAGGAGCGGCGCGACCTGGCCTCGAGCCTGCGCGCGCTCGACGTCGTCGAGCCGAAGCGGCAGGGCCGCCGTGGCGGGGAACGGGCTGCCGAGGACGCCGAGCTGGACGGGCTGCGCCGCGCGCTGCGTGCCCACCCCTGCCACGGCTGCGCCGACCGGGAGCAACATGCCCGGTGGGCCGAGCGGCGCAACCGCCTCGTCCGCGAGAACGCCGGGCTGCGCAAGCGCATCGAAGGGCGTACCGGCTCGCTGGGACGCACCTTCGACCGCATCTGCGGCCTGCTCGAGGATCGCGGCTACCTGGCGGGCGACGAGACCACACCGGCGGGGCGCCAGCTGGCCCGGATCTGGTCGGAGTCGGATCTGCTGGCCGCCGAATGTCTGCGCGACGGGGCCTGGGACGGGTTGGACCCCGCCGAGCTCGCGGCCGTGGTCTCGACGCTGGTCTACGAGGCGCGCCGCGAGGAGTTGCTCGTCGACCGGATGCCGACTCCCGCCGTGCGCGACGCGCTCGCGACCACGGTGCGGATCTGGGCCGATCTGCGAGACGACGAGGCCGAGCGGCAGTTGCCCCCGAGCCGGGAACCGGAGCTGGGCTTCGTGTGGGCGATCTACCGGTGGGCGCGGCAGGTCCGGCTCGACAAGGTCCTCGCTTCCACGGCGGAGCGCGGGCACGAGCTGTCGGCGGGCGACTTCATCCGCTGGTGCAAGCAGGTGCTCGACCTGCTGGAACAGCTGGCGGCGGCGCCGGGCGCGGGCGGCGGGCGACCGCCCGTCGCGGCGACCGCCCGTGCCGCGGCGGCGGCGATCCGGCACGGCGTGGTAGCGCAGAGCATGCAACCGTGATCACCGAAGATGCCGTCGCGATGCAGTACCGTGTTGCCAGCCTGGCCGGGGAGGGGCTGTTCCGGCGCGAGCTACGACGTGAGAAGGTGCGTGCGAAATGAGCGACCAGGAGAACCCGGGCGGCTCCTCCGGCCAGCACTGGCCGCCGAGCAACGAGCCGCCGCGGCAGGACCGGCCGCAGCCTGAGGAGGGCGTCGAGGGCGAGGACCAGGCGGCCGCCGCGGACGACGGCAGCACCCGCATGCTGCCCCGCTTCGACCAGCAGCAGGGGACGCCGACAGGCTCCGCCCAGCCGGGATACGCGCAGCCGGGCGCGCAGCCGGGATACGGCCAACCCGCCTACCCCCAGCACCCCGAAGGCTATGGGCAGCAGGCCGGTTACGGGACGCAACAGGGTTACGGCCAACAGCAGGCTTACGGCCAACAGCAGGGTTACGGCCAACAGCCGCCGGGCGCCGAGCACCAGGGTTACGAGCAGCAGGGTTACGGGCAGCAGGCCGGATACGGCCAACCCCAGCAGGACTATGGCCAACAGCAGGGCTATGGCCAACAGCAGGGCTATGGCGAGCAGCAGGGCTACGGCGAGCAGCAGGGCTACGGGCAGCAGCCCGGTTACGGGCAGCAGGGCTACCAGCCCACCCAGGCGTACGGATCTGCGACTCCCGCGGCCGGGTATCCGCAACAGCCGCCGCAATACGGGCAGGGCGGCTACGCCCAACCGGGCTATGGCCAACCTGACTACGGCCAGCAGGGCTACCCGGGCGGCGGATACACCCAGCAGCCCGGCTACCCGGGTTACGCGCAGCCGGGCGCGCAGCGCAAGAGCCGCAAGGGACCCCTGATCGCGCTGCTTGCCGTCGTGGTGGTCCTCGCCGTCGCCGCGATCCTGATCTTCGCCGTCTTCAAGCCGTTCGGGAACAAGCAGCTCAGCCACACCGCTGTCGAGAACTTCATCCAGACGCATCTCGGCGCGTCCAATGTCACTTGCAACAACGGGCAGAATTTCGAGATGAAGACGAACGGTGCCACGTTCACCTGCAGGGCCGCGGGCGGACAGCAGTTCACGGTCACGATCACCGACAAGAACACCGGCGCGTACACCGTCCGTTGAGCTCAGTTCCTCACGAGTTGTCCGCGCCCTGTGGCGCGTGACCGCGGGGAAGCGCGGACAACTCGGCGCAGAATGAGCGGAGCACCGCAGCGATATGTCTCTCGTCGAACTGAACGGCACCTCGATCGCCTACGAAGACACCGGTGCCCCGGCCGGCAATCCGCACGCGCCGACGATCCTGTTCGGGCACGGTCTGCTGTTCTCGGGTTGGATGTTCTCCCACCAGGTCGCCGCGCTGTCCGACCGGTACCGGTGCGTCACCGTCGACTGGCGCGGACAGGGAGACACGCCACCGGCCCGGTCGGGCGGCTACGACATGGACACCCTCACGGCGGACGCGATCGCGCTGATCGAGCATCTCGGCGTCGCGCCGGTGCACTACGTCGGACTGTCCATGGGCGGGTTCGTCGGCCAGCGCATCGCGGCGCGCCGCGGCGATCTGGTGCGGTCGGTGACACTGCTCGACACGAGCCCCGACCGCGAGCCGGTGTGGTCGGCGCTCCGAGAGACGGCGATGTCCGCCTACTACCGGTTCTTCGGCGTGCGGCTGCTCGAGGCGCCGGTGCTGAAGCTGATGTTCGGTCCGGCGTTCCTGCGTGACCCGGCGAGCCGTCCGGTGATCGACGAGTTCATCGCCCGCCTCGAGACCCGCGATCGCGAGGGAATGCGCCGGGCGATCATGGCAGTCGCGACCCGCAAGCCGGTGTACTCGGAACTCGGCCGGATCACCGCGCCGACCCAGGTGGTCACCGGAGCCGACGACACCCCGACGCCGGTCGCCAAGGGCCGCCGGATCGCGGACGCCATCGCGAATGCCCGGTTTTCCGTCGTCCCCGACTCCGGTCACAGCAGCACGGTGGAACAGCCGGACGCCGTCACCCGACTGATCAGCGAATTCGTGCAGGCCGTCGACCGCGGCTGATATCGGCAGCCGGGATGTATATCCCGAGCTGAGCCCGGTTACTTCCGACCGTCTCCCCAATTCGCAACAGCGGCCCCTGGGCGCGCGCTTCGTGCTTCTCGTCCAAGCGGGGTGGTCTGGCGCCACGCGAACGAATTCAACGTATGCCGGAACACATCTGTCGCTTGTTCGACGGATCCGCGCCTTCTGGCGGTGCGCAAAAGGGGGCCTTCGGCTTCACGGGAAGACGGCCTATGTGCCTACTGCGAATTTTCCTCGCGCGCCCAGACTGATTGGGAGTTTGGTTCGGCCTGCTTTGTGACGGGGGTCGCGATGCATGTGTGGGCTCGCCAGTCACCTCGTCACAGGGCGACCGACAGCCGGTCGAAGTCATCTCCGTCGCGTGGGGGCTCGCAATCGGACGGCAAGCGCGCAGATATCCAGGGTTTGCGTTGCATCGCGGTGGTTCTCGTCGTGCTGTTCCACGCCGGTGTTCCGCAGGTGCAGGGCGGTTTTGCCGGGGTGGACGTCTTCTTCGTCATCTCGGGGTTTCTGATCACCGGGATACTGACGCGCCGAATCGAGCGCGCCGGTCGGGTCGGGATGCTCGACTTCTACGCCAATCGGGCCCGTCGTCTGCTTCCAGCGGCGTTCTTGGCGATCTCCGGTACCTGCTTGATGGCGTGGCTGGGCTTGCCCATCACCGATCGCCTCGAAATCGGCCATGACGCGGTCAGCAGCGCCACCTATGTCGAGAACTGGCGACTCGCCGCTCGCGCCGTGGACTATGTGGCGCGGGGCGAAGCCGTCAGTCCCTTCCAGCACTACTGGTCGCTAGGTGTCGAAGAACAGTTCTACCTGGTGTGGCCGCTGCTGCTAACCGTCGCCGCGGTAGTCGTTGCGCGCCGTGCGCGAATGCTGCGGTGGGCGTTCGGGCTGGCGATGATCGCTGTCTTCGTTCCGTCGTTGTTGTGGTCGGTGCACTACACCGCCGTGGCGCCCGACCAGGCCTACTTCGTCACCCCGACGCGGATGTGGGAGCTCGCGCTCGGCGGAGGGCTGGCCATCGCCGCACCGGCTATGTCGCGGCTGCCGCGATCGGTGTCGTTCGTGCTCGGTTGGGCCGGGCTTGCCGCGATTGCGTGGACGGCAGTGGCGTTCGTCGAGGCGGGGCGCTGGCCCGGCTCGAATGCCTTGGTGCCCACGATCGGCGCCGGTGCGGTGATCGCCGCGGGACTCCGCCCGGCCCGGTTCGGGGCAGGGCGGCTGCTCGGGCTGCGGCCGCTCACCGCGATCGGTGACATCTCGTACTCGCTGTATCTCTGGCACTGGCCGCTCATCGTGGTGTTCGGCCTCGGCACGGACGGGCGCATGTCGGAAGGCACCGGCCTGTTGCTCGCGGTGCTGAGCGTGATTCCCGCCGCGCTGAGCTACCGGTTGGTCGAACGTCCAGCGCAGCGAACCCCGTGGTTCGCTCGACGGTTCCGGGGCCTTGCGCTTGGCGCGCTGTGCACGAGCGCCGCCGCCGCGGTCGGCGTTGCCCTGATCGTGTCCGTCCCTGCCGTGACCGCGCCCATCCACGTGGCGGCCGGCGGGCAACTCGTCCTGCCCGCCCACGGCAGCGAGCAGTCGGACACGCACTCGCAGGCGCGCCAACTGGTGGGCGCGGAGGTGCTCGGCACCCGCCACTCGCCCCACGGCCCGCAGGACCACGCCGACTCCATCAGCCCCGACCCGATCAACGCCCGCTTCGACTTTCCCGAGCACCACCACTGCATCGCGTTGTTCACCGATTCGACCGTGCTGCGCTGCGATCGCGGTGACACTGCGAGCCGGACAGTGATCGACCTCGTCGGCGACTCGCACGCGATGCAATGGCTGCCGGCACTGGAGGGCGCGGCGAGAGCGCGGCACTGGCACATCGTGACGATGACCCACGAAGCCTGTCCGTTCACCACCGCCAACGTTCTCATTTCCGGACGCCCCTACACCGAGTGCGCCGCTTGGAACAGGCAGGTGATACGAGCGGTGTTGGCTCAGCACCCCTCGCTGGTGCTGACCACGGCGAGGGAATACCGAACGGACGGTCCGGGCGGTGCCGCACTGTCGGTACCGCAGAGCGTGCCGGCGCTCGTCTCCGGATACCACCACGTGTGGCGGCATCTCGAGCAGGCCGGTATCCCGGTCGCGGTGATTTCAGCGACCCCAGAGCCGGATTTCGACGTCGTCGCCTGCGTCGCGACCCACCGCAGCGACCTGCGGGCATGTGCCAAGTCGCGCACGCACTATTTCCTGCCGGCGGATCAGGTGGCCCTGGACCGTGCCGCCACCTCGACGCCCAGGGTCACACAACTCCCCCTGAACAACGTCATCTGCCCGTGGTCGCGGTGCCCGGCAGTGATTGCCGACGTCCTGGTCTGGCGCGACCAGGACCACATCACCGCCACCTTCTCGGCCTCCACTTACCGACAGGTCGGCGCGCAGGTGGCCGAGGCACTCCGGGCCGCGTGAGGCTCCTGACCGGAAGGACAACGCCATGCGCCACCACCTCCTACCGACCACGAATCGCACCGGGGTGCGGCTGGTCGAACTGCTCGCCGCGACGGCCACCGCGCTCCTCGTCAGCTCATTCGTCAGCGGGAGCGCTCATGCAGTGCTCGTCGGGGCCGACGCGGGCAGGGCGAGCCCCCTGCCCAGCGCGGAGTCGGCAGGCAGGACTCTCATCGGAGCCGAAGTGCTTGGGACGCCTTACGCGCCGCACCGCCCGCAGGACACCGCCCGCTACATCTCGCCCCGCCCGGCCAAGTCGTACACGAGCAAGCCGGAAAACGGTCGATGCATCTCGCATTTCGCGGTGACCGACCAGACGCGGTGCACGTTCGGTGACCTGCGCTCGCACACGACGATCTTTCTCGTCGGGGACTCGCACGTCATGCAGTGGGAGCCTGCACTGAAAGTTGCCGCCCGCCAGCACGGCTGGAAGCTCGTCACCGACGCCAAATGGGCCTGCCCATTCAATGCGCGAGAAGTGCTACTCGGCCATCACGAGTACGCGTCGTGCCTGCAATGGAATCGGACAGTGCTGCACACGGTGCTCCACGCGCACCCGACGCTGGTGTTGACCTCGGCCATGAAATACCGGGTCGCAGACGCGAACGGTCACCCACTGTCCTACGCGCGGAGCAAGCCTCACCTCGTGGCAGGTTACGAGAAGTGGTGGCGCCGCCTACACCGCCGTGGCATTCCCATCACCGTTCTAGCGGACACCCCGAAACCTGACTTCGACATCGACGGTTGCGTCGCCGCGCACCGCAACCACCTACGGGCCTGCGCACGCGACAAATCCCGCTACTCCTGGCAGGGCGGCCAGGCGTTAGCACAAGCAGCGAAGCGAACCGCCTTCGTGCACCGCCTCAGCTTCAACGATCTCCTGTGCCCATGGGAACGATGCCCAGCCGTCCTCGCCGACATCCTGCTGTGGCGCGGCCATAGCAACCACATCACCGCCACCTACGCCTACACCGCCAAACGGCAAGTGGCTCACCGGCTGGCCGCTGTCCTGCGCCGGTGATGCGCACCCTGGGCGCCGCTCACCCCAGCGCGGCGGCCACCGCCTTCGTCAGCCGCTCGACCGACCTGGCGACGCCCAGTTCGGCGGCGAGTTCGGCCAGCCGCTGCGGATCGCGCGGCTCGGTGGGCAGGGCGTCGTCCACGTCGGGGACGGGTGCGTCGACGCGGCCGCGGACTGCCGCCGGCGCGACCGCCAGATAGTCGCGCGCGGCGCGAATCCTGCCGGCCGCCCCGGCCGGGAACCCGTCGTCGCCGGACACCGCCGCCGCGACGATCTGCTCGATGCTGCCGAACCGGCTCACCAGCGCGGCTGCGGTCTTCTCACCGACGCCGGGGACGCCGGGCAGGCCGTCGCTCGGATCGCCGCGCAGCACCGCGAAGTCGGCGTAGTGGGCCGCAGCCACGCCGTAGCGCTGCTCGACCTCCGCCGCGCCCATGGCTTCGAGCTTGGCGATGCCCTTGCCGGTGTAGAGGACGGTCACCCGGTCACCGGCCAGGGCGAGCATGTCGCGGTCGCCGGTGACGATCTCCACCCGATCGGGGTCGCGATGCGCCAGGGTGGCCATCACGTCGTCGGCCTCGAACCCCTCTGCGCCGGAGCAGGCGAGCCCGAAGGCGCCGAGAAGTTCCAACAGCAGGGGGATCTGCGGGCTCAACTTGTCCGGCACGGCCTCGCCGCCGTCCGGGGCCACGCGGTGCGCCTTGTAGGTGGGAACGAGTTGGACCCGGAAGGCAGGGCGCCAGTCGAGATCGAGGCAGGCGATCCACCGGTCCGGGCGGCGCCGGTCGATCAGCGACGCGGACATGTCCAAAAAGCCGCGGATCGCGTTCACCGGGCGGCCGTCCGGCGCGGTCACGGAATCGGGGATGGCGTAGAACGCCCGGAAGTAGAGGTTCGCCGCGTCGACGAGCATCAGCGCCATCGCGCCACCCTATGACCGGGCTGCCGTGCCCTCGGTGCTGGCGCGCAGCACGAGCTCGGTCGGCATGCGCACTGCGGGATCGCGCGAGAGCTCGTCGTCCGGCTCTGCGATCACCGTCAGCAATCGGGTGGCGATGTCGAGCGCCTGCTCAGCGACCGGCTGGCGCACGGTCGAGAGGTCCATCAGCGCGGCGTACGGCTGGTCGTCGAACCCGATGACCGCGACGTCCTCGGGGACGCGCAGTCCGCGTTCGTGCAGCACGCGCAACGCCCCGTAGGCCATCTCGTCGCTCTCGGCGAAGATCGCGGTCGGTGGGTCCTCCCGGTCGAGGATCGCGGCGGCGGCGGCCATGCCGCCCTCGACGGTGAAGAACCCCAGCTGCTCGAGATCCGGGTCGGGTTTCACGCCGGCCGCTTCGAGCGCGTCGCGGTAGCCGTCGCGCCGGTGCAGCGGCGGCGTGAACCGCATCGGGTCGTCGGTGTCGCCGCCGATGAGCCCGATGCGCCGGTGGCCGAGGGCGAGCAGGTGTTCGACGGCCTCCCGGGCGGCCGCGACGTCGTCGATGGCGGCGGAGAGCAGGCCCGGTCGCTCGATGCCCAGCAGGCCCACCGGACGGTTGAGCTCGTCGAGGGCGGCGAATTCGGCGTCGTCGAGCACCAGGCTGGCGACGAGCACGCCGTCGACCCGCTTGCGCATCGGCATGACGTCGAAGAACCGGGCCCGGCCCTCCTCGTCGCCCAGGTTGTAGAGCAGCAGGTCGAAGCCCGCCTTGCGCAGCGCCGTCTCGACGGTCGCGATCACTTCGGCGAAGAACCACCGGTTGACGAACGGGACGACCAGGCCCACCGTCGCGGTCCGGCCGCTCGCCAGCCGCGCCGCGAAGGGCGATGCGACGTAGTTCAAATCGGCCGCGGCGGTGAGCACGCGGTCGCGGGTCGCGGTGGCGACATCGGGCAGCCCGCGCAGCGCCCGCGAGACCGTCGCGATGGAGACGCCCGCGCGGCGCGCGACGTCCTCGATGCTGGCGACCATGTCTCTCTCCGTCGTTTCGCTGCAAACGCTACCGCTCGGCCGGTAGCAGGGCCGGGTGCGAATGCTACGCAAATGGCACACTCGACCCGATGGCGATCCTGTTGCGCAATGGCCGTGTGCACACAGTCCACACAGTGCACACACCCGCGCGCGACGACGCGACGGCGTTGCTGATCGACGGAGCCACCGTGACCTGGATCGGCGACGAGGACGACGCGGCCGCCCAGTCGCACACGCAGGTCGTGGATCTGCAGCACGCCTTCGTCACGCCGGCGTTCGTCGACGCGCACGTGCACGCGACCGCCACCGGGCTGGCGCTCACGGGCCTCGATCTGCGCGGCGCCGTGTCGCTGACCGAGGCGCTGCGGCAGGTGGAATCCGCCGCCCGCGCCGCGCGGGGCAGGCCGTTGCTCGGCGGAGGCTGGGACGACACCCGCTGGCCGGAACGGCGGCCACCGACCGCCGCCGAACTGGATCGCGCGTCCTACGGCGGCGTCGTGTATCTGGCACGGATCGACGTCCACTCCGCTGTTGCGTCGTCGGCGCTGATGGCGGCAGTGCCCGACCTGGCGTCGCGCGCGGGCTACCGCCCGGATGGCCGGCTGCACGGCCCGGCGCACGATGCGGTACGTACCGCGGCCCAGGCCGCGATTACGCCCGGGCAGCGGCGAGATGCACAGCGGGCAGCGCTGCGCCGGGCCGCGGAACTCGGCATCGCCTGCGTGCACGAGATGGCCGGGCCGGTGATCTCCAGCGAGGACGACCTGCTCGCGCTGCTGCGCCTGGCTCGCGACGAGCCGATGCCGCAGGTCGTGGCGTACTGGGCCGAGCTGCTCGGCACCGACCGGGCCCGCGAACTGGGCGCCGTGGGCGCGGCCGGCGACCTCTTCTGCGATGGGTCCCTCGGCTCGCACACCGCCGCACTGCGCCGCCCGTATGCCGATCTACCCGACGACTGCGGCGCGCTGCGCTTCGACACCGGCGCGGTCACCGAACACATCGTCCGCTGCGTGGAGGCCGGGCTGCAGGCGGGCTTCCACGCCATCGGCGACGCCGCCGTCGACCAGGTCCTCGACGCGGTCGAGGCGGCGACCGCGCGGCTCGGGCGTCCGGCAGGGCCCGGGTCGCGGGTCGAGCACGCGGAGTTCGTGCACGACCCGGCCCGGCTCGCGGCGAGTGGGTTGACGGCGTCCGCCCAACCCTGCTTCGACGCCCTGTGGGGCGGCGCCGACGGGATGTACGCGCAGCGGCTGGGCGTCGACCGTGCCCGGCTGCTCAACCGCTTCGCCGACCTCGCCGCGGCGGGCGTCCCGCTCGCCTTCGGATCCGACGCCCCGGTGACCGAGCTCGGCCCGTGGGCGGCGGTGCGGGCGGCCGCCTTCCCGCACGAGCCGAGCGCGGCACTCAGCGAGGTGGACGCCTTCGCGGCCCACACCCGCGGCGGCTGGCGCGCCGGCGGAGCCACCCGCGAGCGGGGCGTGCTGGAACCCGGCGCAGCGGCCACGTTCGCCGTGTGGCGGCCCGGGGCGCCGCTCGACGATCCGGTGCCCGGGCGAGCCGGCTCTGCGACGCTGCCGGCGATCGATCCCGCGCACGAGTTGCCGGCCTGCCTGGCCACCGTGCTGCGCGGGCAGATCATCTTCGACACCGGCCTGTTTGCCGAGATCGCCGCCGAAGCACAGTGAGGGTCGCGATACTGGACTGATGCGTCCCCGTCGCGACCCGGCTCTCGCCCGCAGGTGGGCGTCCGTGCTGGCGGTGGGCGGCGGGCTGGTGGGCGTGCTGGCCTTTCCCCGCTTCGGCATCTGGCCGCTCGCCGCCGTGTCGGTCGCGCTGCTGTGCGTCGCGGTGGACGGTCACCGGTCACGGACGGGCGCCTGGCTCGGTTACCTGTACGGGCTCGCCTTCATGCTGCCGTTGGTCTCCTGGACGGGCATCTACGTCGGCCCGGTGCCGTGGCTGCTGCTGTGCGCGGCCGAGGCGGCGTTCTTCGCGCTGCTCGGCGCGATCCTGCCCGTGCTGGCCCGGTTCCGGTTCTTCCCGTTCTGGGTGGGCTGCGCCTGGGTGCTCCAGGAATTCCTGCGCGACCGCGTCCCGTTCGGCGGTTTCCCCTGGGGCCGGCTGGCGTTCAGCCAGTCGGAGTCGCCGGTGCGGTGGTTCGCGGCGCTCGGCGGCGCCCCGCTCGTCACCTTCGTGGTCGCGGTGGCCGGCGGTGGGCTCGCCGCGGCGGCGTGGGCCGCCCGGCCGCTGCGTCGCGGTGCGCTCGCCGGCGGGGTGGCCGCCACGGCGGTCGTCCCCCTGCTGGGGCTGCTGCTCGCGGTGCCGCTGGCTCCGGGCCCGGCCGGGCCGGGCCACACGACGACGGTGGCCGTGATCCAGGGCGGCCTGCCCGACCTGGGGCTGGCGTTCGAGAGCCGGGCGCGGCAGGTGCTGGACAACCATGTGCGCCAGACACTGCGGCTTGCGCGCGAGATCCGGTCGGGCGCGGTGCCGCGGCCCAGCCTCGTGCTGTGGCCCGAGAACGCGTCCGACGTCGACCCCTTCCGAGACACGGCCGCGTACGCCGAGATCAGCCACGCTGCGCGCGCGGTCGGCGCGCCCATCCTCGTCGGGGCGATCCTGCAGGGGCCCGGACCCGACCATCGCCGCAACGTCGGCATCCTGTGGTCGCCGACGACCGGGCCCGGCGCGGAATACGTCAAACGCCACCCGGTTCCGTTCGCGGAGTACATCCCGCTGCGCAGCATCGCCGAGGCGGTCAACTCCGACGCCAAGACCGTCGTCGACATGGTCGGCGGCTCGGGCGACGGACTGCTGCGCGGCGGCCCGGTGCCGATCGGCGACGTCATCTGCTTCGAGGTCGCCTACGACGGGCTCGTCCGTTCGTCGGTCGCCGCGGGCGCCCAGCTGCTCGTCGTGCAGACCAACAACGCCACCTTCGGGCATACGGCCGAGACGTATCAGCAGCTCGCGATGAGTCAGTTGCGCGCTGTCGAGGCCGGCCGCACGGTGGTCCAGGTCGCCACGACCGGGCTGTCGGCCGTCATCGCGCCTGACGGGACCGTGACGGATCGCTCCGGGCCGCTGTTCGCGCCGGCGATCCTCGACGACCGGGTGCCGGTACGCACCCAGCTGACTCTCGCGACCCGGTTGGGCGCGCTGCCGGAGTTCGTGCTGGCCGGCTTCGCCGTCGCCGGGCTAGCGGTCGCCGCGGCGATCTCGGTACGGTCGCGGCGCGAACGCCGCAGCGGCGCGCCGGCGACCGATGCGGCCGGCCCGGCGGCCCGGGAGAGGGTGGGGACGACATGAGCGAGCAGGCGGGCGCGGCCCTCGCCGAACGCGTGCTGGTGATCGTCCCTACCTACCAGGAGCGCGAGAACATCGAGGCGATCGTGCAGCGGGTGCTCGGCTGCGTCGAGACGGCCGACGTGCTCGTCGTCGACGACGACAGCCCGGACGGCACCGGCAAGATCGCCGACGAGCTGGCCGCGGCGGACTCCCGGGTGCAGGTGCTGCACCGGAGCGCGAAAGCGGGGCTGGGGGCCGCGTACATCGCCGGGTTCGGCTGGGGACTCGACCGGGGGTACGGCGTCCTCGTCGAGATGGACGCCGACGGCAGCCACGCGCCCGAGCAGCTGCCCCGGCTGCTCGCCGCACTCTCCGGCGCCGATCTCGTGCTCGGCTCCCGCTACGTGCCCGGCGGCGCCGTGGTGAACTGGCCGCGCTCGCGCGAGTTCCTCTCCCGCGGGGCGAACATGTACAGCCGGGTTCTGCTCGGCATTCCGTTGCGCGACATGACCGGCGGGTACCGCGCGTACCGGCGAGCGGTGCTCGAGGCGATCGATTACCGCCATGTCGCGTCGCAGGGCTATTGCTTCCAGGTGGATCTGGCCCGCCGGGTGGTCGACGCGGGCTACCGCGTCGTCGAGGTGCCGATCACCTTCGTCGAGCGCGAGCGCGGCGAGTCGAAGATGAGCGGCGAGATCGTCCGGGAGGCCTTCTGGCGGGTGACCCGGTGGGGCGCCGCCGCGCGGCTCCATCAGCTGCGCAACCTGGCAACCCGCCGCCGCAGTATCCGGTAGCGGAGCGGGCTCGCCGGGTCGGCGGGTGGCAGGGCCGGCGTCGGGGTGAAGTGGCAGAGTGTGGGCCGTGCACGAGCCGGTGATCCTCGCGGTGGACGGCAACTCGCTGGTGCACCGCAGCTTCCACGCCCAGGCGGCCAGCGGTCAGCGGCACTGGGCCGTGCGGGGGCTGCTCACCCAACTGCTCGCTGCGGTCGAGCGGATCCGTCCGGCCGTGGTGGTCGTCGGCTTCGACGACCCTGGCCGATCGCTGCGCCGGGAACGCTGGCCGGCCTACAAGGCGCATCGCGGCGAGAAGCTGGACTCGCTGGTGGAGCAGCTAGCCGCGGCGGTCGCAGCGTTGCGTGCACTCGGCGTGGCGGTGTGCGTTCCCGAAGGGCTCGAGGCCGACGACGTGCTCGCCTCCACGGCGGCCTTCGCCCGCCGGTCGGGCCTGCGCGCCGTGGTCGTCACCTCCGACCGCGACGCGTTCTGCCTGATCGATGACAAGACGTCGGTGCTGCGCATCATCAACGGCGGCGTCGAGGCGTCACCCTTGATGACCGCCGATCGGCTGCACCTGTTGCTGGGCGTGCATCCCTGGCAATACCGGGACTTCGCGGCGCTGCGGGGCGACCCGTCGGACAACCTGCCCGGGGTTCGCGGCATCGGGCCGCGCACCGCCGCCCGGCTGCTGGCCGAGTTCGGCACCGCGGCGGCGGCCTTCGCCGACCCCGAACGCGTCCGGGCGCGGCTGGGCACCGGCATCGCGCGGCGGATGGCCGCACCCGGCGCGCAGTACGCCTGGCGGCTCAACTGCGAGGTCATGGCGCTCTACGAGAACGTCGCGCTGGACGTCCGGCTGGACGGCGGACCCGGAGTGCTGCCGCTGCTCGCCGACGCCGTCGGCGAGGTGTACCGATCGCACAACCTGACCTGGTCGGCGGCGCACGCCCTGCGAGTCCTCGCCGAGATGGCGGCGGGCGCTGCCGAGCCGGCACCCGCGGCCAGCGACGACGAGTGGCGGGCCTACCGGTCCTGGGGCAGCCGAAGCGCACCGGCGCCGCGGCCGATCCGGGCGCGCCCGCGCCCCGAGCAGCTCTCGCTGTTCGGCTGATCAGCGCGCGGTCGGGCGGGCATACGAAAGGCCGCCCGGAGAACCGGGCGGCCTTCCGCAAGAATCAGCTGTCAGGCGCTCTTCTGCCCGCGGCGGGCGCGCAACACGTCGAGCCGCTCGGCCAGTACCTCTTCCAGGTCGGCGATGCTGCGGCGCTCCATCAGCATGTCCCAGTGGGTACGCGGCGCCTTGGTCTTCTTCGCCTCCGGCTCGGGGCCGTCGACGAGCTTGGCGGTAGTGCCGTCGAGGCGGCAGTCCCAGGTGCTCGGGATCTCGGCCTCCTCGGAGAACGGCACCGTGAACTCGTGGCCGCGCTCACAGCGATAGGCCGCGACATTGCGGGGCGCAGGCTCCGCGCCGTACTCGGTCTCGTAACTGATGGCGCCGAGCCGACTGCCGCGCAGGGTGCGATCTGCCATGGTGGCACCTCCCGGACGATCCCTGGATGTTGGTAGGCGTGTACGGACATACCAACGAGTGGTGTCCTTGAAGGATTCCCATATGGTCGGACAGGTAACCCGCTGCACACCAGTCCCGCTCAGTGCCGTGTCAGTGCGAAAGGAACATCCGTGTCATTTCGTCCGATCCGCGTCCTCCCCCCGGCAGGGCAGCTCCTCGGTGCCTTCGGCGCCGCGCGGGTGGTGATCGGCACGGCGGCGCTCGCTGCGCCGGTGCTCTCGCTGCGCGTGCTCGGCGTGGACACCGGGAGCGCCCGCCGCGTTGCCTGGCTGATGCGCATGACCGGTGCCCGCGACGCCGTGCTCGGCGCCGGCGCACTCGCCGGTGCGGACGGCCGGCAGCAGGCGGCCTGGGCGCTGGGCGGGGCGGTGGTCGACGCCGCCGACGCGGCGATCATGTACGGCGCGCTGCGCTCCGGCCGGCTGGGCGGTGTCGTGCCGGCCGCCGTGGCCGCGGGCGCTGCCGGAGCCGCACTGCTGGGAGCAGTCGAAGCGCTGCGCCTACGAGGCTGACCGCTCCGGCCTCTGCCGCCTCAGCCGGCTCTGCTCAGACGTCCAAGGCCAGCTGGCCGCGCACGCCGCGGCCGAGATCGCCGCGCCGGTGATGGGTGCGGCACAGCACCTGGTAGTGCACCGGTGGCGTGCGCGCCGCTTCCTCGTGGGGTGCGGTGTCGGCCACCACGACCGTCTCCCCTTCGCGGACGACGCGTCCGTCCACGACCCGGGCGTTGAGCGTGCCGGGGCGCCCGCACCAGCAGAGCACCTCGACGTGCACGGGCTCCACCTGATCGGCCAGCTCGAACAGCCGCTGGGCGCCGGGCAGCAGCCTGGTGCGGAAGTCGGTGGCCAGACCGAAGCAGAAGACGTCGACGTGCCAGTCGTCGACCAACTCGGCCAGCTGATCGACGTGCTCGGCGGTGAGGAAGCCGGCCTCGTCCACGATCAGGTAGTCGAGAGGATGGCCGGCGGCCCATCGATCCCGCACGAGGATCCGGATGTCGGTCTCGTCGCCCACCTCGACGGCCTCACGGGCCAGTCCGACGCGGGTGGTGATGGCCGCATCCCCGGACCGGTCGTAGCGCACCAGCAGCATGCCGTGCCGTCCCTGCCGGGACTGGTTGTGATCGATCTGCAGGGCGAGGGTGGACTTACCGCAGTCCATCGGCCCGTAGAAGAACTTCAGGTGGGCCGGCATGGGCGTGGCGCGGCGGTTGCCGGCGGCGGGCACCGATGCCAGCGCCCCCGGGGCGGCCTGCGGGGCAGGGTCGACGGGCTCGGGCACCCGCCGAGGTTAGCGTTCCAGTGCGCGACGGAGGTGCCGGTGGCCGACGCTACGAGCGCCCGTCGGCGGCGCGCCACTGCCCGCGGGCGACGAGCAAGTCGCGCAGCACGTCTGCGCGGTCGGTCATGACGCCGTCGACGCCCAGATCGAGCAGCCGCTGCATCTCGACGCGGTCGTTGACCGTCCACGCGTGTACCGCGAGGCCGAGACGGTGCGCGGCGGCGACGTAGTTGCCGTCTACGAACACGGTGCGGCCGAGCCGGGCGGGCACCTGCGCGCACCGGCCGGCGACATCGGCGGCGCGAATGCCACGGCCCACCCGTACACCGAGCGCTTCGTGCGGCGACAGCGAGGTGCACAACGCCGGCCCGAGCGCGCGGCGGACGGCGCCGATGCGGCGCGCCGAGAACGCGCCGACGCACACCCGCCGGAGCGTCCCGGTGCGCCGGATCGCCGCGACCGTGGGCGCCACCGCCGCTGCGCACTTGACGTCGAGATTGATCCGGACGTGCCGCCAGGCGCTCAACAGTTCGGTCAGCCGCGGGATCGGCTCCTGCCCGGCGATGCGTGCCTCGCGAACCCGGACCCACGGCAGCGACTCCACCCGGCCGCGGCGGTCGGTCACCCGGTCCAGGCGCGCGTCGTGGAAGGCCAGCGCGACGCCGTCGCCGGTAACCCGGACGTCGGTCTCCAAATACGTGTAGCCGAGCGCGACCGCGCGTTCGAAGGCCGCCATCGAGTTCTCGTCGCCGTCCGGAGCGAAGCCGCGGTGCGCGAAGGCCGCCGGCTTCGGGCCGGCCAGGAAGCCGGGATCATCCATGCGCGGCGAGTCCCAACAGCGTCGGGAGGTGCCGCGGCGGGGGCGAACCGTGCGCGAGCATCGCGTCGTGCATGCGGCGCTGCGACCAGTCCGGGTGGGCGGCGGCCAGGTTCTCGGCAACCTTGCGTACCTCGAGGTATCCGACGTAGTACGTGCACAGCTGGGCGGCGCTCAACTGCACGCGCTGCCACTTGCCCGCCGCCTCGCCTTCCTCCTGGTGGCCGCGGCCGCACATCAAGGCCATCGCGGTGCGCTCGTCGAGGTCGTCGCAGTGGAAGCGGATGTCGAGGACGGTGTTCAGCACGGTGCGCAGCTGCATCTTCAACTGCTGCATGCGCAGGGCGTCCGCTGCCTGCTCGGAGACCTCGCGGCGGTAGCCGGCGGCGGTCATCAGCTGCTCCGCGTAGACGGCCCAGCCCTCGACGAACGCACCGCTGGAGAACACCCGTCGGACCATCGTGCGGCCGCGGTGCCGGTTGGCGTGCATCAGTTGCACAGCATGACCGGGCATCGCCTCGTGCACGGTGAGCCCGTGCAGCATGTGCCGGTTGTACTCCCGGTAGAAGGACGTCACCCGCTCGGCGCTCCAGTCCGCCGGTGTGGGGGAGACCGCGATCTCGGTGGGGAGCTCCGCCTGTTCGAGGGGCCCGTTGGGCCGGCAGTACGCGACGGCGACGCCGCGGTCGAGCTCCGGCATCTCGACGACCGCTATCGGGTCGTCGGGGACCGTGACGAGGTCGCGGGCGCGGACGAACGCCGTCGCCTCGGCGAGTGCGTCCAGGCAGTCCCGCAGGATCGTCGCGTCGGTGGGGGCGTCGTCAGCGAGCCGGCGCAGGACTGCCTGCACGGTCCGTGCGCCGGGTTCGCGCTCACCGGCGATGCGAGCGGCCTGCTCGCAGAGCCGCGCCTCGACGAGCTCCAGCTCGGATTCTGCCTGGGAGAGCAGGGCAGCCGGCTCGAAGGCTGTGTCGAGGGTGAGGGCGAGCTTGGCCGCGAACAGTTTCGGTCCGAGCCGCGGCTCGCGCACCGCGCCTTCGGCCTGTTCGGCCAGCCAGCGGCGCTGCTCTGCGAGCGCCGTGCGGGCGCGTGCCGCGGTCGGCTCGAGCCGGGTGCGCAACCCCGGCACCTGGTCCAGCGCCGGGACGAGCTCGGCGTCGATCAGGTTGATCGTGCCGGCGAGCTGGTGCCTGGCGGTGTCCAGATGGATCCGGCTCATCGTGCCGAGCCGGCTCCGCGCGGCCGCCAGGTAGTCGGGCACCGCCTCGAGCCGACCGGCGGCGGATTCCAGCCGATCGGCCAGCGGAGCGAAGTCCCGCGCGAGTAGGGAGTGCAGCCCGGCGCCCGGGTTGTGCACCATCGGGTTCCACTCGGCCTCCTGCAGCTCTTCCAGGTCGAAGAGCTCGGCGGCCAGGGCGGTGCGCAGGACCGCGGCGTCGACCGCATCGTCGGTGTCGACGGGGCCGGCGGCCGCGCACGCGTCCAGCTCGGCGAGCAGGCCGCGCAGTTCCGCCGCGCGGGCCTCCGCGGCCGCCGCGGACGGATCGGGCAGCTCGGCGTCGTGCCGGTGATCGCCGAGGTAGGTGGCCTCGACGGGATCGCGGTCGAGCGTGCTGCGCAGCGCCGCGTCGGCGATCTCGGCGAGGCGCCCGGATGGCGCCGGGTCGCCCTTGCTGGCGGTCACCGAGCCATTTTGCCGTCCGTGGGATCACCGCGGCCAGCAGTCGGCGCCCGGCTCAGCCGATCCGCACGTCGGTGACGTAGTACTTGCCGTCCGACTGCTGCTCGACGGTGACGGCCAGCTGCGTCGACCCGTCGGTCGACGTGAACCGGAACACCGGCCCGTTGACACCGCCGGTCGGCGCGAAGAGCTTGTTCAGCGAGGCGATGTGCTTGGTGACCGACCCCGCAACGGCGTTCTGGTAGACGCATCCCTGCGCGAGGTCCGGCTCGCCGAGCTCGGCGCCGCCGACGTAGGTCTCGGCGGTCGTCAGAGCGCTCACCGAGCTGGCGCAGTAGCCCCCCACGCCCGCGATGGACGGCACCGAGATGGACGGGACGGAGATTGAAGGCACCGAGATCGAAGGCACCGAGATCGAAGGCACCGAGATGGACGGCACCGAGACGGATGGCGCTGCGCCAACGCCGGGCCGGAAGTCCGGACGCGAGCTGATGCACACCTTCCAGGAGCCGTTCTCCTTCAGGACCGGAAAGGTCACCGGCTCCATGCGCCCGTGCACCGGGGTGACGGTGGCGTGCACGGCGGCGTGCGTGCTGTCCTGCTGCTCCGTCCGGCCGATCGTGTAGCTCCGCAACCGACCGCCGCTGTCGAGGTCGTTCACGATGTGCAGGGCGATGTCGCTCTTGCACAGCGTCGCCGTCGCCGCCGCGACGTCGCCCCGCACGCCCGCGTCCAGCAGTTGCCTGGTGATGCCGGACGGACTGCCGCTGTCGGAACCCCCGGCGAACAGGAAGTACCCCCCGACGCCGAGGCCCGCCGCGACCACGACCGCCGTTAGCCCGGCCAGCAGACCCTTCCGGCCGCCGAATCCGCCACCGGACGGAGGGGTCGTGCCGCCGCCCGGTCCGGAGGGCGGGGGGCCATACGGTGGTTCGCCGCCGTACGGCGGCTGGCCTTGGGGTGGGCCGTACGCCGGTTGGCCCTGGGGCGGGCCGTACTGGCCGCCGCCGTACTGGCCGCCCGCGGGCGGCGTTCCGTACGGCGGCGGGTTGCCCCACTGACCGGGTGGCTGCTGGCCGTACGACCCGCCTTGTGGCTCCTGCTGCGGCTGGTACCCGTAGCCGGGCTGTTCGCCCTGCCCGTAGCCAGGGGGCGGGTAGCCCTGATCACTCATCGGTGGGGTCCTCTCGACGCGAAAGCGCGACTCATCGTCGGTGGCAGCAGGAGTCGCCTCAGGGGGTCGTTGATACAGCCACGGCGTTCCGGGCACTCGGGGGCGCGCCGGGTGCGACCAATTCGCGCCGAACAAGTCAGGACAATGCGGTGAGCGGATTCCGTCAGCGGGCGTGCAGATGGATCGGCAGGCCGTCGCGGGGCCGCGGCAGCGAGGACCAGTCGATCGGCATGCGATAGCCCGCGGGCAGGCTCAGCACGTACTTGCGCAGCAACTGGTGCATGGCTGCCTTCACCTCCATGCCACCGAAGTGCATGCCGATGCACTTGTGGATCCCGCCGCCGAACGGCACGAAGGCGTACCGGTGCACCTTGTCCTCGCGGCGGTGCTCGGCGAAGCGTTCGGGATCGAAGCGCCGGCACTCCGGCCACACCTCGTCCATGTGGTGGACGCCCCACAGGTGCGCGGCGACGAAGCGCCCGGCCGGTATGCGATAGCCGAGTAGCTCGGTTTCGTGGTTCGTGCGGCGGACGACGCCGGGCACGGGCGAGATGAGCCGCAGCGACTCCTTCATCACCAGGTCGAGCGACACCAATCGGTCGAGTTCGTCGTAGGCGACCGCCTCGCCGAGAGCCAGGGACTCGGCGCGGCAGCGGTCCTGCCACTCGGGATGTCGGGCGAGGTAGTAGGCCATCGACGTCAGCGTGATCGTCGCGGTGTCGTGCGCGGCCATCAGTAGGAAGATCATGTGGTTGATGACGTCGGTGTCGCTGAACGCCTCGCCGTCGTCGCCGCGGGCGTGGCACAGCGCAGCGAACAGGACGGTGTCGTCGCCGGTACGCGCCGCCGGCACGCGCGGCCGCAGGTATTCCTCGAGCGTGCGCCGGCCGTGCAGCCCACGGGCCCAGCGCAGGCGGGGAACCGGCAGCCGGATGACGGCGGTGCCGGCCCGCACGCAGTCGACGAACGCGCGGTTGAGGGCGTCGGCCTCTGCGCCGAATCGGGCGCCCATGAAGGTGCTCGTTGCGACGTCCAGGGTCAGCTGCTTCACGGCGGGATAGAACCGGGTGCGCCCGGGTGCCCATGTGGCCAGGCCGGCGGCGATCGTCTCGTTCATCGGCTCCAGGTAGCCGGCCAGCCGCTGCGCGGTGAACGCCTCCTGCATGATCCGCCGGTGCTGGTGGTGTTCCCGGCCGTCGAGCAGCATCAAGCCGCGGTGGAAGAAGGGGCCGATGAGGTATCCCCAGCCGCTGGCGTCGAAGGCGTGGTCGCGGTCCTGGAGCACTGCGCCGACGGCGTCCGGGCCCTCGGCGTTGACCCAGATCTGGCCCACAGCGCGCGACCAGGACACCGGCCCGTGGCGTTCGTAGCGCTCCAGGGTCGCGGCGAAGCGACCGTTCATGAAGCCGATGGTGTGGCCGATGAGCGGTAACCCGGCATCCCCCGGCATGGCGTCGGCCGGGGCAGGAGCGATCCCGGTGCGGCTGGCGAGCGCCATATGATCACCTCGTCGGCTGGGCGGGCCGGTGCGCGAGTACCAGCGAGAGTAGTCTGACAACGTTCGTTGTCAACCGCGGCGAAACGGATGGGGCGAATGCCCGGCTCGGGTGCGTACAGGGGGATCGGTGCCGACGAGCGGCGCGCGCAGCGCCGCCGGCTGCTGATCGACAGTGCGCTCGACTGCCTGCACCAGGACGGGCTCGCCGCCGTCAGCGTGCGTTCCGTATGCGCCCAGGCCCGGCTGACCGCGCGCTACTTCTACGAGAACTTCGCCGATCTCGACGCCCTGCTGCTCGCCGCCGTCGACACCGTGCTGGAAGAGGTCGCCGACACCGCGCTGGCGGCGGTGGTCGCCGCCCCGCCCGAGGTGGCGGCGCGGGTGCGGGCCGCGATAGATGCCGGCTACGGCGTGGTCGTGAGCGACCGGCGCAAGGCCACCGCGCTACTCGTGGCCGGGGCCGGCCACGGACCCATGCGCGAGCGTAGGCGTCGCATGATCATCGACTTCGCCGACGTCATGATCCAGAACATCGCCCTGCTGCGGCAGGCGGGACTGCCCGACCGCGCCGAGCTGCGAGCCAGCGCGTTGTTCGTCATGGGCGGCTCCGCGGAGGTGATCGAAGCCGTGCTGTCCGGACGCCTGCGGATGTCGCGTGCCCGCGTCGTCGATCAGCTGACAGCGTTGTGGCTGGGTGCGCTCGACGCGCCGTCGACAACGGGTGGATGACCGTTGCTCCGCCAGGAGGTGAACGCGGCGTCCAGCCCCGAGACCATGCGGGAGAAGCTGCGCTCGACGTCCTGGGGCATGCCGAACCCGCCGGCGCCCTCCAGGCTGGCGAAGCCGTGCAGCGCGGCGCGCAGCGCCCGGGTGGCGTCCACCGCGTCGTCACCGGCGAGGCCGTAGGCGGCCAGCACCGCGTACACCGTGTGCAGGATGGCCTCGGCCGCGGCCACGAGATCGGCGTCGTCCGGCTCCGGTGCGCGGATCGTCGCCAGGTAGCGGCCTGGATGGCTGCGCGCGTATGCGCGGTACGCGCCACACACCGCGCGTAGCGCGTCGCCCCCGGAGCGGCCGACCGCGGCTTCCCGCAGGCACTCGCCGAGCTGGCCGGCGGCGAGCACCGCGATATCGCGCCGCAACGCGTCGAGGCCGTCCACGTGCTTGTAGAGGCTGGGGAGCCGGACGCCGAGCCGCTGCGCGACCTGGGCGAGGGTGAGCCGATCCCACCCCACCTCGTCGGCGACGGCGGCGCCCTCGCGCACCACGACGGCGCGGGACAACCCCGCCCTAGGCATGCCGGCTCACGGCAGCGGCGAACTCGACGACCGCGGGGCTGACGATCTCCGGGTGGTCCGCCTGCGGGTAGTGGCCGGAGTCGGGGACGAGCAGCGTCTCGCCGTGCAGGCGCTCGGCGATCCAGCGGGCTTCTGCGGCGGGGTCGGTGAAGTCCGGGTCCTGTTCGCCCATCACGACCAGCACCGGGCAATGAACGCCGTCGAGGCGTTGCTCGACCGGGGCGTGGCTGGTGCGGGTCGTGCGCGTGAACGCCTTGCGGTACGCGCGCCGGCGCAGGCCGGCCGAGATCGCGGCCAGGTGCTCGTCGAAGTCGTCCGGTCGGGGCCCTGGGTAGAGCTTGGGCAGGTAGGACACCCAGGCCCGGCCGGCCCAGGGGCCGCTGGTCGCTCCGCGGAACGCGAGCGCGAGCAGCGGGTTGGTCGGTGGGTTGCGGACGAACGCTCCCAGCAGGACGAGGCCACCCACCGCGGTGGGCCGCTCGGCTGCGGCCCACGCGGCGGCACCGGCGCCCATCGAGTTGCCGAGGACGATCGCCGGCCCGCCGAGGTGATCGATCAACGCCAGCAGGTCCTCGCCGGCAGCCACGTCGTCGTAGCGGGTGAAGGTCGGGTCGCTCTCGCCGTGACCGCGCAGATCCATCGTCGCCACCCGATAGCCGGCGGCGACCAGGGCGGGCACGGTGTGCCGGAAGCTGCTGCGCAATTCGCCCATCCCGGGGATGCAGACGACGAGCGGTCCGGTGCCGGTCACGTCGTAGGCGATGCGCCCCTCCGCGCGGTCGAGGTAGGCGGTGGTGGCGGGGTTTCCGGTGTTCATGGTGATCTCCTGTGTACGACAGCTAATGGGAATAGCCAAGAAGCTAATCCAATTAGCTTTACTTGTCAAGACCGGAGTCCGACCCGGGTTCGACCGGCTGGTCCGCGGCGCCGCCGATCTCGGCGTGCGCCGTGCCGCGCAGCTGCCAGCTGCGCACCGTCACCCAGCGCCGTCCCGCGCGCCGTTTCCACTCGACCACGGCATCGGCCCGTTCGCTGTTCGAGCAGCGCACGGCGTGCCCGCGCGGCTCGGCGTAGTCGAGCGTCACCGTGCGCTCGGTCGGCAGGCGGACGGCAATGCGCAGCCGCTGCCCGGCGGCGAGCGGTCCGGCGGCGGTCCACGAGCCACGAGCGATGTCCGCGTGCCACCGGGCCGGCCCGCTGAGCCCGCGGACCGCGGGCAGGTCGCCGGCGGGAGTCCGCATCCGGACGAAGGTCAGCGGCGCCAGCCGGCGCAACGGGGTGAGATGCGAGACGGCGGCGACCGCCTCGAGAGTGGTGTCGTCGTCGAGGTCGGCGTGCAGCCACGCCCAGCGGTGCGCGTTGCCGGTGCCGTAGATGCGGCTCGACGCGCCGCGCGCGTCGGAGAAGACGAACTCCTGCCCGGCGATGCAGATCGTCCCGTCGTAGCGCGCTCCCGGAGTGGCCACCAGCTGGGCTGCGGGCAACACATCGTGCTGCCAGGACCAGCGCGGAAACGTGTAGAGGGGCGATCCCGGCCAGTGCGCGGTGAGCGTCCAGCTTGCGCCTCGCGACTGCCCGGCGTGCACCCGCGGCCCGGATTCGATCTCCGGAAGGGACGGCGCCCGGCGGGGTGCGCTGGCTACGACGTCGCGGGGCCCGAACCGGTCGACGAGCGGTGCCGCGCCGGGCGGGAACACCGCGACCCAGCCGTGCGCGAACGCCGGTGCGCCGTCGGCCGGCGCGACCAGCTCGGTGTGCAGCCACGCGCCGGTGCCGGTGCGCGGGTCGGTCAGGGTCGTGTACCAGACCTCGAGGCGTCCGGGCCGGCCGCGCCAGCGCGGCGCCCACACGGCATCCGCCGGCTGCATCGCCTCACCGTAGCCGCCGGCCGTACCGCCGGCTCGCGACCGAGCGGCAGCGGCCCCGCCGGCCGCGCTCAGGTGCGCAGCGTCGTGCTGGGCGACGTGCCGTACGCCTGCCGGTAGAGAGCCGTGAAGTGCCCGGCCTTGGCGAAGCCCCACCGCGCCGCCACCTTCGCGACGGTGGCGCCCTGGGTCGGGTCGGCGAGCTGCAACTCCCGGTGCGCGTGATCCAGCCGGACCCGGCGGAGGTACGCGCTCGGTGTCGTCTCGTAGTGGCGCAGGAACGCGTACTGCAAGGTGCGGGCCGAGACGCCGGCGGCCCGGGCGATGTCGAGGACGGTGATCGGCCGGTCTGCATTGGACTCGATGAACGCGGTGGCCCGACGGACGACAGCCGGCGCCACCGCACCCGGCCCGCGGAGGTGGTCGGTGCGCATCGTGGTGTTCGGGAAGGTGGCCAGCAGCGAGGCGGCCAACAGCTGCGCCACGTGCCCGGCGATCAGCGGCTGCGTGAGGGCCGACTCGGGGGCGCTGATCTCGCGATAGGCGTGCACGACGGTACGCCGCCAGTGCTCGGACATGGCCGGCGAGACCGGGCCGAGCCCGTGGAAGCGCAGGTCGGCGGCGGCGACGCCCGCATGTTCGGCGACCGGGGCGACCGCCCGCAGCGGCATCCGCAGGATGAGAAGGTCGAATTCCGGCCAACTCATCTTTCGGGTGCGCTCGAACGCGTACAGCGCGACGCCCCCCGGAGACAGCCGGAGATCGGCGCGCCCGTCGTCGATGGCGAACGCGCCGCGAAGCACGACCGGGCACACCAGCACCCCGTCGCCGACGTCGGTCGCGATCTCGGCGCCCGCCGCGTACCGGAGGCGGTCGACCGCGAAGGCAGGACGGCTTGCCGCCGACCGGGCGCGGAACCAGAAACCCTCCGGATGTCCGAGGGTGCGGACGGAATGCGGGATGTAGGTCTCGGTCAGCCATTGGTGGGCGGCTTCCCGATCGCGGGTCTCGACATGCAGAACCGCGAGTGGGTCGACCTGCGGCACCTTGTGCATCACGGCGAGCTTCCTCACACCTCCGGGGTCCCAAATCAGCTTCTCCGGAGGTTTCCCATGAATCGCCCCTGCGAAAACAGGGCGAACCGGACACAACCGTCGCGTCGGGCCGGGAAGCCGCAGCGCCTGCCCGAGATACGCAGCCGATGCTGGCAGGTTCGCACGCTACGCGCGTTTCATCACCCGCGTGGCGCGTCGCGGCGCCCGGTGCCGGTCCGGGCGAACGGGGGGCAGGAGACGGTTCGGCGCGCTGTTCGTGGACATTTCTGGGGGAGTACCGATATGAAGCTCGCGCCGCCGGACGTCGGCGATGACAACAACAGTCTCTCCGACAGGGTGACCCGTGCGCTCGTGGAGGAGCGTGACCGGATCGCCCACGACCTCGACGCCGCGCTCATCCAGCGACTGCTCGGAGTGGCGCTGCACCTGCAGGGGACGATCACCTTGCTCGACGGCCGGGCCGCCGACCGCGTGGCCGAGGCGGTCGAGGAACTCGACAGCCTCGTCACCGAGGTCCGCACCGTCATCTTCGGTATGGCGACCTGCCGGCGGGAACCGGGCAACGGCTGACGCACTCCGTGTGCGCGGTCTCAGTCCGCAGCGGGCGGCCGCGCGGAGGAGCGGCGTTCGTCGTCGGGGGCGAGCAGGCGCCGGAGTGCCGCGATGGCCAGCTCGACCTTGCTCAGGGCCGCTTCCAGACGCTCGCATTCGGCCGGGGACGTGGTGGTCTGCGCGGCGGAAAGATCGAGCGTCGCCCCGAACAGGGTCTGCAGGATGTCGGCATGCGCCGACTGGCTGATGCGCTCCCGTTCCCGTGTCCGGGCCAACCGCTCGCTGTGCCGCAAGTTGCAGACCACGCCGCGCACGACCGGGTCGTCGCGCAGGTCGGTGAAGGCCGCCTCGGCGGTGACCGACCCCGGGGCGGCCGCCAGCCGCAGCTCGGTCGTCTGCCCGAACCTCTGCCCGGACTCGTGCAGGACGCGATAGAGGTCCTCGTGGTCGCGCGGGTCGACGAAGCCGGTCAGCGACTTGCCGACGAGATCCTGCGGTTGCCAGCCGAACAGCGCTTCGACGGCAGGACTCGCGTAGGTGACGATGCCCTCGGTCGTCAGGATGAGGGCTGCGTCCGACGAACGTTCGAGCAGTGGGCGCAGCGCGGTGCCCAGGTTGGCCGACACGCCGACGATCCCACCGGCTCATCGTCGCGGTACAGGCCCGCGTCGGTCACGAGAGCCGGGAAGACCGAGCCGTCGCTTCGCTGTACGGCGAAGCCTCCCGACCACGGTGTTCCGTCGCGCAGCGAGGCCATGATGTCGTCGGCGAGCTCGTGCGACATGCGCGGGACGATGACGTCGGTGATGTTGCGCCCGACGACCGCTGCGGCCGGCCATCCGTACAGACGGCTCGCCGCAGGGTTCCAGAAAACGATCGTTCCGTCGAGATCGGTGGCGATCACCGCCTGGCCCATCGCCTGCAGCAGTTGTTCGGGTGCGAACGAGGGGTTCGATTGCGTGACCATCGGCGCCAGCATCGATGGGCGGGACGAGACCGGCGAGGACCTATGTGCTTGCCCCTGCTAGGCGAAGGTCCTCTCGGGGTCAGCCACCGCCGCCGACTGACGCAGCCTGCGCCGTCAGCAGACGTGTACGTGGCGTGCAGTGAGTGCCGCCTCGGCGGCCGCGACGAGCCGGTGGCGCGGCAGCGTGCCGCGGGCCACCGCGCGCGTCTCGGCGGCGATGACGGCGCGGAATGTCCTCCTCGCCGCTCCGGCGGTGGCCGCCGAGTACAGCACCATGTCGGCGCCGGAGCGGATCGCCTGCACGGCAGCGCGAGGTACGCCGAAACCGGCTTGTGAGACGGCTCCGGCCGTCAGGGAGTCGGTGACGATCAGGCCAGAAAAATGCAGCTTGCGGGCGAGCTCGCCGCGGATCGCGGCCGGCGACAAGCTCGCCGGCCGGTGCGTCAGCCCGGGAACGATCGCGTTCGAGACCATGATCGCCGGGACGCCGGCCCGTATGCCGGCGATGAACGGCGGCAACCCGACCCGCTTCAGTCGTCGCCACGGCAGCGTGTGGGCGGTGCCGTAGTCGGTGTTGCGGCTCGCGTGGCCCAGACCCGGGAAGTGCTTCAGCACCGGGATCACCCCACCGCGCAACAGCCCTCGCGCATAGGCCAGTCCGTCGCGCGTGACGACCGGAGTCCTGCCGCTGAACGAGCGCAGGCCGTCCGCGTCAGCGGGGCCGGGCACGACGCTGCGGCCGTCGACGTCCACGACCGGGGCGAGATCCGTGTTGACGCCGAGCGCAGCCATCCTCCTCGCCACCCGCGCGACCCGGGTGCGGATCCGGGCCCGTGACCAGTGCCGGCCCATGTGCCGGGCCCAGGGCAGGCTGCCCACCAGGTTCGCCATCCGCTGCACGCCGCCGCCCTCCTCGTCGGTCATCACCAGGAGGCCGAGATGGGCCGGAGCGGTGCGGCGCAGCGCGGCGAGCCGGCGCCCGAGGTCAGCCGGCGCAACCGAGCCGAACAAGATCACGCCACCGGCGCCCCTCGAGACCTCGGACGACACCGAGGCCACGGCCGTCTCCGTGGCGGGCACGACGATCGTCTGCGCGGCGAGCCGACTCTTGCGCCAGTGCCGGACCGGCACGCATCTCGGACGGCCCGAGACCGGCGCCGGGGACACGACGGACGAAGTCGGCCGGGAGCGTGCGGGCGACGAGGGCGCGACCCGCGGCGCCATACACCCGGCGGCCGTCGCGGTCAGCAGAACGACCGCCAGCGCCCGGGTTCTCGATCGCCCGATGGTCATGGGCTTCCCCTCAACCGCCTCGGTGAGCTCCGGCTCACCAGCCGCGGGCGCGCCACTGCGCCAGATGCGGCCGCTCCGCCCCGAGCGTCGAGTCGTTGCCGTGGCCCGGATAGAACCAGGTTTCGTCCGGTAGCTTGCCGAACACCCGCGTCTCGACGTCGTCCATCAACGAGGTGAAGTCCTCGGCGGACCACGTCCTGCCCACCCCGCCGGGGAACAGCGAATCGCCGGTGAACAGGTGCGGGATGCCCTCGGGGTCGCGGTAGAGCACGGCCACCGAACCCGGCGTGTGGCCGCGCAGGTGGATGATCTCGAGGGTGGCGTCGCCGACGGTGATGGTGTCGCCGTGGTGCAGCCGCTCGTCGACGGCGATCGGGAGCTCGTCGGCGTCGGCGTCGCCCGCGTAGTTCGCGGCTCCGGCGACGTCGGTGATCTCGGCGAGCGCCTGCCAGTGGTCGGCGTGCCGGTGCGTGGTGAGGATGGCCGACACCGGCGGGCCCTCGAAGGTGATCAGCTCCCGCAGCCGCTCGGGTTCGTTGGCCGCATCGATCAGCAGCCCCTCGTCGGTCTGGGTGCAGCGCAGCAGATAGGCGTTGTTGTCCATGGGGTCGACGGCGACCTTGACGATGGTCAGCCCGGGAAGGCGGCGGACGTCCTGCTCGCCGCCGACCTCGACGGCGCCGGTGTACTCGTTGGCCATGAGGCCTGACGGTAGCGGAATCGGCTCTGCGCCGATCAGCTCAACGGCAGGGCGAGCAGCGCGTTCTCGACCACCTCCGTGAGGGCGGGGTGGATCCAGTACTGGCCGCGGGCCATCTCGCGGGCCCCGAGCCCGAAACTCATCGCCTGGATCAGCGGCTGGATCAGCGTGGCCGCCTGCTCGCCCATGATGTGCGCCCCGAGCAAACTTCCGGTGTCCGGATCGGCGAGCAGTTTGCAGAACCCCGTGGCGTCTTCCATCGCCCAGCCGTAGGCGGTGCTGCTGAAGTGCTGGACGGCGCTCACGTACGGGATCCCGCGAGCTTGGGCGTCCTGCTCGGTCAGCCCCACCGCCGCGATCTGGGGCGAGGTGAACACCGCCGACGGCACGAACCGGTGGTCGGCGGCGATCAGGTCGTCCGGGTGCGCGAGGTTGTGCGCGACGGTGCGCGCCTCGAGGTTGGCGACGTGTTTGAGCTGATGCTCGTTGCAGAGGTCGCCGAGCGCCCACACGCCGTCCGCGCTGGTGCGCTGGTACTCGTCGACGACCACGCGCCCGTCCGGATGCGTCTCGACGCCCGCCGCGTCGAGATCGAGACCGTCATTGTTGGGCCGCCGGCCGGTGGCGACCAGCAGCATGTCGCCGGCGACGGTGGCGCCGTCGTCGAGCTCGACGACGATGCCGTCCGGTTCGGAACGTAGGCCGGTTGCGACGGTGTCGGTGTGCACCTGCCACTTATCGCGCACGAGCTCGCCGAATCGCGAGCTGACGTCCCGGTCGTGCCCGCGCAGCAGTTGCGAGCGGGCCACCACCGTGACCGCGCTGCCGAAGGCCGAGAAGACGTGCGCGAACTCCGCGGCGACGTAGCCGCCGCCCAGGATGACGACGCGTTCCGGCAGTTCGTCGAGGCGCATGACCGTGTCGGAGGTGTAGTAGCGCACGCCCGAACGGGAAACGAGTTCGGGAACGTCCACCCGCGAGCCGGCGGCGAGCACGATCTGGTCGGCGGTGAGCGTCTCGCCCGTGTCGAGCCGCAGCTCCCGCTTGCCGGTGAAGTGGGCGTGCGATTCGTAGAGCGTGACGTTGGCGCTGCCGGTGCGCCGGTACTCCCGGCCGCCGGCGGCGATGGGGTCGATCCGGCCGAAGATCCGGTCGCGGATGGCCGGCCAGTCGGCACGGAGCCGCTGCGGGTGGAGCCCGAGCCGGGCGCTGCCGGCCGCGGCCTCAATGAGGTCGGCGGGGTAGACGTACATCTTGGTGGGGATGCAGCCGGCGTTGAGGCAGGTGCCGCCGAACACGCCGCGCTCCACGAGCGCGATGTTCCAGCTCTCGAGGTCCGGGGTCATGAGGCTGTTCCCCGAACCCGATCCGATGACCACCAGGTCGAAATGCGGCACTTTCACCTCCCCTGGGAGGTTAGCCGTTCCGGCCGGCTACCAGCGCGCCACAGCCTCCGCGGTGAGGTCGCCGAACAGGTGCTCGAACTCGCCGGCCTCCAGCCCGCGGGCGGCGAACCACCGGCAGATGTTGCGGCAGTCGCGCTCCAGGAACTCCATGCCCCGCGGATTGGCGAACAGGTCCACGACCTGCGGCAGATCGATGAGCACGAGCCGGCCCTCGTGGACGAGCACGTTGTACGGCGAGAGGTCGCCGTGGGCGTAGCCGAGGCCGGCCAGGATCCGCATGGCGTCGACGCACTGGTCGAACAGCTCGGCGAGCTCTGCCGCGGTCGGGCGCAGCTGCACGAGCCGCGGGGCGGGCCGGCCGTCGTCGGTGCCGAGGAACTCGAGCATCAGCTCGGTCCCGGACAGCTGGACCGGGTATGGCACCGCGGCGCCTTGCTCCCAGAGCCGGCCGAGCGCCTCGAACTCGGCGATGGCCCAGCGGCCGGCGAGCTGCTCGCGGCCGAACTCCGTGCGGCGCGCCATGGCGCGTGTCTCGCGGCTGCGGCGCACCCGGCGGCCCTCGGTGTAGCCGGCGTCGCGGTGGAACATGCGGTGTTCCGCGGCGCGGTAGCGCTTGGCCGCCATCAGCGCCTGCCTGCCGTCCGGCGCCGTGCGCGACACCAGGTGCACGTCGGCTTCCTTACCGGTCTTCAGCAGACCCAGTTCGGCGTCGACGGCGGCCAGTTCGGTGACCACCCAGTCGGGACGAGGCTGCGGGCCGTGGGTCGCGACGTCCCACGAGGAGTAGTGCGGTTCGGTGAACGGTTCGACGAAGTCGGAGAAGTGCTCGGGCAACTCGGTTTCTCTTTCGGGCAGACGCTGCCCGAAAGCCGGGTCAGCGCAGGGACGGACGGGCGAGCTCGCAGGCTGCCCGGACGACGGTTGACAACATCTGGGGCCTCCTCTCGAGCGGTGCCGCGTCATCTGCTCCGGCCGACGCGTGTGCCGTGCCGTCGAGGGTGTCGGTTCGGCGTGCGCCGTGCAACTCGTTTTCCCGGCGCGGATAACCTTGCCCGCGTGCTTCGACTTTCCAGCCTGTTCCTGCGGACGTTGCGCGACGACCCGGCCGACGCCGAGGTGCCGAGCCACAAGCTGCTGGTACGCGCGGGTTACGTCCGGCGGCTCGCTCCGGGCATCTACTCCTGGCTGCCGCTCGGCATGGCCGTCCTCGGAAAGGTCGAGCAGATCATCCGCGAGGAGATGACCGCGATCGGCTCGCAGGAGGTCCACTTCCCGGCCCTGATCCCGCGCGAGATCTTCGAGACGAGCGGCCGGTGGGCCGACTACGGCGACACCTTGTTCCGGCTCACCGACCGAAAGGACGTCGACTACCTGCTCGGGCCGACGCACGAGGAACTGTTCACCTTGCTCGTCAAGGGCGAGTACAGCTCCTACAAGGACTATCCGCTGTCGCTGTTCCAGATCCAGACGAAGTATCGCGACGAAGCGCGCCCGCGGGCGGGCATCCTGCGCGGCCGCGAGTTCGTCATGAAGGACTCCTACTCCTTCGATCTCGACGACGAGGGCCTCGATCGCTCCTACCGGGCCCACCGTGACGCCTACGAGCGGATCTTCACCCGGTTGGGCATGACGTACAAGATCGTGTTTGCGGTGTCCGGAGCGATGGGCGGCTCGGCGTCGGAGGAGTTTCTCGGCCCGGCAGCGTCCGGCGAGGACACCTTCGTGCAGTGCACGAGCTGCGACTACGCCGCCAACACCGAGGCGGTCGAGATCGCCTCGCCCGAGCCGGCCGACCCGGCAGCCCACCCGGCCGAGAAGGTGCTGGACACCCCGGACACCCCGACCATCGAAACCCTGGTCACCCGGCTCAACGAGCTCGATCTCGGCCGCGAGTTCACCGCCGCCGACACCCTGAAGAACGTCGTGTTGAAGACGCTCGCCCCGGGTGCCTCCGAGTGGGAGCTGTTGATCGTCGGCGTGCCGGGCGACCGGGATGTGGATCTGAAGCGCATCGGCGGTCAACTGGAGCCGGTGCTGGTGGAGCAAGCCGGGCCCGACGACCTCGCCCGGGTACCGCAACTGGTCAAGGGCTACATCGGTCCGCAGCACCTTGCCGACTGGAAGGTCCGTTACGTCGTCGACCCGCTCGTGACCGAGGGCAGTGCCTGGGTCACCGGCGCCAACGAGGAGGGCAAGCACGCGGCATTCGTGGTGCGCGGCCGTGACTTCGTGCCGGACGGCGAGCTCGGCGCGGTCGAGATCCGCGACGGCGACCGGTGCGCGCGCTGCGGCTCGCCGCTGGAGATCGCCCGGGGCATCGAATTGGGCCACGTCTTCGCGCTCGGCCGCAAGTACGCCGAGACCTTCGGGCTGCAGGCACTGGACCAGAACGGCAAGCCGGTCACCATCACGATGGGTTCCTACGGGGTGGGAGTCACCCGGGCCGTCGCCGCGATCGCCGAGCAGACCTACGACGAGAAGGGGCTGTGCTGGCCGCGTTCGGTGGCGCCGGCCGACGTCCACCTCGTCGCCACCGGCAAGGACGAGTCGGTGTTCACGGTCGCCGACCGGCTGGCGAACGAGCTGGAATCCGCAGGGGTCAGCGTGATGTACGACGACCGCCGCGGGGTCTCGCCCGGCGTCAAGTTCAAGGACGCCGAGCTGACCGGTGTGCCAACGATCGTCATCGTGGGACGCGGACTCGCCGACGGTGTCGTCGAGGTGCGCGACCGGCGCAGCGACGCGCGGCAGGACGTGCCGGTGGCCGACGCGGTGGGCGCCGTGGTCGAGGCATGTCGGCTCGCCCGCTGAGCGAACTCGTCGAGCCCGGCTGGGCGCATGCCCTCGAGCCGGTCGCCGGGCGCATCGCCGAGATGGGCGCGTTCCTGCGCGCCGAGGTCGCGGCCGGGCGCCGGTACCTGCCGGCCGGGGAACACATCCTGCGCGCGTTCACCCAACCGTTCGCCGACGTCCGCGTCCTGCTCGTCGGCCAGGATCCCTACCCCACTCCGGGACACCCCATCGGCCTGTGCTTCGCCGTGGAGCGGCATGTCCGCCCGCTCCCGCGCAGCCTGCAGAACATCTACAAGGAGTTGCGCGCGGATCTCGGCGTGGTCCCGCCCGAGCACGGTGACCTCACCTCGTGGACCCAGCACGGCGTCCTGCTGCTGAACCGCTGCCTCACCGTGGCGCCCGGCGCGCCGGCGTCGCACCGCGGCAAGGGCTGGGAGGCGGTCACCGAGCAGGCGATCCGGGCGATCGCCGGCCGCGGCACCCCGCTGGTCGCGATCCTGTGGGGGAGGGACGCGCAAAGCCTGCGCCCCCTGCTGGGGGACGTGCCGGTGGTGCAGTCGGCGCACCCGAGCCCGATGTCGGCCGACCGCGGCTTCTTCGGCTCCCGCCCGTTCAGCCGCGCCAACGAGCTGCTCATCGCGCAGGGTGCCGAACCGGTCGACTGGACGCTGAACTGAGTCCAGTGCGGCCACGCCCGCCCTCCCGCCTTCCCTCACACTCGCCCTCACACCCGGCGAAATCACCCGAGACGCTCATCCACCGGCCCGGACCTGCCGATGAGGAAGGAAGTCGGCAAGAAGGGCCCTGCGGTGATGCGGTTGTCGAGTGCGTGCGGTTCCCGACGCGTCGTGGGCGCGGTGGTGACCGCGCTGCTGCTCGGCGCCGCAGTCACGACGTTGGCTCCGCCGGCTTCGGCGGCGTCCCGGCAAGTGCCATCGGTGAGCCGGATAGCGCCCTCCCGCGGCGCAACCTCGGGGGGAACCCGGGTCACGATCACGGGCCGGAACTTCCGCCATGTGACGGCGGTCCGCTTCGGCGCGGCCCGCGGCAAGCAGGTGAAAGTCCTCTCGCCCGACAAGCTTCGGGTGATCACACCTCGCCACGCTGCCGGCGGCGTGGCGGTGCGGGTGATCACCCGGAGCGGAGCCTCCCGCACGACCAAGCGGACCCGGTTCGCCTTCCTGCCCCCGCCCATCGTGAGCCGGGTTCTTCCGGGCAAGGGCTTCACGAGCGGCGGCACCGCCGTCACCGTGACCGGGCGCAACTTCACCGCCGTCCGGTCGGTGCTGTTCGGCAGCCAGCGCGGCACGTCGCTGCACGTGTACTCGTCACGCAAGCTGCGCATCGTCGCGCCCCGGCATGCGGCGGGCTCCGTGGACATCCGGGTGATCAGCGCCTACGGGCGGTCCGCCAGTCGTTCGGCTGATCGGTTCACGTACCTCGCGCCGCCCCCGCCCCCGCCCACCGGCACGTGGGGCAAGCCCGCTCCGATCGCAGCCGGCTCGCTGCCGTTCGACGGCATCTCGTGCGCGCCGTCGTCGACCAAGTGCGTCGCCATCGAAGGCAACTCCGCCGTGGCCTACGACGGCACCAAGTGGGGCAACCCCACCGCGGTCGCGAACGGGCAGAACCTCACGTCCGTCTCCTGCGCGTCCGCCACGTTCTGCCTGGCCACCGACGCAGCGGGCAGCGTCTACACCTTCGACGGCACCACATGGAAGCCGGACACGACGCTTTCCGCGACGTCCGGTGACCGGCTGAGCGGCGCTTCGTGCGTCGTCCGATCTGCGAGCCAGACCGGTTGTGCCGTTCTGGACGACGCCACCGGCGACGTCTGGCTGCTCCTCACCGATGCCAGCTGGACCGATGCCGGTCCGGCGTCCGGTGCGACCCAAATTGCCGCACTGTCGTGTGCCCCCGCTCTGTGCTGGGTGGTGACAGCAGATGACAACGCCGCGACGCTGCTGTGGCCGGGTTCCGGCACCGATCCGTGGGGGAATCTGATCCCGCTCGGCGGGGCGTCCACCCCGACATCGCTCAGCTGCCTCAACACCTTCTGCGCGGTGGGTGAGACAGACCAGAGCGTGGCGACGCGTGGCACGACAACATGGCCGGAGCGGGCGCTCGGGAGCGGGACGACAGCCATCGACTCGGTCACCTGCCCGGCTTCCGGCTTCTGCATGGCCATGGACCAGTCCGGCCAGTACGCGGTGTACACCAGCTCGTGGACGGGCTTGGGCCCGACAGGACTGGCCGGGCTGAGCTGGGCCGGTGTCTCGTGCAGCAGTCCCACGTTCTGCGTGGCCGCCGACGATCAAGGCGACGCGACCGTGTACTCCGGCTAGCGGCCGGTTCGTACGAAACCGTCCGTAACAGTTCAATTCGGTCGCCGGACGGGTAGTGCCTGCAGTGACGTGAGTCGACGCTGCTGCGAAAGGCCTTGCGATGAACCGAGCGAGCCGTGCCGTCCTGTCCGTCCTCGTTGCCGGCTCGCTCGTGGCGGTCACCGCCCCGGGGTCCGCCGATGCGCAGTCGCCAGGGGCCGCCCGCTCACGCACCGGGACCGCACCCGGCGGGCCCGGCACTGCGGCCCCGTTCCTGCCGGCCGACAAGAGCGGGTTCGGCACGTCGCGCAGCCGGGCCAGCCACGTCTGGTACACGCTGCAGCCGGGCGGCGGCACCGGTGAGCTCTACTACCCGGATCTCGGCACGCCGGCGGCGCGACGCCTGAGCTTCGTCATCGTCGCCCCCGGTAGGCACGCCGTGCAGGTTGCGCACGCGGCGCGGCACGACACCCGGCTCGTTCCCGGCCGGGCGCTTACCTACCGCGAGACCGACACCAGCCGCCACCACGGGTGGCGCCTCGTCACCACCTACGTGACCGACCCCCGCCGTTCCGCGCTGGACGTCAGCGTGCGGCTTCGGTCGCTCGACGGCCGGCGCTACCGGCTCTACGTCCTCTACGAGCCCACGCTGTCGAACACGCCGTCGGACGACTCCGGCCGCACTCGGGGCCGCACGCTCGTCGCCTGGGATGCGCAAGCCGCGAGCGCCCTGCGCAGTACGCCCGCATTCACCGCCACCTCGAACGGATACCGCGCGGTGAACGACGGCTGGCGCGACCTGCGCGCCGACGGCCGGATGAACGATCACTACGACTCGGCGCGCGACGGCAACATCGTGCAGACTGCGCGCACGCCGCTGACCGGCCGCGGCGCGCACCGCCGCCTGGAACTGACCCTCGGGTTCGGCCGCACTCGCGCCGACGCGGTGCGCGTGGCGGGCTCCGCCGCGGGCCGGACGTTCGGGCGAGTCGCAGCCGCCTACGCCCGCGGGTGGCGCGGCTACCTGCACGGATTGCGCCCGATGCCGCACAGCCTGCGTGGCCGCGGCATGCGCACCGAGTACCGCGTCTCCGAGATGGTGCTCGCAGCCGCCGAGGACAAGCTGCACCCGGGCGCGTACGTCGCGTCGCCGACCATGCCGTGGGTGTGGGGCGCGCAGAACCCGAGCGGCCCCTACCACCTGGTGTGGTCGCGCGACCTGTACGAGATCGCCACCGCGTTGATCGCGGACGGCGACCGGGCGGGAGCGAACCGGGCGCTCAGCTTCCTGTTCGACAAGCAGCAGAAACCGGACGGCTCGTTCCCGCAGAACTCCACCGTGACCGGCAAGCCGGTCTGGGGTGGCCTGCAGCTCGACGAGGTCGCCTCCCCGATCGTGCTCGCCTACCAACTGCACCGGTTCGGGCGCGCCGCCTACCGGCACGTCAAGGCCGCCGCGAACTTCCTCGTCGGCTTCTCGCAGGACGGCAACTCGGCGCCGTGGACGCCGCAGGACCGCTGGGAGAACCAGAGCGGCTACTCGCCGGCGACCATCGCCAGCGAGGTGGCCGGGCTGGTGTGCGCGGCGGCGATCGCCCGGCACAACGGCGACGCGAAGTCGGCGCACCGGTGGTTGCGGACCGCAGATGCCTGGAAGTCGCACGTGAAGGGATGGACGGTCACGACCAACGGGCCGTACTCGCCCAAGCCCTACTTCCTGCGCCTCACCAAGGACGGGCACCCGAATCGGGGCACCACGTACTCGATCGGCGACAGCGGGCCGAGCAACGCCGACCAGCGCAGCGTGGTCGACCCGAGCTTCCTGGAGCTCGTCCGGCTCGGCGTGCTGCCCGCGCGCGACCGGGCGATCCGCAACAGCCTGAAGGTGGTCGACAAGCAGCTGTCCTACCGCACCGCGCGCGGCCGGTTCTGGCACCGCGCCTCGTTCGACGGCTACGGCGAGACCTCGACCGGCGCGGAGTGGAACTACGACAACCCGCCGGACAGCTTCGTGACCCATGGCCGCGGCTGGCCGCTGCTCAACGGCGAACGCGGGGAGTACGACCTCGCCGCCGGCCGCAAGCGGGCGGCGGAACGCCAGCTGGCGACGATGAGCCGGGCGTCGAACTCCGGCTACCTGCTGCCCGAGCAGGTCTGGGACCGGCGGCCGCCGGCCGGCAGGCCGGGATACCGCCCCGGCACGCCGACCAACTCGGCCACGCCGCTCATCTGGACGCACGCCCAGTTCATCCGGCTCGCCGTCGACGTGGCCGCCGGACGGATCACCGAGCAGCCCGGTGTGGTCGCGCGCCGCTACCTGCGGCCCCTCCGCTGACGGGACCGGCCGCGCCTCCAGTTGCCGTCAGTCGCCGTCAGCCGCGAGGCGAGCGGGGAAGCCGCCAGTGGCGACCGGTCCCCAACGCTCGGGCGTCACCCGGATCAGCGACTTGCCCTGGTCACGCATCGCCTGCCGGTACTCGTCCCAGTCCGGGTGCTCGCCACTGATGCACCGGAAATAGCCGACCAGCGCGTCTTCGGCCGCGGGGTCGGGCATGTCCAACACCTCCGCCGAGCCGTCGACCTGCACCCAGGCGCCGCCGAAATCGTCGGACAGCACCAGGACCGAGCAGCTGGGGTCGCGCCGCAGGTTGGCGACCTTGGCCCGCTCGGGGTAGCTGGAGACGACGATCCGGCCGTCGTCGACCCCGCCGGTGACGGGCGAGAGCTGCGGCGAGCCGTCCCGCCGCCGGGTGACGAGGATGATGTGGTGGCGCGGACGGACGAACTCCAGCAGCGCGTCGAGATCGACGGGCGTATTCGTGGCAATGGTTCGCGGCATGGCTCCAGCGTGCCTCTAGGCCACCAGGAGGCCGACCGCGGGCGTGCACTGGCGAGGCCCGCTCGCGGTGCCCGCGTTGTCGGTGCGGGTCATTACGCTGGACCGGAACCCCCATGCCCCGTCAACCCCGGCGAGAGACTGCCCGTGAATGACCGACTGATCGTCCGCGGTGCCCGCGAGCACAACCTCAAGGACGTCAACCTGGACCTGCCCAGGGACGCCCTCATCGTGTTCACCGGGCTGTCCGGCTCGGGCAAGTCGAGCCTGGCCTTCGACACGATCTTCGCCGAGGGCCAGCGCCGGTACGTCGAATCGCTGTCGGCCTACGCCCGCCAGTTCCTGGGGCAGATGGACAAACCCGACGTCGACTTCATCGAGGGCCTGTCGCCCGCGGTCTCCATCGACCAGAAGTCGACGTCGAAGAACCCGCGGTCGACCGTCGGCACCATCACCGAGGTCTACGACTACCTCCGGCTCCTGTACGCGCGCATCGGCAAGCCGCACTGCCCGATCTGCGGCGAGCCGATCTCCAAGCAGACGCCCCAGCAGATCGTCGACCGGATCCTCGAGATGCCTGAGGGCACGCGGTTCCAGGTGCTGGCGCCGGTCATCCGCGAGCGCAAGGGCGAATACGTCGACCTGTTCGCGGATCTGCAGACGAAGGGCTATGCCCGGGCGCGCGTCGACGGCGTCGTTCATTCGCTGACCGATCCGCCGAAGCTGAAGAAGCAGGAGAAGCACACCATCGAGGCGGTCGTCGACCGGCTGTCGGTCAAGCCGTCGAGCAAGCAGCGCATCACCGACTCGGTCGAGACCTGCCTCGGCCTGGCCGGGGGCATCGTCGTCCTCGACTTCGTCGACCTCCCCGAGAACGACCCGCACCGCGAGCGCCGCTACTCCGAGCGCCTCGCCTGCCCGAACGACCATCCGCTGGCCATCGACGAGCTCGAGCCGCGGTCGTTCTCGTTCAACTCGCCGTTCGGCGCGTGCCCCGTGTGCACCGGGTTGGGCACCCGCAAGGAGGTCGACCCCGAACTCGTCATCCCCGACCCGGAGAGCACCCTCAACGAGGGCGCGATCGCGCCGTGGGCCGGCGGGCAGACGAGCGAGTACTTCCTGCGGCTGCTGCAAGGGGTGGCCGACGCCGTCGGCTTCGACCTCGACACACCCTGGGAAGACCTGGCCACCCGGGCGCAGAAGGCGATCCTGCACGGCACCGACGACCAGGTGCACGTCAGCTACCGCAACCGCTATGGCCGGCAGCGCAGCTACTACGCCAGCTACGAGGGCGTGGTGCCGTGGATCGAGCGCCGGTACACCGAGACCGACAGCGACTACTCGCGCGAGAAGTACGAAGGCTACATGCGCGAGGTGCCCTGCCCGGCGTGCGACGGAACGCGGCTGAAGCCCGAGATCCTCTGCGTCACCGTCGAAGGCCGCTCCATCGCCGAGGTGTCCGCGCTGTCGATCGGCGAGGCGGCGAGCTGGCTGGGCGACCTCCAGCTTTCCGACCGCGACAAGATGATCGGCGAACGGGTGCTGAAGGAGATCAACGCCCGGCTCGGTTTCCTCGTCGACGTCGGCCTGCACTACCTCTCACTCGACCGTGCCGCCGCGACACTGGCCGGCGGCGAGGCGCAGCGGATCCGGCTCGCCACGCAGATCGGGTCGGGCCTCGTCGGCGTCCTCTACGTCCTCGACGAGCCGTCCATCGGGCTGCACCAGCGCGACAACCACCGGCTCATCGAGACCCTGGTGCGGCTGAAGAAGCTGGGCAACACGCTGATCGTCGTCGAGCACGACGAGGACACCATCCGTACCGCCGACTGGGTCGTCGACATCGGCCCGCGGGCCGGCGAGCACGGCGGGCGGATCGTGGTCAGCGGCACCGTCGAGGACCTGCGGGCCAACGAGGAGTCCATCACCGGCGCCTACCTCTCCGGGCGCCGGGCGATCGAGGTACCGCCGCTGCGCCGGCCGCGGCAGAAGGGCCGCGAACTCGTCGTCGAGGGTGCCCGCGAGCACAATCTGAAGAACGTCGACGTCGCGTTCCCGCTCGGCTGCTTCGTCGCGGTCACCGGCGTGAGTGGCTCGGGCAAGTCGAGCCTGGTCAACGACATCCTGTACGCGTCGCTGGCCAACCGGATCAACGGCGCGAAACTGCCGCCCGGCCGGCACAAGCGGGTCCGGGGCGTCGAGCTGCTCGACAAGGTCGTCGGCGTCGACCAGTCGCCGATCGGGCGCACCCCGCGCTCGAACCCGGCCACCTACACCGGCGTCTTCGACCACATCCGGAAGCTCTTCAGCGAGACCACCGAGGCGAAGATCCGCGGCTACCAGCAGGGCCGGTTCTCGTTCAACGTCAAGGGCGGCCGGTGCGAGAACTGCGCGGGCGACGGCACCATCAAGATCGAGATGAACTTCCTGCCCGACGTCTATGTGCCGTGCGAGGTCTGCAAGGGCGCCCGGTACAACCGCGAGACGCTCGAGGTGCACTACAAGGGCAGGACCATCAGTGAAGTGCTCGAGATGCCGATCGAGGAGGCCGCGGAGTTCTTCAAACCCATCTCGCGGATCGCCCGGCACCTCGACACCCTGGTCGACGTCGGGCTCGGATACGTGCGGCTCGGCCAGCCGGCTCCGACGCTGTCCGGCGGCGAGGCGCAGCGGGTGAAGCTGGCGGCCGAACTGCAGAAGCGATCCACCGGCCGCACCATCTACGTGCTCGACGAGCCGACCACCGGGCTGCACTTCGAGGACGTCGCCAAGCTGCTCGGCGTGTTGCACTCGCTGGTCGACAAGGGCAACACCGTGGTGGTGATCGAGCACAACCTCGACGTCATCAAGACCGCCGACTGGATCATCGACATGGGCCCCGAGGGCGGTGCGGGCGGCGGCCGGGTCGTGGCCGAGGGCACTCCGGAACAGGTGGCCGCGGTCGAGGACTCGCACACCGGCGCGTTCCTGCGGCACATGCTCGAGCCCGCTGCGCCGGCCCCGCGCGCCTTCAAGCGGCCGCGTAAGCAAGCGGCTGCCGCCGGCCGCCGCACCGGCAAGCGCTCGGCCCGCTCGGCCTGAGGGGCGGCCGCTGCGTCGTCTGCCGTGTCGTCTGCAGCGTCGTCTGCAGCGCGGGAATCGTGTCGCCACCGCGTGCCACCATGACCTGCGTGGGCATGCAGGCGTACCGCGACGTACTCGCTCGGTCAGCGGTACGCCGCATCCTGGTACTCAGCCTGCTCGTCCGGCTGCCGATGTGGGCAGCCAACGTCGTGCTGACCCTGCACGTGGTCACCACCCTGCACCTGTCCTACGGCGCCGCCGGGCTGCTCGTCGGCGTCGCCACCGTGGCGGCCGCGATCAGCTCGCCGTGGCGCGGCCGCCGGCTCGATCGGGTGGGGCTGCGCGGGTCGGTGCTGCCGTCGCTGGTGGTCGGGGCGATCTGCTGGGCCATCGCACCGTTCGTGGCGTACTGGCCGCTACTCGGCCTCGCGGCGGTCGCGGACCTGATGATGGTGCCGTCGTTCTCGATCGTCCGGCAGGCTCTCATGTACGCGGTGGACGAATCCCACCGCAAAACCGCGCTCGCGGTCGACTCGGTGGCCATCGAGATCACCTTCATGGTCGGGCCGGCCGCCGGCGTGCTGCTGGCCAGCTACGCGCCGACCTCATGGGCGCTGTTCGGCTGCCAGTTCGCCTACCTCGGCGGCGCCCTCCTGCTGTGGCTCGCCGACCCGCCGCTGCGCAAGACGGACGACCCGGCCACCGCGGCGGCGCTGCCGACGGTGCGCAGCTGGCTCGGCCCGGAACTGCTGGCCGTCCTCGCCATGAGCGCCGCCGCAACCCTCGTGCTCACCGGCACCGAGGTCGGCGTCGTGGCCGCGCTGCGGCAGATGCACCACCAGGGGTGGATCGGCTGGGAACTGACCGTATGGGGCCTCGGCTCGGCGCTCGGCGGTCTGCTCTACGGCGCGCTGCACCGCAGCCGGCCGGTCACGTTGCTGCTGGCCCTGCTCGCCGGCGCCACGTTGCCGATCGTGCTCGCCGGCGACCCGTTCGTGTTCGCCGTGCTGCTGCTGGTGGCCGGCTTCTTCTGCGCGCCGACGATCACCGCCTCCATCGAGGCGGTGTCGCGGCTGGTTGACGAACGCGTGCGTGGCGAGGCGCTCGGCTGGCACGGGTCGGCGCTGACGGCGGGCTCGGCGGCAGGCGCCCCGTTGGCCGGCTTCGCGATCGACCGCTTCGGCTGGGGCGGCGGATTCGTGCTGCCCAGCGTGCTGGCGCTGGCGCTGGCGTGCGGCGGCCTGCTGACGGTCCGCACGTCGGCACGGCGGCCGGCGCTTCCCGAGGGCGCGGCGCCCGCCGCCGCGCAACCCTGACACAGATGTGTCAAGATTGCGAGATGACCGATCTCCAGGGGTTCATCGCCGGCCTGCCCAAGGCGGAGCTGCACGTGCACCACGTCGGTTCCGCCTCGCCGCGGATCGTGGCCGAGCTGGCCGCCCGGCACGAGGGCGCCACGCCGGTGCCGGCCGACCCGGAGCTGCTCGCCGAGTACTTCACCTTCACCGACTTCGCCCACTTCATCACCGTGTACCTGTCGGTCGTCGACCTGATCCGCGACGCCGAGGACGTCTGGACGCTGACCTACGAGGTCGCCCGCGAGCTGGCCGGTCAACAGGTCCGGTACGCGGAGCTGACCCTGACGCCGTACTCCTCCATCACCCGCGGCATCCCCGCCGAAGCGTTCTGCGAGGCGGTCGAGGACGCCCGGCGGCGGGCCCGGGTCGAGCACGGCGTCGAGCTCGCCTGGTGCTTTGACATCCCCGGCGAGGCGGGCGTGCCCGCCGGTGACCTCACCCTCCAGGTGGCCACCACCCAGCGCCCGGACGGCCTGGTGAGTTTCGGGCTCGGCGGCCCGGAGATCGGCGTGCCCCGCGAGTGGTTCGCCCCGCACTTCGAGGCTGCGCGCGCTGCCGGGCTGCACAGCGTGCCGCACTCCGGGGAGTCGACCGGCCCCGAGACGGTGTGGGACGCACTCGACCACCTCGGCGCCGAGCGCATCGGGCACGGCATCGGCGCCGCGCGCGACCCGCGGCTGCTGGCGCACCTCGCCGAACGGCAGATCCCGCTCGAGGTGTGCCCGACGTCCAACGTGCGCACCCGTTCCGTTCCGTCACTGGCCGAGCATCCGCTGCCGGCGCTGGTCGAGGCGGGCGTCCCGGTGTCGATCAACTCCGACGACCCGCCGATGTTCTCGACCACGCTCAACGACGAGTACGCCATCGCCGCGCAGCTGCTCGACCTCGACGCGGCGGGCGTCGCCGACCTGGCCCGCGCGGCGGTGCGCGCGTCGTTCATGGACGAGGCGGGCAAGCAACGGCTGCTCGCCGAGATCGACGCCTACGCCGGTTCCTGAGCGGGTCGCTACGCGACGCCCTGCACGCCGAGCGCGGAGCCGAGTGCCCGCCGGCCTTCGTCGGTGACGTCCACCGCCCGGACACCCGCCCTCCGGGCGAGCCACCCGGCGGACTCCGCGCGGGTCAGCACGGCGGCGCCGAGCGCCCCGGCCAGATGATGGCGCTGCTCGCTCCAGTCCACGCAGAAGCGCAACAGCGGACGCGCCGATGCGGGCCGCGCGCGCAGCGCCGCCAGGTCGACGCCGAGCCGGGCGAAGACCTCGCCCGCCGCCGGACCGAGTTCGTACGGGTGCTCGCGGACCGGCGCGGACAGCCGGTCGCCCGCGCGGCGCCCGGTGTCCGGACGGCCGTCGGCGCGCACCAGAGCACCGGTGTCGAGCAGGCCGTCCAGGAGCGCGACGCCCCAGCGCCCGGCAAGATGGTCATAGCAGGTGCGCGCCCGGCGCAGCGCCGCCGCGCGCGTCGCCTCGCGCAGGGAACGCACCGGCGGCTGCGGCGCGATCACCGTCAGCGCCTCCAGCGCCGCCGCGACCTCCGGGCCGGCGAGCCGGTAGTAGCGGTGCCGGCCCGAGCGCTCGACGGTCAGCACGCCGCCTGCGACGAGCCGGGCGAGGTGGCCACTCGCCGTCGCGGCGGCGACGCCGCTCTCCTTTGCCAGGACGGAGGCGGGCAGTGCCCGCCCGTCGGAGAGCGCGCCGACGATGCGGGCCCGTGAACGGTCGGCGAACAGCGCGGCTACGGCGGCGATGTCGGCGGTGCGGTGCGAGTTCGGGGTGTCCACCCGTCCAGTCTGCGGCCGGAACACTTCGCTGATCGCCGAAGGATCCCCTGGCGACGGTGAACCGATGGGCCGCGGCGTCGGCGGTCTACGCCTCGAAGGGCGGGCGGTGAGCGGGCCGCGCGTCCGTCCCGGTGACTAACCTCTAACTCGTGCCCGACCCGTCCACCTATCGTCCGGCTGCGGGCACCATTCCGCTCGAACCGGGGGTCTACAAGTTCCGCGACGAGCGCGGCCGGGTCATCTACGTGGGCAAGGCGAAGAGCCTGCGCCAACGGCTCAACTCCTACTTCGCCGACGTCGCCGCGCTGCACCCGCGCACCCGGCAGATGGTCACCTCCGCCGCCTCGGTCGAGTGGACGGTGGTGCGCAGCGAGGTCGAGGCGCTGCAGCTCGAGTACACCTGGATCAAGGAGTTCGATCCGCGGTTCAACGTCAAGTACCGCGACGACAAGTCCTACCCGTCGCTGGCCGTCACGCTGTACGAGGAGTACCCGCGGCTGCAGGTGATGCGCGGGCCGAAACGCAAGGGCGTGCGCTACTTCGGCCCGTACTCCCACGCATGGGCGATCCGCGAGACGCTCGACCTGCTGCTGCGCGTGTTCCCTGCCCGCACCTGCTCGGCCGGGGTGTTCAAGCGCGCCGGTCAGATCGGGCGGCCCTGCCTGCTCGGCTACATCGGCAAGTGCAGCGCGCCCTGTGTCGGCCGGGTCACCGCCGACGAGCACCGTCGGATCGTCGAGGACTTCTGCGACTTCATGGCCGGCCGCACCGACGTGATGATGAAGCGCCTCGAGCGGCGGATGAAGCAGGCCAGCGACAACCTCGAGTTCGAACTCGCCGCCCGGCTGCGCGACGACCTCGAGGCGTTGCGCCGCGCCATGGAGAAGCAGGCGGTGGTGTTCGGCGACGGGACGGATGCCGACGTCGTCGCCTTCGCCGAGGACGCGCTCGAAGCCGCCGTGCAGGTGTTCCACGTCCGCGGCGGGCGGGTGCGCGGGCAGCGCGGCTGGGTGGTCGACCGGCTCGAGGAGATGACCACCGGCGACCTCGTCGAGCAGTTCCTGACCCAGTTCTACGGCGAGCAGAGCGAGGACACCTCCGGCATCCCCCGCGAGGTGCTGGTGCCGGTACTGCCGGACGACGTGGATGCGCTGACGGAGTGGCTCTCCGGGCTGCGCGGCTCGAAGGTGCGGCTGCGGGTGCCGCAGCGCGGCGACAAACGGGCCCTGGCCGAGACGGTGGCGCGAAACGCCGCGCAGTCCCTCAACCAGCACAAGCTCAAGCGCGCCTCCGACCTGACCGCGCGCTCGCGCGCCCTCGGCGAGTTGCAGGAGGCCCTCGACCTGCCGTCCTCGCCGCTGCGTATCGAGTGCTTCGACATCAGCCACGTCCAGGGCACGAACGTCGTCGCCAGCATGGTGGTGTTCGAGGACGGCCTGGCGCGCAAGAGCGAGTACCGCCGGTTCGCCATGCGCAGCGGGACCGGTGACACCGACTGGATCGCCGAAGTCGTTCGCCGCCGCTTCGCGCGCTATCTCGACGAGCAGGTGAGCGAGGGCGCGGACGCCGACAGCGACCCGAACGCCGAGGCCGTCGAAGCGGGCCGGCCGGGCATCGACCCGACGACCGGACGGCCGCGCAAGTTCGCCTACCCGCCGAACCTGCTGGTCGTCGACGGCGGCGCGCCGCAGGTCGCAGCGGCGCAGGCGGTGCTCGACGACCTGGGCATCGACGACGTGTCGCTGGTCGGGCTGGCCAAGCGGCTGGAAGAGGTGTGGCTGCCGGGTCAGCAGTTCCCGGCGATCCTGCCGCGCACCTCGGAGGCGCTGTACCTGCTGCAGCGCGTCCGGGACGAGGCGCACCGGTTCGCGATCACCTACCACCGGCAGAAGCGCTCGAAGGCGATGACCACGTCGGCGCTCGACGGCATCCCGGGCCTCGGCGCGGCACGCCGCAAGGCGCTGATGACGCGCTTCGGTTCGCTGAAAAGGCTGCGGGCGGCGAGCGTGGAGGATCTGATGGAGGTGCCCGGCATCGGCCGGCACACCGCCGAGGGCATCGCTGCCGCACTCTCCGGAGGCGACCAGCCGGTACCCGCGGTCAACGTCACCACCGGCGAAGTGATCGAGGACGGCTCCGCCGGGGGCAACGACAGGGAGGGTTTGTGACGCAACCACGCGGTGACGAACGTCCGGCCGGCGAGCCCGCCGGCCGCGGCGCGGTCCCGGCGCAACGGCCGGCGCCGGAGGGATCCGGTGGGCTCGAGACCGTGATCATCACCGGGCTGTCGGGTGCCGGCCGCAGCGCCGCGGCCAAGTGCTTCGAGGACCTCGGCTTCTTCGTCGTCGACAACCTCCCGCCGGAGCTCATCGGCACCCTGGTGGATCTCGGCAGCCGCAGCCGCGGGGCGATCACCCGGCTGGCCGTGGTAATGGATGTCCGCAGCCGGGCGTTCTCCAAGGACCTGCGCGCGGTGATCCGTGACCTCGCCGATCTGCGCATGCGCCCGCGGGTGCTGTTTCTCGAGGCGGCCGACGACGTCCTCGTCCGGCGCTTCGAGAACGTCCGCCGCACGCATCCCCTACAGGGCGACGGCCGCCTGGTGGACGGCATCGAGGCGGAACGCGAGTTGCTCGCCGGGCTGCGCGACGAGGCCGATCTCGTGATCGACACCAGCGACCGGTCGGTGCATGACCTGCGGCGCGCGATCGAGTCGGCCTTTCCCGGTCCGGACGGCACGACGACGCCGCACCTGCGCGCCACGGTGCTGTCCTTCGGCTACAAGTACGGCCTGCCGGTGGACGCCGACCTGGTGGTCGACGTCCGGTTCCTGCCCAACCCGCACTGGATCCCCGAGCTGCGCCCGCTGACCGGGCTCGACGACGAGGTGCGCGACTACGTGCTCAGCCAGGAGGGCGCGGAGGAGTTTCTCGACCGCTACACCGAGATCCTGCGGATCATCGGCGCGGGCTACCGCCGCGAGAGCAAGCCGTTCCTCACCCTGGCGGTGGGCTGCACGGGCGGCAAGCACCGCTCGGTGGCGATGAGCGAGCAGCTCGCCGCCCGGCTCACCGGCATGGGGGTCCAGACGACGGTCGTGCACCGGGATCTCGGCCGTGAGTGAGCGGCAGGACGAGCCGATAGCGGCCCGGCCCGACCGCCCGCTTCGGGCCGTTGCGCTGGGTGGCGGGCACGGCCTGCACGCCGCGCTGTCCGCGCTGCGGCGGGTGACCGACGACGTGACCGCGGTGGTCACGGTGGCCGACGACGGAGGCTCGTCCGGCCGCATCCGCCGCGAGCTGAAGGTGCTGCCGCCCGGCGATCTGCGCATGGCGCTCGTCGCGCTCGCCGGCTGCTCGGCCGACCGGGCCCTGTGGGCCGACCTGTTACAGCACCGCATCGGTGGCTCCGGGGTGCTCGCCGGGCATCCGGTCGGGAACCTGATGCTCACCGCGCTGCTCGAGCGCAACGAGAACCCGGTCGTCGCGCTCGAACAGCTCGCCGGGCTGGTCGGGGCCGTGGGCCGGGTGCTGCCGATGAGCCCGGTGCCGCTCGACCTGATCGCCGAGGCGGACCGCTTCGATCCGGACGACCCGACGCGCACCCGGTTCATCCGCGGTCAGTCGTCCATCGCGGCCACCCCGGGACGGGTGCGCTCGGTCCGCCTGCTGCCGCCCGGCGCCCCTGCGTGCGCCGACGCCGTCGACGCCGTCCGTGAGGCGGACCTGGTCGTGCTCGGCCCCGGATCCTGGTTCACCAGCGTCATCCCGCACCTGCTGCTGCGCGAGTCGGGTAAGGCGCTGGCGGCCACTCGAGCCCGCCTGGTGGTGGTGCTCAACCTGGTGCCGCAGGCGGGCGAGACCGACGACTACGCGCCGCACGACCTGCTGCGCGTGCTCCAGGACCACGCCGAACCGTACGGCGGGCTGCACATCGATGCCGTGCTGGCCGACACCGACTCGGTGTACGACGTCGAGGAACTGCGGCGCTACACGCGCGCGGTCGGCGCGCGTCTCGTAGTCTCTAAGCTCGCCGCCGACGACAGCCGCGAGCGGCATGACCCGGCCCGGCTCTGTCGAGCGATCCACGAGGTCATCGACGACCGGTCCGGGGGAGGGACGAAAGCATGGCGATGACAGCAGCCGTCAAGGACGAGCTGAGCCGGGTTCCGGTGAGCAAGATGTCGGCGCGCAAGGCGGAGCTCGCCACGATGCTCCGCTTTGCCGGGGCGTTACACCTGGTGGGCGGGCACATCGTCATCGAAGCCGAGCTGGACACCGCTTCGGTGGCCCGGCGCCTGCGCAAGGAGATCGCCGACATCTTCGGCCACGGCTCGGAGGTGCAGATCGTGTCGGCGAGCGGGCTGCGCAAGTCCAGCCGTTGGCTGGTGCGGGTGACGAAGGACGGCGAGCGGCTCGCTCGGCAGGCCGGCCTGATCGATCTGCGCGGCCGCCCGGTGAAGGGGCTGCCGCATCACGTCGTCGCCGGCGGCGTTGCCGACGCCGAGGCCGCCTGGCGGGGCGCGTTCCTGGCCCACGGGTCGCTCACCGAACCCGGCCGGGCGTGCTCGCTGGAGATCAGCTGCCCGTCGGCGGAGGCCGCGCTCGCGCTGGTCGGCGTCGGGCGGCGTCTCGGCGTCGCCGCCAAGGCCCGTGAGGTTCGCGGCGGCGACCGGGTGCTGGTGCGTGACGGCGACGCCATCGGCGCGCTGCTCACCCGGATCGGCGCGCACGAGTCGTTCATCGCCTGGGAGGAGCGGCGGATGCGCCGCGAGGTGCGGGCCACCGCCAACCGGCTCGCGAACTTCGACGACGCGAACCTGCGCCGCTCCGCGCGTGCCGCGGTCGCGGCCGGCGCCCGGGTTCAGCGGGCGCTGGAGATCCTCGGCGACGACGCCCCGGAACACCTGCTGCAGGCCGGACGGCTGCGCCTGGAGCACAAGCAGGCGTCGCTGGAGGAGCTCGGCGCGCTGTCCGACCCGATCATGACCAAGGACGCCGTCGCCGGACGCATCCGGCGGCTGCTGGCCATGGCCGACAAGCGGGCGCAGGACCTCGGCATCCCCGACACCGAGTCAGCGGTGACCCCGGAGATGCTCGCCCCGTAGCCCGGGCGAGGGTGTGTTTGCGTCGCGACGCCGCGGAATATGGCCGGCTCGCTCAGACGATAGGGTCGAGGAGAGAAACATCGTCCGTGGCTAGGAGCGAGTGCAGTGACCGTACGTGTTGGCATCAACGGATTCGGCCGCATCGGCCGTAACTTCTTCCGCGCCGTGGCCGCCTCCGGCGCCGACATCGAGGTCGTGGGTGTCAACGACCTCACCGACAACCAGACGCTGGCCCACCTGCTGAAGTACGACTCGATCCTGGGCCGCTTTCCCGGCGAGGTGACCGCTACCGAGGACGAGATCGCCGTCGACGGCAAGTCCTTCAAGGCCTACGCGCTGCGCGACCCGGGCGAGCTGCCCTGGGGCGAGATCGGCGCCGACGTCGTCCTGGAGTCGACCGGCATCTTCACCGACGCCACCAAGGCGAAGGTGCACGTCGAGGGCGGCGCCAAGAAGGTGATCATCTCGGCGCCCGCGAAGAACGAGGACGTCACGGTCGTCATGGGCGTCAACGACGGCGACTACGACCCCGCGAAGCACACGGTGATCTCCAACGCGAGCTGCACCACGAACTGCCTCGGCCCGCTGGCCAAGGTGTTGAACGACGCCTTCGGCATCGAGCGCGGCCTGATGACCACGATCCACGCCTACACGCAGGACCAGAACCTGCAGGACGGCCCGCACAAGGATCTGCGGCGTGCCCGCGCGGCGGCGCTCAACATCGTCCCCACCTCGACCGGCGCCGCGAAGGCGATCGGGCTGGTGCTGCCCGAGCTGAAGGGCAAGCTCGACGGCTACGCGCTGCGCGTCCCGGTGCCCACCGGCTCGGCCACCGACCTCACCGTCACCACCGCCAAGGAGACCAGCGCAGACGAGGTCAAGGCCGCCTACCGGGCCGCCGCCGAGGGTGCGCTCAAGGGCATCCTCACCTACACCGAGGACGCGATCGTGAGCTCCGACATCGTCACCGACCCGGCGTCGTGCATCTTCGACGCGGGGCTGACGAAGGTGATCGGCAACCAGGTCAAGGTCGTCGGCTGGTACGACAACGAGTGGGGTTACTCGAACCGGCTCGTCGACCTCGCGCTGCTGGTCGGATCCACACTGTGACGGTGGATGTTCGGTGAGGACGCTCGACGATCTGATCAAGCACGGCGTCCGGGGCCGGCGGATCCTCGTCCGCTGCGACCTCAACGTGCCGCTCAAGGACGGCCGGGTCAGCGACGACGGGCGCATCCGCGCCTCGCTGCCCGGGCTCACCCGGCTGCTCGACCAGGGCGCCCGGGTGATCGTCGCCGCGCACCTGGGCCGGCCCAAGGGAGCCCCGGACCCGCGATACTCGCTCGGCCCGGTGGCCGACCGGCTGGCCCAACTCCTCGGCCGCCCGGTCGAGTTCGCCCTCGACACGGTGGGGGAGAGCGCCCGGCTGCTGGCCGGCGAGCTCTCGGACGGCGAGCTGCTGTTGCTCGAGAACGTGCGGTTCAACCCGGGGGAGACGAGCAAGGACGACCGGGAGCGGCGCGAGTTCGCCCGCTGCCTCGCCTACCTGACCGGCGGTGAGGACGACGGCGGCGCGTTCGTCGAGGACGCATTCGGCGCGGTGCACCGCAAGCATGCGTCGGTGTACGACGTGGCGACGCTGCTGTCGCACTACTGCGGCGAGCTGGTGCGCGACGAGCTGCAGGTCCTGCGCCGGCTCACCGAGGATCCCGCGCGTCCCTACGCCGTCGTGCTCGGCGGCTCGAAGGTCAGCGACAAGCTCGCGGTGATCGAGGCGCTGCTGCCGAAGGTCGACAAGCTGCTCGTCGGCGGCGGGATGTGCTTCACCTTCCTGGCCGCCCAGGGGCACCAGGTCGGCCAGTCCCTGCTCGAGGAGGACCAGGTCGACAACTGCCGCCGCTTCCTCGACGAAGCCGGCGACAAGATCGTCCTGCCGGTCGACATCGTCGTGGCGAGCGAGGTCGCCGAGGACGCGGCGACCCAGGTCGTGCCTGCCGGCGCGATCCCCGACGGCGCGAAGGGCCTCGACATCGGACCCGAGTCGGTCGAAGCCTTCGCCGCGGCGCTGCAGAGTGCGCAGACGGTGTTCTGGAACGGTCCGATGGGTGTGTTCGAAGTGGCGCCGTTCGCCGCCGGCACGAAGGGCGTGGCCGAAGCCGTGGCCGCGTGCCCCGGGCTGTCGGTGGTCGGCGGCGGCGACTCGGCGGCAGCGGTGCGCGCCCTGGGCCTCGACGCCCACGGGTTCGGGCACATCTCCACCGGCGGTGGCGCGTCGCTGGAGTACCTCGAAGGCAAGGAGCTGCCCGGTGTTGCGGTTCTGGAAACGGCCTGACGTGGCGAAGGACAAGAAGCTGCCCCCTCTCGAGGGCCGCCGGCCGCTCATCGCCGGCAACTGGAAGATGAACTACAACCACCTCGAGGCGATCGCGCTCGTCCAGAAGCTGATCTTCAGCCTGACCGAGGAGCAGCTGCACCGCGCCGAGGTGGCGGTGCTGCCGCCGTTCACCGACATCCGCAGCGTGCAGACGCTGATCGACGGCGACCGCGTCGCCATCAGCTACGGTGCACAGGATCTCTCGCCGCACGATTCCGGCGCGTACACCGGCGACATCGGCGGGCCGATGCTGGCCAAACTCGGCTGCGCCTACGTCGTCGTCGGCCACTCCGAGCGGCGCGAACATCACGACGAGGACGACGCCCTCGTCAACGCGAAGATCGTCGCCGCCTACCGCAACGAGCTGGCGCCCATCCTCTGCGTGGGCGAGACGCTGGAGGTCCGGCAGGCGGGTGGGCATGTCGCGCACTGCCGCAGCCAGCTGGACGCCGCGCTCGAGGGCATCGGCGCCGAGCAGGCGGAGAACCTGGTCGTCGCCTACGAACCCGTGTGGGCGATCGGCACCGGCGAGGTGGCCACGCCGGACGACGCGCAGGAGGTCTGCGCGGCGATCCGCGCGCGGCTCGGCGAGCTGTATGTTCCCGAACTCGCCGAGCGGGTCCGCATCCTCTACGGCGGGTCGGTCAAGCGGAGCAACGCCGCGGAGCTGCTCGCCTGCGCCGACATCGACGGCGCCCTGGTCGGCGGGGCGAGCTTGGACGCCGAGGAGTTCGCGGCGATCTGTGCCGCGGCCGCGGAGCCGACACCCGCCGCGGCCAGGTAATCTAGGCAGGCAGTTTTTTGCGGCCGCCGCACCGAGTACCCGATCCGACCCGACTCAGAGGCTTCCAACCATGATCCTGGCGCTCTCCATCGTGCTCGTTTTGGCGAGCCTGGTGCTGATCGTCCTCGTCCTGCTGCACCGCGGTAAGGGTGGCGGCCTGTCGTCGATGCTCGGCGGATCGTTCTACTCGAGCCTGTCGGGTTCCTCCGTGGTCGAGCGGAATCTCGACCGGCTCACCATCATCGCCGGCGTGGTTTGGGCGATCTGCATCGTCGGGTTGTGCTTGCTGTACAAGAACGTCGGATGACCTGCGCGCGGGGCGCGGTCCCCGCCGGTCGCGGTCGTTGATCGAGTCGAGAGGGGACGTAGGTGGCGGGTGGGAGTGCGATCCGGGGCAGCCGAGTCGGCGCCGGGCCGATGGGGGAGAACGAGCGCGGCGAGTCGGCACCGCGGCAGCTGGTGTCCTTCTACTGCGCCAACGGCCACGAGGTGCGCCCGGCGTTCTCGCTGGACGCGACGCTGCCGGACACTTGGGACTGCCCGCGCTGCGGGTATCCGGCCGGCCGGGCGGCCGACGCGCCGCCGAGCGCGCCGCGCAACGAGCCGTACAAGACCCACCTCGCCTACGTGAAGGAACGGCGCAGCGACGAGGACGGCGCCGCGATCCTCGAAGAGGCGCTCGCCCGGCTGCGCGCGCGCCGCGGCGAGAAGTGAGCGCGCGTCAGCTGATCGGCAGCCGGTAGACCGACGCGGGCAGCTGCTCCGCGGCGGCCCGGTCGACCAGCCACAGTGTGCGGTGCCGGCCCCGCGGCCCGGCCGAGGGCACCTGCACCCGTCCGGCGCCGCTGAGCGCCATGGCGACGGCTTGCGCCTTGGGCGTTCCGGACGCCACGAACCACACCTCGTTCGCCGCGTCCAGCGTGGGGAACGTCATCGACAGGCGCGTCGGCGGCGGCTTGGGTGAGTTGTGCACGGCGATCACAGCCGCGTCCTCGACGTAGACGGCCGGGTGCTCCGGGAACAGCGACGCGCAATGCCCGTCCGGCCCGACCCCGAGCAGGACGACGTCGAAGACCGGCACCGAGTCCTCGGCAGCGTCCGGCGGAACGTGCGCGGCGAGTTCTGCCGCGTACGCCTCGGCAGCGGCTTCGGCGTCGGCGAACGCGTCGTCGGATGGCGGCATCCGGTGCACCTTCGCCGGGTCTACGTCGACGTGGTCGAAGAGCTTGGCGAAGGCCGGCTTGTCGTTGCGATCGTCGGAACCGGCCGGGACGAATCGCTCGTCACCCCACCACACGTGCACCCGGCGCCATTCGATCGAGTCGCGTTCGACCGGTTTCGCGAGCTCGGCGAGAACGGCTTCGAGGATGCCACCGCCGGTGACGACCAGGTGCGCGACCGGCCGGACCCGCAGCGCGGCGCCCAACGTCGCGAGCACCCGCCCCGCGGTGTTGGCGGCGAGTGCCTCGGCCGAGACCTCGACGACGACCTCGGGTTCGGGTCTCACGATGCTGCTTCTCCTTCCGTGCCGGCTGTCGCGTGTTCGGTTGGATCCCACCAGATGTGCTGGCGCCGCGGTGAGCGCTGGTCGAGACCCCGCACGCCGGTGACCGCGCACAGTGCCTCGGCGTAGATCGTGTCGTAGTCGAGGCGGCGCAGCTCCTCGGCGAGCAGCTCGCCCAGCGGCCGCTCGCCGAAGGGCATGTAGGAGTCCTGCTGTCCCTCGCGGCGCAGCACCAGGCTGGAGCCCTCGAGCCGGGCGGTCGTGGTCTTGCCGTCGCCGAAGGCGATGTCGACCCCGCTGATCGGCTCGTCGTCGGTGCCGTCGACCGGGACGGACAGCCCGAGCCGCGTGGAGAGCCAGCCGGCGAGCAGCCGCGCGGATGGCTCGTTCGCGCCGCCGTACACGGTGACCTCGGACGCGCGGTGCTGCGCGCCGTCGAAGGCGGAGGCGAGCGCGGCGCGCCACGGGGTGAGCCGGGTCCAGGCCAGGTCGGTGTCTCCCGGAGCGAAGTCTTCGGCGCGTTGCCGCAGCGCTGCGTTCGGGTCCGCGGCGCGCAGCACGTCGGTGATGCGCCGTTCGGCGAATACGCCGAGCGGGTCGTGGGCGATGATGTCCGGCGGGCTGCCGTGCCACCACGTGACGACCGGGGCGTCCGGGGCGAGCAGCGGGAGGGTGACCGACTCGGCGTGCAGCGCGAGTCGCCCGTACATCCGCATCACGACGGCCTCGCCGGGCCCGAGCCGGCCGCCGATGGTGACCTCCGCGTCGAGGCGCGGCACCGGTGCGTCGAGCTGCCTGCGGATGACCATGAGCGTGCGCATGGGGTGCCGGCTGGCCGCGATCGTCGCGGCCTCCTCGGCCTCTTCGACGTCCTGCTGGTCGACGACGACGACCAGGGTGAGTGCGATACCGCTGGTGACAGCTCCGCCGGTGCGCCGCTCGGCGGCCAGCGCCTTGACAACCGCAGTCCCGGTCGTGTCCCACAGAGTTGTCATGAGCTAGGGCCTCCGCCACTGGCGGCCGTCGTGGGCCAGCATGTCGTCGGCCTCTTTCGGCCCCCACTCGCCGGCCCGGTAGAGGTGGGGCTGCCGGTCGGCCCAGAACTGCTCGAGCGGGTCGATGACCCGCCAGGACGCCTCGACCTCCTCGCTGCGCGGGAACAGGGTGGCGTCGCCGACCAGGACGTCGAGGATCAGCCGTTCGTACGCCTCGGGCGACGACTCGGTGAACGACTCGCCGTAGAGGAAGTCCATCGCCACGTCCCGGACCTCCATAGCGCTACCCGGCACCTTGGAGCCGAATTTGAGGGTCACGCCCTCGTCGGGCTGCACCCGGATGACGAGCTGGTTGTGCCCGAGTTCTTGGGTGTCGGTCTTGCTGAACGGCAGGTGGGGCGCCTTCTTGTAGATGACCGCGATCTCGGTGACTCGCTTCGGCAGCCGCTTGCCGGTGCGCATGTAGAAGGGGACGCCCGCCCAGCGGCGCGTCTCGACGCCGAGCCGTACCGCGGCGTATGTCTCGGTGGTGGAGTCCTTGGGAATGCCCTCTTCGGCGCGGAACGCGACGGCGCGCTCACCGGCCAGCCAGCCCTGGTCGTACTGGCCGCGGATCGCGTAGCGCTCGAGCTCACGCGGCAGCGAGATCGCACGCAGCGCCTTGAGCTTCTCGATCCGCACGGCCTCGGGGGAGAACTCGACCGGTTCCTCCATCGCCGTCAGGGCGAGCAGTTGCAGCAGGTGATTCTGCAGAACGTCGCGGGCAGCGCCGGTGGCCTGATAGAAGCCGGCGCGCCCGCCGATGCCGACGTCCTCGGCCATGGTGATCTGCACCGAGTCGACGTAGTTGGCGTTCCACACCGGCTCGAACCACAGGTTGGCGAAGCGCAGGGCGAGCAGGTTCTGGACGGTCTCCTTGCCGAGGTAGTGATCGATCCGGTAGACGTCGCGCGGCGGGAAGACGCGGTCGACCAGGTTGTTCAGCTCGAGCGCGCTGCTCAGGTCGTGGCCGAACGGCTTCTCGACGACGACCCGACGCCAGCCCCGCGCAGCCTCGCCGTCGGCCAGCCCGGTGCGCTGCATCTGCTTGAGCACCGCGGGAAACAGCGCCGGTGGGATCGAGAGGTAGAACGCGGCGTTGCCCTGGATGCCGTGCGATTCCCGCAGGCTCTCCAGGACCTCGACGAGCTCGTCGAAGGCCTTGTCGTCGTCGAACGATCCCTCGACGAACCGGGTGTTGCCGGCGAGCCGCTTCCACACCTCCTCGTTCCACGCGGTGCGGGCGCCGTCGCGCGCGCTCTTGCGGGCCAGCGACTCGAAACTGCCACCGCCGGGCCAGTCGGCGCGCGAAAAGCCCAGCAGCACGAAGTCGGTGGGCAGCAACCCGCGGTTGGCGAGGTCGTAGACCGCCGGGATCAGCTTCTTGCGCGACAGGTCACCGCCGATGCCGAAGATCACCAACGCGCAGGGCTCAGGAACGCGCGGCAGCCGGCGGTCGGCCGGGTCGCGCAGCGGGTTGACGCCGCCGTCGGCCCCCAGCTCGCGCAACGCGGTGCCGACCGCCGCGGGCATCGGCGTGCCCTGGGCATGGTGGGCGCCTTCCTCCGCCGCGGCCGGCGTGTCGCCGGCCGGAGCCGCGTAGGTCGGCGTGGCGTCGCTGGACGGCGGCATCGGGGCCGGCTCGTCCGAGGGCGGGTCGGCCGGCCGGCTATCCGCCTGCTCGGTGTCCGCGTCGCTCATCGGCAGCGTTCGGCTCGGGAGGTGCGACGCGTCACTTGTCGGCGGCGGCGAGCGACTTGTGGACGCTCTCGGCGAGCGTTGCGTAGGAATCCTCGAACTTCTGCACGCCCTCCTGCTCGAGCACCCGGATGACGTCGTCGTACTTGATGCCGAGGGCGTCCAAGTCGTCGATCACCTTCTGCGCGGCCTCGTAGGTGCCAGAGATCGAGTTGTCGGGGATCTGGCCGTGCTCGAAGACCGCGTTGATCGTCGGCTCAGGCATGGTGTTGACGGTATCGGGTGCGACCAGCTCGGTGACGTACATCGTGTCGTCGTAGGCCGGGTCCTTCACGCCCGTCGACGCCCACAGCGGACGCTGCACGTGCGCGCCGTCGGCGGCGAGGGCCTTCCAGCGATCGGATTCGATGACCTTCTCGTAGCGCTGATAGGCCAGCCGGGCGTTGGCAATGCCGGCCTTGCCGCGCAGCGCCTTCGCTTCGTCCGAGCCCAGCTTGTCGAGCCGCTTGTCGACCTCGGTGTCCACCCGCGAGACGAAGAACGATGCCACCGACCGGATCGTCGACAGGTCGATGCCGTTCTCGCGAGCCTGGACGAGACCGGTGAGGAAGGCGTCCATGACCGCGTCGTAGCGGTCCAGCCCGAAGATCAGCGTGACGTTGACGTTGATGCCCTCGGCGGTGGCGGCGGTGATCGCCGGCAGGCCTTCCTCGGTGGCCGGGATCTTGATCATCACGTTGGGCCGGTCGACCAGCCACCACAAGCCGCGGGCCTCGGCGATGGTGCGCTCTGCGTCGTGCGCCAGGCGCGGATCGACCTCGATCGACGCTCGGCCGTCCTGGCCACCGGTCTGGTCGTACACCGGCCGAAGCACGTCGCAGGCCCACCGGATGTCGTAGGCCATCAGCAGCCGGATCGCGTCGTCGCCCTCGATGTTGCGGGCGGCGAGATCGCGCAGCTGTTCGTCGTAGGCGTCGCCCTTGTCGACGGCCTTCTGGAAGATCGTCGGGTTGCTGGTGACGCCGACGACATGCCTGCCGTCGATCAGGTCCTGCAGGTTGCCGCTGCGGAGCCGTTCCCGGCTGATGTCGTCGAGCCAGACGGAAACTCCGGCTCCGGACAGCGTCGCGAGTGCGTCGCCCATGTTCTCGTCTCCTTGTTCAGCGTTCTGCCGATCTGCGTCTTCTTGTTGTTAAGCGCGCTCGGGTGGGGTGCTTGTTCCCTCAGCTGCCCGCCTCAGTTGCCCGTGGTCGTGCCCTTGATGATCCCGGCCCGGTCGAGCGCCGCGTGCGCGGCCGCGACGACGCGATCCGGCGTGAAACCGAACTGCTCGAACAGGACGTTGCCCTCCGCGCTGGCGCCGAAGTGGTCGATCGAGAGGATCTCACCGGCGTCGCCGACGATCTCCCGCCAGCCCTGCGCCACGCCGGCCTCGATGCTCACCCGGGCCTTCACCTCGCCGGGCAGCACCCGCTGCTGGTAGGACTTCGGCTGGGCCCGGAACCACTCGACGCACGGCATCGAGACCACGCGGGTCGACGTGCCGTCAGCTTCGAGTAGCTCGCGGGCCGCAAGGGCGAGCGATACCTCCGAACCGGTGGCGACGAGGATCAACTCCGGAGTTCCCTTCGAGCCCTCTTCCAGCACGTAGCCGCCCTTGGCGGCGTCGACGACCTTCGCGGGCTCCAGGACCGGGAGGTTCTGGCGGGACAACGCGAGCCCCACCGGTCCGTCGGTCTTCTCCAGGGTGGTCCGCCAGCACACCGCTGTCTCGTTGGCGTCGGCGGGCCGCACGATGTCGAGCCCCGGGATCGCGCGCAGTGCGGCCAGGTGTTCGATCGGTTGGTGGGTCGGGCCGTCGCCACCCAGACCGATGGAGTCGTGGGTCCACACGAAGATCGACGGGATCTGCATCAGCGCGGCCAGCCGCACCGGCGGCCGCATATAGTCGCTGAACACCAGGAACGTGCCGCCGTAGGCGCGCGTGCCGCCGTGCAGCGTGATGCCGTTGACGATCGCGCCCATCGCGTGCTCGCGGATGCCGAAGTGCAGCGTGCGACCGTACGGACCGCCGCTCCACGTTTTCGTCTGATGCTCGGCGGGGACGAAACTCGGCTCGCCCTCCATCGTCGTGTTGTTGCTCTCGGCGAGGTCCGCCGAGCCGCCCCACAGCTCGGGCAGCACGTCGGCGAGCGCGGTGAGGATCTGCCCGGACGCCTTTCGGGTGGAGATCGCGTTGGCCTTGCCGTCCTTCTCCGGCGGAAAGCTCAGCAGCGAATCCGTCCACCCCGCCGGCAGGGTGCGTGTGCTCATCCGCTCGAGCAGCGCGGCCCGCTCGGGGTTGCCCGCCGCCCACGAGTCGAAGTCCTTCTGCCACTTCGCGTGCGCCTCGCGGCCCCGCTCGGCGACGGCGCGGGCGTGGGCGAGCACCTCGGCGTCGACGGCGAAGTGCTTGTCCGGGTCGAAGCCGAGGATCTCCTTGGTCTTGCGGATCTCGTCCTCGCCCAGCGCGCTGCCGTGCGCCGAACCGGTGTTCTGCTTGGTCGGCGCCGGCCAGCCGATGACGGTGCGCACGGCGATGATCGACGGCTTGTCGGTGACGCTCTTGGCTTCTTCGATCGCAGCCTCGAGGGCAACGACGTCCTCGCCGGAGTCGACGCGCTGGACGTGCCAGCCGTAGGCGGCGTAGCGGGCGAGGACATCCTCGCTGAACGCGACCGCGGTGTCGTCCTCGATGGAGATGTGGTTGTCGTCGTAGAACAGGATCAGGTTGCCCAGCTGCTGGTGCCCGGCCAGCGAGGACGCCTCGCTGGAGATGCCCTCCTCGAGGCAGCCGTCACCGGCGATCACGAAGATGTGGTGGTCGAACGGCGACTCGCCGAGCGCAGCGTCCGGATCGAACAGGCCTCGCTCGCGGCGCGCAGCCATCGCCATGCCGACGCCGTTGGCCACGCCCTGCCCCAGCGGGCCGGTGGTGACCTCGATGCCCGCGGTGTGCCCGTATTCGGGGTGGCCGGGCGTGAGCGACTCCCAGCTGCGCAGCATCTCGAGATCGGCGACCTCGAGCCCGTAGCCGGACAGGAACAGCTGGCAGTACTGGGTGAGCGACGAGTGACCGTTCGACAGGATGAACCGGTCGCGGCCCACCCAGGTGGGATCGGTCGGGTCGTGGCGCATGACGCGCTGGTAGAGCAGGTACGCGAGCGGCGCCAGGCTCATGGCGGTGCCGGGATGGCCGCTGCCGGCGCGTTGCACGGCGTCTGCGGCGAGCAGCCGAGCGGTGTCGACGGCCTTGGAGTCGAGATCGGTCCACCAGTCGGGGTGCGTCGTCTTGACGCCATCCGCGGGCTTGCCAGAGTCGGTCACGGACGATCAAGTCCCTTCGGTCGCGCGAGCAGCCGGACGGCCGCCTTCCGGTGTTGTCCTACCCACGTCAGCGTAGTCACCTCGACCCGCCGCGAAACCCTGGATCACGGGGGCCTGCGGAGCCGGAACGGCGCCGCCGGACGCCGAACCTGCATGTCATCGACCGATCGGCGGTAGCTACTCTGAACAGGTGACGCAGTCCCCCCTCGCGACCGTTCGCGCAGGTTCCGACGAGGGGAGCGGTGACCCCTCGTATATCGGGGCCGTGAGCGCGCCGTCGGCTCGCCGATCCCGCGCTGCGACTCGGGGGCGCGTCGCGGCCTACGTCGCGCTGACCAAGCCGCGCATCATCGAACTGCTGTTGGTCACCACGCTGCCGGCGATGATCCTCGCCGCCGGGGGCCTGCCGGAGTGGGACGTCGTGCTGGCCACGCTGATCGGCGGCACGCTGGCCGCGGGTAGCGCCAACGCGTTGAACTGCTACGTCGACCGCGACATCGACGCCGTGATGCGCCGTACCGGGCACCGGCCGCTGGCCCGCGCGGAGGTCTCCCCCCACGGCGCCCTGCGGTTCGGGCTGGTGCTGGGCGTGGTGGCCGTGCTCGTCATGGGGCTGGTGACCAACTGGCTCGCGGCCGGGCTCACCGCCGTGGCCATCGCGTTCTACGTGATCGTTTACACGATGCTGCTCAAGCGCCGCACGTCGCAGAACATCGTCTGGGGCGGCGCCGCCGGATGCATGCCGGTGCTGATCGGCTGGGCGGCGGTCACCGGCGGGCTGGCCTGGGCGCCGCTCATCCTGTTCGGCGTGGTGTTCTTCTGGACGCCGCCGCACTTCTGGGCGCTGGCCATCCGGTACCGCGAGGACTACTCGCGCGCCGGCGTGCCGATGCTCCCCGTCGTCGCCGAGCCCGTGCGGGTCGCCCGGCAGATCGTGGTCTACGCCTGGCTGACCGTCCTGACGTCCTTGGCGCTGTGGCCGGTCGCGTCGGGATGGGTGTACGGCGTGCTGGCGGCCGGAGCCGGCGTAGCCCTGCTCACCGCCGCGCACCGGCTGCTGTCGCGCACCGCGAAGGGTGAGAACGCCAAGCCGATGCAGCTGTTCCACCTGTCGAACAGCTACCTCGCCTTCGTCTTCGTGGCGATCGCCATCGACACCTTCGTTCGCTGACCCGCCCTCCTGCTGGCCCCGCCGACGTGGTCAGCCGGCCGGGATCGAGATCGGGATCCGGATCGTCCGCTCGATCGTCACCGTGACGCCCTGGACGATGTCCTGCCCGCCGATCTCGAGCGTGCCCCGGGTGAAGTCGGCGGGTACGACGAACACGTCGTAGATCTTGTCCTTGCCGGCGACGTTCTGCGCGTTGACAAGCGTGCCGTCGGGCAAGCGCAGATGCAGCAGCGCCGGATCGAAGCCGTACGTCTTGCCCGGTGAGTCGGCGTAGTAGTAGCTCGCGTGCACCGAGAGGACGGCGTCGCGCGCGCTGGTCGGGTGGCGGAACGTGTGTCCCGGGATCCAGAAGTCGAGGGAAGCCGTGCTGGCGTCCGCCTTCAGCACCACGTCGGCGGAGCCGGAGCTGTTGGCCAGGTGGACCGGAATGCTGACCCGGTCGGCGATCACGCCGGCGCGATGTTTGCGCAGCAGCACGGCGATGTTGTCCGGGCCGGGCGCGCCGTCCGGGACCGACAGCGACTGTTCGTAACCCGCGTTGTCGAGCACGATCTTCGCCGAACTGCCGTCAGGGACCGCCGCGATGATCCAGTCCTCCGGGTCGGTCGGGACCGGCAGCGGCCGGGGCGTGCCGTTGCCGACGACGAACTCTGCCGTCGCCTTGGCGCGCCCGATGTCGCCGCGCCCGTACTTGACGAAGAACGCGTACAGCTTCTGCCCGGGTGGCGCCGATCGTGCGGCGTCGCCCTCGCCGTAGCGCGGGATCTCCCCGGCGGCCAGCAGCGTCACGCCGGCCGTGCGGCCGACGATGCGCGCGTCGGGCAGCCCCTTGGGGGTCGGGGTCGGGCCGAGGGGTGCGGTCGTCAGCAGGTCCGGCTCGGCGGCAGGCGGCTTCGGTGCCGAGATCCCGGCGTCCTTCGGCGGGGTGAGCCCGTCGGGGCGTACGTAGTCCAGCCGCTGGTCGAGCGCCTGCGGCTGGATGGAGTCGATGCCCGGTGCGGTGCGCAGCGTCACCGCGCCGCCGGAGCCGCTGCTCATCAACGGAATCGCGAGGTAGTTCTGCGACCGCTCACCGTCGACGAACAGCACCGGGCCGCACCACACCGTCTGTTCCACGTCCGAGTCCGGCCGACCCGCCGGGGCCGTCCTGGGCCGGGCGAAATAGCAGCGGGTGCTGGGGGCGTCGGCGCCGTGCCGGGTGCCGACCAGGGCGGCGACCTGCTGCTCGGCGCTGGTCAGCACCGACGCCGGCGCGGCGATGGGCCTGCCGCCGTAGGTCAGCGCCGGCGACCCGCCACCCGGCCAGAGCAGCCACGCGACCACGCCGGCAGCCACCACGACGACCGCCGCGAGCGCCCCGATCAGGCGCGCGTGCGATCGGCGCGGCGCGGCCGGCGCGGGAGGACCGGCGGGTGGCCATTGGCCGGCAGGTGCCGGCGGAGCCGGGGGCCGGCCGTGCTGCGGGGTCGACCACGGCGCGCCCGGCGCACCCGCGGGCCCTGCCTGTTGCGGCGGGGCGCCGATGTGCTGGGTCGGCTGGGACGGCTGCGCACCGCCTGCCGCGCCCTGGAAACCGGACGCCAGTGGCCGGCGTTCGCCCGTCCACTGCCGTCCGTCGAAGAACCGCACGAATCCCGGCTCCTGGGGATCCGGGTACCAGCCAGCCTCAGCCACCGCTCGCCCTCCTCGACACGCGGAACTGCCGGAGCACACGCCCTGGCTGCGTGCTGCGCTGTCCTGCGCTGGAGCAAGGGCGCGTGGTCGCCCGATCCTAGGATCGAAGGATGCTCCGCGTCTCGCTTCTCAGCTGCCACGCTGTCCCGAACGGCCGCACGTCCACCGCGTCGGCCGGGCAGCGGCGCGGAGTGTGCCCCGATTGCCCGCCTTGCTCGGTGGTGCGCGTGCCGCCGTCGGCAGCCGGGCCGGTGCCGAGCTGGTCGGTAGGCCGATGACCTCGCTGCCGGCAGGTACCCGGGGGACGCCGTTCCCGGAGGTCGCGGCGGAACGCGTGCGGGCCCTGCGGCGCATGAAGCTGACCGCGGTCGGGTTGTTGCTGCTCGCGGCAGCCGTGTACGCGGTGTGCCGATGGGTCGGCCACGGCAGTGGGGCATGGGGATACGTGCAGGCGGCCGCCGAGGCCTCGATGGTCGGCGGTCTGGCGGACTGGTTCGCCGTCACCGCACTCTTCCGGCATCCATTGCGGCTCCCGATCCCGCACACGGCGATCATCCCGAACAAGAAGGACGCCATCGGCGAGGGCCTGGCGGGCTTCGTCCGGCAGTACTTCCTGACCTCGGAGATCGTGGCGGAGCGGGTGGCTGCGGCACAGGTCCCGCGGCGGATAGGGGAGTGGCTCGCCGAGCCGGCGCATGCCCGGCGGGTCGCCGAGGAGCTCAGCAGTGCCATCACCGGCCTGGCCGCGGTGATGCGCGACGACGAGCTGCGGACCTCGGTGGCCGCGTTCGCCGACAAGCGGCTGCGGGAGCTGGACATCGCCCGTCTGCTCGCCCGGATCCTCGACGCGGTCGTGGACGCCGGGCAGCACCAGGCGGCGCTGACCACCGTGCTCAAGGGCACTCGCAAGTTCCTGGACAACAACCGCGCGGAGTTCCGCCGACGGGTGGGTCAGGAGTCGCCGGAGTGGGTGCCCGAGTGGGTCGACGACCGCGTCTTCAACAAGGGGTTCACCCTGCTGCAGTCGTTCCTCGGCGATGTGATCGACGACGACGGGCACGGCCTGCGCCAGGGCTACGACGCCCAGTTGCGCGACCTCGCCCGCCGCCTGCGCGAGGACCCGGAGCAGATCGCCAAGGTCGAGCGGGCGCGTGACCAGATACTCGAACATCCGAGCGTGCACGAGTACCTGAGCAATCTGTGGGACTCGATGAAGCAGTTCCTGCTCGAGAAGTCCGACGACCCGGACTCGGATCTGCGCCGCTCCGTCGAGTCGCTGACGGCCCGGACCGGCGAGGTGCTGCGCGACGACCCCGTGGTGGCGGGCAAGGTCGAGGAGGCGTTGCAGCGGCTGACCGGTCACATCGTCACGCACTACGCGGACGACCTCACCGACGTCATCTCGACGACCGTGGAGCGCTGGGACACCGAGGAGACCAGCCGCAGGCTGGAGCTTCAGGTCGGCCGCGACCTGCAGTTCATCCGCATCAACGGCACCGTCGTGGGCGCCCTGGCCGGGCTGGTGATCTACACGATCAGCCAGGTGATCGGCTGATCGCCGCGGCTACTTGCTGGGCTGCGGAACGTGGCACTCGGCCACCTTCGGATTCACGCCGGCGTAGTTGAGCGGGCCGGCGAGGATCGTGACCGCGATGGTGGCGGCCGAGGCGCAGTTGGTCTTCGCGGAACTGTAGTAGCCGCGCTGCAGGGCTGCGAGTGCGCCGATGATCAGCCAGATGACCAGCAGGAAGGTGATCAGCCGAGAAAGGCCACGACGCGAGGTTGACCGGGTTTGGGTCGTCATGGCTCAGGTGATACCCGTTCCGGCACCGGATGGAACGACTGCCGCCGGCATCGGCGCCACCGATGCCTCACCGCCTGCCGAACCTAGCCGGCTGCGAGGGTGCTCGCCGGCGCCGGGCTGCCACCGGACCGCAGCACCACGTTGAGGGCGGCGAGCCACACGAGGCACGCGCCGAGCATGTGCACGCCGACGAGCAGTGGCGGCACGTGCAGGAAGTACTGCGTGTAGCCGATCACGCCCTGCGCCAGCTCGATGCCGAGCAGCACGTCGGCAGCGCGCCGGATCGTGGGATCCACCCGCACGGCGCGCACGAGCACCACGAGCCCGACCGTGAGCCCGATCAGAATCATGACGACATCGGCATGCAGTTGTGCCATCGACGCCACGTTGAGGCCGGTGCGGTGGACCGTCCCGTCGGCGGCCTTGTCGCCGGCATGCGGGCCGCTGCCGGTGACCACCGTGCCGATGACGAGCGTCGCGGCGGAGACCAGCGTCGTCAGCTGGGCGAGGATTCGCACCGCCGGTGCCGCCTGCGAGGTGGCCGGCGACGCGACCGCGGGATCGTCGACCCGCAGCCGCCACCAGAGCACGAAGGTGGCGGCGATGATCGCGGCCGAAAGCAGGAAGTGCGCCGCGACCAGCCACGGATTGAGGTGGGTGAGCACGGTCAGCCCGCCGAGCACCGCCTGTGCCGGAATGCCCAGCGCGGCGAGTGTGGCGAGCCTGCGTTCCCGGCGCCGCACCATGGCCACGACCCACGTGGCGAGGGCGACCGCGACGAGTACGAAGGTGATCTGCCGGTTGGTGAATTCGATGATGCCGTGGATCGCGTACTGCTTCGTCGGGGTCAGTGACTTGGCCGTGCACGATGGCCACGTCGGGCACCCCAGCCCCGAGTCGGTCAGCCGTACCGCCCCGCCGGTGACCACGATGACCACGTTCGCCACGACGGAGGCCAACGCGAGTCGGCGCAGCGCCGCCGCGGTCTGCAGCCACTTCGGCAGCCAGCGGACGCTGCGCTGCCGCGGCGCGGGCGTGGCGGCGACGCCGGGCGCGGTCGTCATTCCCATCGGAACCACCGAGCCGCGGCGGGCAGCGCGAGCAGGGCCCATACGATCAGTGTGACGGTGTCGTGGACCGACAGGCCACCGCCCTGCTGCATGACGACGTGCAAGCCGTGCGACAGTGCCGCCGAAGGCAGGTACTGCAGGACGGCGTTCGCGGTGGACCCGAACTTGCCCAGCGGGATGGCGATGCCGCCGGCGAACAGCAGCACCAGCCAGATGAGGTTGGCCGCGGCCAGGGTCACCTCGGCGCGCAGCGTGCCGGCCACCAGCAGTCCCAGGCCGCCGAACGCGGCGGTGCCCAGTGCGACGTAGAGCACCACCAGGGCGGGGTCACCCTTCGGTTGCCACGCCAGGGCCAGGCCCAGGGCGCAGATGAGCAGGACCTGCAGCAGCTCGAGCAGCAGCACCGAGCACGTCTTGCCGAGCATCAGCACCGACCGCGGCAGGGCGGTGGCGCCGAGCCGCTTCAACACCGCGTACTTGCGTTCGAAGCCGGTGCCGATGGCCAGCCCGGTGAACGCTGCCGACATCACCGCGAGCGCGATGATGCTCGGCACGACGTAGTTGATACGGGGCCCCGCGCCGAGCGAGTACAGCAGCGGCAGGTTGAAGAAGAACAGCAGCAGCAGCGGGATGAGCAAGGTGAGCCCGACCTGCTCGCCGTTGCGCAGCAGCAGCTTGAACTCCATCGCCGTCTGCGCGCCCAGCATCCGCGAGCGCGGCGCGGACCCCGGCGCCGGGGTGAAGGACAGCGTTCGTGCGCTCGTCATGCCCGCAGCTCCCGTCCGGTCAGTTCGAGGAAGACGTCCTCGAGGCTGCGCTTCTCGATGGAGAGGTCCTCGGTCAGCACGTGCTGTGAGGCGCACCAGGCGGTGAGGGCGGCGACGAGCTGCGGGGTGACGTTCCCGACGATCAGGTAGTTGCCCGGAGCGATCTCGCTGGCCTGCGTCCCTGCAGGCAGGACGTCCAGCAGTGACTCCAGCCGCAGGCCGGCGACGGTCCGGAAGCGGATCTGCCCCTCGGCGCCGGAGCGCGTCAGCTCGGCGGGACTGCCGTGCGCCACGACGCGCCCGGCGTCGATGACGACGATGTGGTCGGCGAGTTGCTCGGCCTCGTCGAGGAAGTGGGTGGTGAGCACGACGGTGACCCCGTCCGCGCGCAGCTCACGGACCAGCTCCCACGTGGCGCGCCGGGACTGCGGGTCCATGCCCGCCGTGGGCTCGTCGAGGAAGACGAGTTCGGGCCGAGCGACGAGTGCGAGGGCCAGCGAGAGCCGTTGCTGCTGCCCGCCGGAGAGCCGCTTGACCGGTGTGCCTGCGATGTCGGCAAGACCGACGACCTCGAGCAGCGCCTCGGGATCCTGAGGATGTGCGGCGTAGGAGGCGAACAGGTGCAGCATCTCTCGCGCCGTTGCCGCCGTGTAGCCGCCGACGCCGTCCTGGAGCATGACGCCGACCCGGGGCCGCAGGGCCGCGGCGTCCCGCTGCGGATCGAGGCCGAGCACCCGGACCGAGCCGCTGTCGGCCTGCCGGAAGCCCTCGCAGATCTCGATCGTGGTGGTCTTGCCGGCGCCGTTCGGGCCGAGCAGCGCGAACACTGCGCCGCGTGGCGCCGCCAACGAAATGCCGTCCACCGCACGGCGTGCCCCGTACGCCTTGACGAGATCGGCGATCTCGAGAGCAGGCGCGAGCTCGGGCACGGCACCCAGTCTAGGTACGGACGGTGCCCGTCCCGGGCCGGGCGTTCGCCCCGTGACCTGTCGCTCAGGCGACGCCGGCGGACCCCGCAAAGGCGTCCACGTACTCCTGCCCGGACAGCGCCTGCACCGCCGCGCGAACCGTCTCGGTCACCTCACGCAAAACCTTGGCGCTGCGCTCCTCGGCGGCCCGGTCTCCGAAGTGCAGGGGCGCGCCGAAATGCACCTCGACGTCGCCCCGGTGCCACATGCGCGAGCCGGGTGGCTGCACCTCGCGCGTGCCCACCAGGCCCACCGGGACGACCGGCGCGCCGCTGCGCAGAGCCACCCGGGCCACGCCGGTGCGGAACTTGTGCATCCGGCCGTCTGGGGAGCGGGTGCCTTCGGGATAGATGCCGAGCGCCCGTCCCTGCGCGAGCACGCCCACGCCGATGTCGATGACCGATGCCGCCGAGCGCGGATCGGCCCGCTGCACCGGCACGTGACCCATGCCCTGGAAGAAGGCCGCCATCGCCTTGCCGCGCAGCCCGGGTGAGGTGAAGTACTCGGCCTTGGCGAAGTACACGATCTGCCTACGGGCGGCCAGCGGGGTGAAGAACTCGTCGGCGAACGAGACGTGGTTGGCGGCGACGATCACCGGCCCGGTGCGGGGCATGTTCTCGAGGCCGGTCACGACGGGGTGGTACACGGCGCGCAGGGCGGGGGCCAGGGTGAGCTCCAGCGTCCGGTACAGCACCGGGAGAACCTATCGCGCGGGCGGCGCGGCCCCGGTGGCCGCCGCGACCTCCTGCGGGCGACCGTCTTCCCGGTCCATGCCTCGCCAGGCGGGGAAGGTGAAGGGCGCGAGCGTCGTCACCAGGTAGACCGCTCCGGTCACCGCCAGCGCGGTGCGGATCCCGAACGCGTCGGTGAGCGCCCCACCGGCGAGCCCGCCGATCGGGATGCCCGCCCAGGTCAGCGCCCCGAGAGCGCCGAGGACGCGAGCCTGCAGATGCCGCGGCACCCGCTCGTACTCGACCGCGCCCAGGACGGGATTGATGCCGCCGCAGCAGAGGCCGGCGACCAGGACCACCACCAGCACCGGCGACACCGTGCTCGCGAGCGCCAGGGCGAGGAAGCGTGGCCCGCCCCCGACCAGGAAGCTGATGCCGTAGGTGAGCCTGCGCGGTACCCGCGGGCCCACCCACGTCATCGCCAGGTTGCCGAGCACCGCTCCGGCGCTGAACACCCCGCCGATCAGGCCGAGCGCCAGCGGGCTGTGCGCCACGTCCCGTGCCCACACCGGCATCAGGACGGCGCCACCGGCCTGATCCAGGAGGTTGGTCACGAGCACCATCGCCGCGATGCCCAGCAGCAACCGGTCGCCGCGGAGATGCGCAAAGCCCTCGCGCAGCGAGCCGAGATAGGAGGGCGTGGAGCTCGAAGGCTCGGGGGCGGGGGCCGGGCGCGGCTCGGCGGCGCGGGGAACGAACGCGAGCACCGCGACTGCCGACACGACGAAGGTCGCCGCGTCGACCGCCAGCACGTTCACTGCCGACGTCAGCCCGATCAGCGCTCCGGCCAGCGGCGCGCCCACCAACGCAGCACCGCGGTTGACGCTGTCGTAGAGGCCGGCGGCGCGTTCCATCGGCAGCTGCGCGCGGTCCGCGAGCCCGGGCACGATCACCTCGCGGGCGGAGTCTCCGCTGCCGCGCAGCGTTCCCACGGCAGCGACGAGAACCGCGAGGACGCCGAGCGGCAGCGCGGCGAACAGGTGCAGCAGCGGGATCGCGCCCAGCAGGACGGCCGCCGCGGCATCGGTGCCGATGGAAATCCGCCAGGCGCCGCATCTGTCGACGAACGGCCCGCCGAGCGCTTGCGCGAGGACGTAGGGCGTCGTCTCGGCGGCCGTCACCAGACCGACGGCGGTGGGACTGCCGGTGGTTGCGAGCACGAACCACGGCAGCGCGAGGAAGCTCATACGCGTGCCGAGGATCGACGTCCCGACCGCAGCCAGCAGCCCTACCAGGCCGCGCCGTTCACGCTGGACGGGGCTCATAACTCGGGATAGCGGAGGGGGAGCAACTGGAACTGCGCCACGACGGTCCGCGCGCCGACGCCGCGGCTCGACCGGTCGAAGCGTTCGATGACCTCGCGGATCTCGCCCTCCAGCTCGGTGGCCTGTTCGGCGGTCAGCTCGAGTTTCCAGTCACTGATCGTGCTCGCGTCGGCCCATTCCTTGCCGTAGTCCTCTTCGGCAGTCTCGATGGAGTCGGCATAGCGCAGGATCCGCTCGCTGTAGGCCCGGGCGATGGCGCGCAGGTACGCCCCGCCGACCGCCCGGCTCTCGTCGTCCCCGCCCACGTGCACCCAGCTGCGCCGGTGCACCGAGCGCCACCACCGCTCCCGCCGGGTGCCCCGCTCGGGATCCTCCTCGACCAGGCCCGCGGCCTGCAGCTGGCGCAGGTGGTAGCTGGTCGCGCCGGACGATTCACCGAGTTCGCGGGCCAGCTGGGTGGCCGTGGCCGGGCCGTGGATGCGAAGCCGGCCGAGCATGCGCAGCCGCAACGGATGGGAGAGCGTCGCCAGCATCTCGGCGTCGAGCTCGACGTCCTCCGAAGGTGCCGGAAAGCCCGGTCGGTCCGAGTCCATGGACCAGACTCTGGCGCTTGCAAAGAAGCTTTGCAAGACTTTTTTGCAAAGCAATTCTGGCTAACCGCCGGCGCCTTTTCCCAAGACGTGGCGGGCGCCTCGGCGCGACGGGGCCGGAGCCTCTTGCGGGGGGTGGACCTGCGGCCGGATTCGAAATACGTCATACTGGTGTTGTGAAATTCCCGGCCGGAACCGTGGCGCCCCAGGGCGCGTACGACCGGACGGCAGACCGCACCCGCGATGCGGTGGCGCGCACGGTCCTCGAGCGCGGCCCGCAGAGCGCGGCGGCCCTGGCCGAGCGGCTCGGGCTGTCGGCCGCGGCGATCCGCCGTCACCTCGACGCCCTGGTGGCCGAGGGCGTGCTGGTCGAACGCGACCCGCGGCCCAGTGCGCACCGGGGACGGGGTCGCCCGGCGCGCCGGTACGCGCTGACCGACGCCGGCCGCGCCGCATTTCCGCATGCCTACGACGATCTGGCCAGCACCGCGCTGCGCTACCTGCGCGACACCGGCGGGGAGGCCGCGGTCACCGCGTTCGCCGAGCATCGTGCAGACGGCCTGGCCGCGCGCCTTGCCGCCGACGTCGACCACTCGGCGCCCGTTCCCGTGCGCGCCGCCGCGGTCGCCGAGGGGTTGTCCGAGCACGGCTACGCCTCGACAACTGAGACCGTCGACAACGTCCGCGGGGTCGCCGGCGTCCAGATCTGCCAGCACCACTGCCCGGTCGCGCACGTCGCGGCCGAATTTCCCGAATTGTGCGAAGCCGAGACCCGTGCGCTCGAGCAGGTTCTGGGTACCTACGTCCAGCGCCTTGCCACGATCGCGCACGGCGACGGCGTGTGCACGACGCACATCCCTCTGCCCGAGGGGCGAAGACGCGACCAGCCGTCCGAGACCCTCGACGTAACACTGCCCGCCACCCGATCCGGGAGGACCGATACATGACCACCGCACCGGAGCGCTCGCTGCCGACCGTCCCGCTCACCCAGGACGAGCAGATCGACGCCCTGTCCCGCTACGGCTACGGCTGGGCCGACACCGACGTCGCGGGCGCGAGCGCACAGCGCGGCCTGTCCGAGGCTGTCGTCCGCGACATCTCGGCGAAGAAGAACGAGCCCGAATGGATGCTCCAGCGGCGGCTGCGGGCGCTGTCGATCTTCGAGAAGAAGCCGATGCCCAGTTGGGGCTCGGATCTGTCGGGCATCGACTTCGACAACATCAAGTACTTCGTCCGGTCGACCGAGAAGCAGGCGGCCACCTGGGACGACCTGCCCGTCGACATCAAGAACACCTACAACAAGCTGGGCATCCCGGAGGCCGAGAAGCAGCGACTGATCGCAGGCGTCGCGGCGCAGTACGAGTCCGAGGTCGTCTACCACAAGATCAACGAAGAGCTCGAGCGTCAGGGCGTGATCTTCCTCGACACCGACACCGGGCTCAAGGAGCATCCGGAGATCTTCGAGGAGTACTTCGGTTCGGTCATCCCGTCGGGTGACAACAAGTTCGCGTCCCTCAACACCGCGGTGTGGTCGGGCGGCTCGTTCATCTACGTGCCGAAGGGCGTGCACGTCGAGATCCCGTTGCAGGCCTACTTCCGGATCAACACCGAGAACATGGGTCAGTTCGAGCGCACGCTGATCATCGTCGACGAGGGCGCCTACGTGCACTACGTCGAGGGCTGCACCGCGCCGATCTACAGCTCCGACTCGCTGCACTCGGCCGTGGTCGAGATCGTGGTGAAGAAGGGCGGGCGTTGCCGCTACACGACGATCCAGAACTGGTCGAACAACGTCTACAACCTTGTCACCAAGCGCGCCAAGGCCGAAGAGGGCGCGACCATGGAGTGGATCGACGGCAACATCGGCTCCAAGGTCACCATGAAGTACCCGGCGGTGTGGCTGACCGGCGAGCACGCCAAGGGCGAGGTGCTCTCGATCGCCTTCGCCGGCGAGGGCCAGCACCAGGACGCCGGCGCCAAGATGCTGCACCTCGCGCCGCACACCAGCTCGACGATCATCTCGAAGTCGGTGGCGCGTGGCGGCGGCCGCACGTCATACCGGGGCTTGGTCCAGGTGAACAAGGGCGCGCACCACAGCGCGTCCACGGTGAAGTGCGACGCGCTGCTCGTCGACGAGATCAGCCGTTCGGACACCTACCCCTACGTCGACGTCCGCGAGGACGACGTCGCGATGGGCCACGAGGCGACGGTGTCGAAGGTGAGCGAGGACCAGCTGTTCTACCTGATGAGCCGCGGCCTGTCCGAGGACGAGGCCATGGCGATGGTGGTGCGCGGGTTCGTCGAGCCGATCGCCCGCGAGCTGCCCATGGAGTACGCGCTCGAGCTCAACCGCCTGATCGAACTGCAGATGGAGGGTGCGGTCGGGTAACGCACTCGCCCGCCCAACCAGACCGACACGACGAAAGACAGGGATGACAGCCACTTCAGAACGCGAGGTAGCGCTCGGCAGGCCCACCGGGTCGCCGGCCGAGCGCTTCGCCTCGCGCAACCCCGACGACTTCCCGATCCCCAGCACCTCGCAGGAGGACTGGCGGTTCACGCCGCTGCGCCGGATCTCGCGGTTCTTCGAACCGATCGAGGCCGACGGGTCGATCGAGGGGGACGAGTCCGTGCCGCCCGGCGCGCACGTCGAGGTGGTCGAACCGTCCTCGCTGAAGGCCTTCGGCACGGTGCTGACGCCGGCCGACCGCGTCAGCGCGCTGGCCATGCAGCATGCGACACGCGGCCTGCACATCACGGTCGACGCCGGCGCCGAGCTGGAGTCGCCCATCGTGCTCACCCGCAAGGGCCTGGGCGGGCGCACCTACTCCCACCACGTCGTCGAGGTCGGCGCGAACGCGAAGGCGACCATCGTGTTCGACCACCAGGGCCAACTCGAGGTCGCGGCCAACGTCGAGTTCGTCGTCGGCGACGGTGCGAAGCTCGACGTCATCACGGTCAACTCGTGGGACGAAGGCTCGATCCACCTCGCCGCCTACGCCGCGCTGGTCGGGCGGGACGCGAGCTACCGGCACGTGAACGTCACGCTCGGCGGCTCGGTCGTGCGCGTCGTGCCGACCGTCCGCTTCGCCGGCCCCGGGGGTAGCGCCGAGGCGCTCGGGGTGAGCTTCGCCGGTGACGGCCAGCACTTCGAGAGCCGGCTGTTCATCGACCACGGGCAGCCCAACTGCACGTCGAACGTGCTGTACAAGAACGCGCTGCTCGGCGAGTCCGCGCGCACCGTGTGGATCGGCGACGTCCGCATCCGGCCGAGCGCCCTGGGCACGCAGACCTACGAGATGAACCGCAACCTGCTGCTGTCCGACGGCGCCCGGGCCGATTCCGTGCCCAACCTCGAGATCGAGACCGGCCAGATCGCCGGCGCCGGGCACGCCAGCACCACGGGACGATTCGACGACCTGCAGCTGTTCTACCTGCAGTCCCGCGGGATCCCCGAGGAGGACGCGCGACGCATGGTCGTCCGGGCGTTCTTCGCCGACGTCGTCGAGCGCATCGGGGTCCCGGAACTCGCCCGCCAGATCATGACCACCATCGAGGCCCGCCTCGGTTTCACACCTGAGTTGGAGAACGACTGAATGAGCACGCTCGAGATCCGCGATCTGCACGTCAGCGTCGGCGACGGCGATGACGCGAAGGAGATCCTCAAGGGCGTCGACCTCACGATCTCCTCGGGCCAGACGCACGCCATCATGGGCCCGAACGGTTCGGGCAAGTCGACGCTCGCCTACTCGATCGCCGGGCACCCGAAGTACACCGTCACCGGCGGCAGCGTGACCCTCGACGGTGCTGACGTCCTCGCGATGACCGTCGACGAGCGCGCCCGTGCCGGGCTGTTCCTCGCGATGCAGTACCCCGTCGAGGTGCCGGGGGTGTCGGTGTCGAACTTCCTGCGCACCGCCGCGACGGCGGTCCGCGGTGAGGCGCCGAAGCTGCGCACCTGGGTCAAGGAGGTCAACTCCGCGATGACCGAGCTGGGCATGGACAAGTCCTTCGCCGACCGCAGCGTCAACGAAGGGTTCTCCGGCGGCGAGAAGAAGCGCCACGAGATCCTGCAGCTCGAGTTGCTCAAGCCGAAGATCGCGATCCTCGACGAGACCGACTCGGGGCTGGACGTCGACGCGCTGCGCGTCGTCAGCGAGGGCGTCAACCGGGTGCGCGAGACCGGCATCGGCACCCTGCTGATCACGCACTACACGCGGATCCTGAACTACATCACGCCGGACTTCGTGCACGTGTTCTTCGACGGCCGCATCGCCGAATCCGGTGGTGCCGAGCTTGCCGAGCGGCTGGAGTCGGAGGGCTACGCGCGCTTCGGCGTCAACGAGACGGCCAGCGCCTAAATGACTCTGGACGTCGAGACGATCCGCAAGGATTTCCCGATCCTGTCGCGGACGGTGCACGGGGCGCCGCTGGTTTACCTCGACAGCGCCAACAGCGCGCAGAAGCCACAGGTCGTGCTCGACACCATGACCGAGTTCTACGCGCAGCACTACTCGAACGTGGCGCGTGCGGTGCACACGCTCGGTTCCGAGGCGACCACCGCGTTCGAGGGCGCGCGCGACAAGGTTGCGGCCTTCCTCAACGCCCCGGACCGCAACGGGATCGTGTTCACCAAGAACTCGTCCGAGGCGTTGAACCTGGTGGCCTACTCGCTGTCGAACGCCACCACGTTCCCGGGCGCCGACCGGTTTCGCATCGGGCCGGGCGACGAGATCGTGGTGACCGAGATGGAGCACCACAGCAATCTCGTGCCCTGGCAGCTGCTGGCCCAGCGCACCGGCGCGACGTTCAAGTGGATCCCGATCGACGATGACGGACGGCTGATCGACTCGCTCATCGAGGAGACGATCACCGAGCGGGCCAAGGTGGTGGCCTTCGTCCACCAGTCCAACGCGCTCGGCACGATCAACCCGGTGTCGCGCCTGGTTGCCCGCGCGAAACAGGTCGGCGCGCTGACCGTGCTCGACGCCTCGCAGTCGGTGCCGCACCTGCCCGTCGACGTGCAGGAGCTCGGTGTCGACTTCCTCGCCTTCACCGGGCACAAGCTGTACGGCCCGAGCGGCGTCGGGGTCCTGTGGGGCCGCTACGAGCTGCTCGCCGAGATGCCGCCGTTCCTCGGCGGCGGCGAGATGATCGAGACGGTCGACATGAGCGGCACCACCTACGCCGCGCCGCCGCACCGTTTCGAGGCCGGCACGCCGATGATCGCCGAGGCGGTCGGGCTCGGCGCCGCTGTCGACTACGTGACGGCGATCGGCATGAACGACATCGCCGCCCACGAGCACCAACTGGTGTCCTACGCACTCGAGCGGCTTCGCACCGTCGAGGGGCTGCGGATCGTCGGCCCGTCCGAGCCCGTGTCGCGGGGCGCGACCATCGCGTTCACCCTGGCCGGCGTGCATCCGCACGACGTCGCGCAACTGCTCGACGAGCAGGGCATCGCCGTGCGCGCCGGGCACCATTGCGCGCGGCCGGTGTGCGTCCGCTACGGCATCCCGGCCACGACCCGCGCGTCGTTCGGCATCTACACCAGCACTGACGACATCGACGCCCTTGTCGCCGGGGTAGGCAAGGTGAAGGAGCTGTTCGGATGACCCGCCCGAGCCGAGGGAGGTGCGGCCGACGATGACCATGTCGATGGACTCGATGTACCAGCAGATCATCCTCGACCACTACAAGAACCCGCAGCACCGCGGGCTGCCGGAAGACTTCGACGCCGAGGTGCACCACGTGAACCCGACCTGCGGCGACGAGGTGACCCTGCGCGTCAAGATCGCCGACGGCGAGATCGCCGAACTCGGCTGGGAGGGCGAGGGCTGCTCCATCAGCCAGGCGTCCACCTCCGTGATGAGCGAGCTCGTGTCGGGCAAGCCGGTCCAGCGCGCCCTGGAGCTGCAGGAGCGGTTCCTGGAACTCATGCAGTCGCAGGGCGGCGCCGAGCTCACCGAGAGCGACGAGGACCAGCTGGAGGACGCCGTCGCCTTCGAGGGCGTCTCGAAGTACCCGGCGCGCGTCAAGTGCGCGCTGCTGGGCTGGATGGCGATGAAGAGCGCCGTCGCCGAGGCGGGCTGGGCCGACGCGGGCACTGCCGCGACCGTCGACTCCGTTGTCGGTACCGATTCCGAACTGAACACGCCGACCGCCGACACCGCAGGGGAGACAAGCGAATGACGACCACCGTTCCCGACCGCGACACCGTCGACGAGGCGATGCGCGACGTCGTCGACCCGGAGCTCGGCATCAACGTCGTCGACCTGGGCCTGGTGTACGACGTCAACATCGAGCAGGGCGACTCCGGCGTCGTCGTCACGCTCGACATGACGCTGACGTCCGCGGCCTGCCCGCTCACCGACGTCATCGAGGACCAGGCGCACTCCGCGCTCACCGGAGGCCCGCAGCCGGTCGCCGACGAGGTGAAGATCAACTGGGTGTGGATGCCGCCGTGGGGTCCGGACAAGATCACCGACGACGGCCGCGAGCAGCTGCGCGCCCTCGGCTTCAACGTCTGACCGGGTTCGTACCGGGACGCGCCAGTTCCTCCTGATCGATCCGGCGGTCGTCGCCGGCCACACAAACGCTTCGTCCCACAGTTGCGCCAACCGTGCCCGCCTCCGGGCCGCGCGCGTATCGCACCGACGCCATGAGTGCTCCGACCTTCCGACAGGCCCAACCACAGCCCGGAAGGAACCACCACCATGAGCACTGCCACAGTCCCCGCGCCCACGACCAAGACCGCCGTCGGCGCCGGTGCGGAGATGCGGACGATCCACTCCGCCTTCCGCCGCGAGCTGCGTCTCGCGCCGGACCTGATCCGCTCCGTCGAGCACGGTGACCGGTTGCGGGCCAACCTCGTCGCCACGCACCTCGACCTGCTGGACCGCTTCCTGCACCATCACCACACGGTCGAGGACGACCTGCTCTGGCCGAAGCTGCTCGAGCGGGTGCCCGCCGAGATCGCGCCGATGGTCGAGCTGATGGAAGCCCAGCACCACACCGTTGCCGCCCTCCTGGCGCAGACGGTCGACCTGCGCGACGCGTGGCGCCAGGACGCCGACGGCTCGCGTGCCGCGGAGCTCGCCGGCGTCTACGCCCGCCTGCATGACGCGCTCGTCGAGCATCTGGACGCCGAGGAGCAGCACGTCATGCCGCTGGTGGAGTCCTGCATCACGCACAAGGAGTGGGCCGCGATCGGCAAGGCCGCACAGCGCGGCACGTCGCTCAAGGACGGCCCGCGCACGCTCGGCATGCTCGCCTACGACGGCGACCCGCAGGTGCTTCGGGACATGCTCTGCGGCGTGCCGACGCCGGTGCGCGGCTTGGTGCTGAAGATGGGACGCCGCGCCTACGCAAAGCACGCCGCGCGGGTACACGGCACACCCACCCCGTAGGCGGGGCGCGTCACACGGCGAGTGGCACCGACGCGCGGCGGCGATCGAGCGCGCTCAACAGCTTGACCTGCCCCGCCGCGGCCAGCAGGCCGACGGCGAGGCAACCGAGCCAGAGTGCGCCAGGCGACGCAGCGAAGCCGGAGGCGCCGAGCGACGGCGCCAGCAGCCCGGACGCGCCCCACGCGAGCCCCAACGAGCCCGCGTACCGCCCGCGCATGTGCGCCGGCGCCAACGAGGCGATCAGCGCCTGGAAGGCGCCGGCGGTGCCGATCTCGCCGATCGTCCACACGGCGACCGTCACTGCGAACTGCCACGGCCGGGTGCACAGCCCGGTGGCGGCGAGACCGATGCCGACCAGCGCCATCCCGCCCGGCAGCGTGATCCGGCGGGGCAGCCGGTCGAGCAGCCGCAACGTCAAGGGTTGGCCGATGACGATCAGCACGCCGTTGATCGCCACCACATAGCCGTAGACCGAGGAGGACAGCCCGGCGTGCCGGATCGCCAGGGGAAGGGCGACACCCACCTGCGCGTAGAGGATCGCGTACACGAGCACGATCAGTGTCGCGCCGAGCAGCATCCTGTCGGCGCGGAACAGCAGCAGGGGGTCGAGCATCCGGGCAGGCCGTTCCGCGCCGCGGGCGACGCGCGTCTCCGGGACGAAGTGCAGCGCGAGCAGCCCGAAGGCGAGTGTCGTGGCGGCGTCGAGGACGAACAGCACGCCGAAGCCGAGATGCAACAACAGGCCCGCGCTGACCGACGCGACCGAGAACCCCAGGTTGATCGCCCAGAAGAGCAGGGCGTAGGCGCGGGGACGGTCGGGCTCGGCGACGAGGTCGGCCACGGCCGCCGACGACGCCGGGCGGTACATGTCGGCGACCACGCCGAGCAGCAGCACCAGCACGCCGATGAGCGCGAGGCTGCGGGCGAAGCTCAGCGCGAACAGCGTGCCGGCGGTGACCGTCAGGCTGATGCCCAGCGTGGTGCGGCGGCCGAACCGGTCGGTGAGCACGCCGCCGATCGGCTGCGACAGCAGTGATCCCGCGCCCCAGACGGTGAGCACGAGCCCCGCGGTCTGCGCGCTGACGTGGCGCGGGCCGGTGAGGTAGAGGACGAAGAACGGCTCGATGAACGTGCCGGTGCGGTTGATCAGGGTGCCCAGCCAGAGCCACCAGAAGCCGGCCGGCAGCCCGGACGTGTGCGCGGCGAAGCTGCGTCGCAGCCGGCCGGGCGCGACAGCGGTGTCGGTATCCATCGCGATCAATCAATCACGAGGCGCCGACAACGCGCCCGGGCCGATCGGCGACCGGCGGCTCAGCCGAGCTGGTTGGTGCCGAACGTGTCGCAGGCGCGGGGGTCGCCCGTCCGGTAGCCGGTGGTCAGCCACTTCTCACGCTGCGCGGACGTGCCGTGGGTGAACTGGGAGCGGTCGACACGGCCGCTGCCGAGATGCGTCTGGATGTAGTCGTCACCGATGCGTCCCGCGGTGTCGAGCGCTCGCGCGAAGTCGTCCTTGGTCACCTGCGTGATCAGCGCGGGACGGCCCTGCTCCGGCTGCGTGGCATGCCTGGCCCACACGCCGGCGTAGCAGTCGGCCTGCAACTCCAACCGCACCGAGTCCGAGTTCGGCCCTTCCCGGGTGCGCACCTTCGCCTCGGTGCCCAGCAGGTCCTGCACGTGGTGGCCGTACTCGTGGGCCAGCACGTAGGCGTCGACGAACAACCCGCCGCGGGCGCCGAACTGGGACTTCAGTTCGTTGTAGAAGCTCAGGTCGATGTAGACGAGCTTGTCGGCCGGGCAGTAGAACGGCCCGGTGCCGCTGGTCGCCGGCCCGCAGCCGGTGTTCGCCCGGCCGCTGAACCAGACGGTCTTGACCGGCACGTAACGGGTGCCGAGCCGGGGGAGCTCGGCGGCCCAGAAGTTCTGGATGGAATTGATGTCGGCCACGACGGCGCATTCCAGGTGCTGGTTCGCGTCCGCGCCGTTGCGGCACTCCTGGCGGAGCTGGCTGTTGTCGGCCGTGGCCGGCCCACCCGGCTCGGCCAACTGCCCGAGGACGCTCGCGGCCGAGCCGCCGGAGCCGCCGACATAGACGACGAGCAGGTAGACGAGCAGGCCGACGATGCCCAGGCCGCCGCCGCCGAGCGCTGCACCGCGCCCGCCGATCCGGGCCCCGCGCACGTCGCGCACCTGGGACGTGTTCAGCCGTGCGCGCCGGTTGTACCTCATGGACCGGTACCGTATAGGCATGACCTCGCTCCGGGATTAACGCGACGGCGCCGCCACCGCCATGCCCTCTGCCATCCCCTGGAGCCGTACTTCCCGATGATCACTGCCACCGACCTCGAGCTGCGCGCGGGAGCACGCATCCTGCTCGAGCCGACGACCCTGCGGGTGCAGCCCGGTGACCGCATCGGCCTGGTCGGGCGCAACGGCGCGGGCAAGACCACCACCCTGCGCGTGTTCGCCGGCGAGACATTGCCGCACACCGGCCGGATCGACCGCACCGGCCCTGTCGGCTACCTCCCGCAGGACCCGCGCACCGGTGACCTCGAGACCCTGGCCCGCGACCGGGTGCTGTCCGCCCGCGGCCTCGACACGCTCATCGCCGAAATCGCCAAGGCGCAGGTACAACTCGCCGAAACGCCGGACGACTCGGCCTTGCTGCGCCGTTACGGCGGCATGGAGGAGCGCTTCACCGCACTCGGCGGCTACGCGGCGGAAAGCGAAGCCGCCCGCATCTGCGCCAACCTCGGCCTGCCCGAACGGGTGCTGGCCCAGCAGCTGGCGACGCTGTCCGGCGGGCAGCGGCGGCGCGTCGAGCTCGCGCGAATCCTGTTCGCCGACTCGGGTGCCGAGCCGACCACACTGCTGCTCGACGAGCCGACGAACCACCTCGACGCCGACTCCATCGTGTGGCTGCGCGACTTCCTGCGCCAGCACACCGGTGGGCTGGTCGTCATCAGCCACGACGTCGACCTGCTCGACGCGGTGGTCAACAAGGTGTGGTACCTGGACGCCAACCGCGCGGCCGTCGACGTCTACAACGTCGGCTGGAAGACCTATCTGCAGCAGCGCGAGGCCGACGAGAAGCGTCGCCACCGGGAGCGCGCGAACGCCGAGCGCAAGATCGAGTCGCTGCGCTCGCAGGCCGACAAGATGCGCGCGAAGGCGACCAAGGCGCGCGCCGCCCACCAGATGGATCGGCGCGCCGCGGCACTCGCGGCAGGGCTCGCCGAGGTGCGCGTGCAGGACAAGGTCGCCCGGCTGCGCTTTCCCGCTCCCGCGCAGTGCGGGCGCACCCCGCTCACCGCCGAAGGGCTGTCGAAGTCCTACGGCTCGCTCGAGGTGTTCACCGACGTCGACCTCGCCGTCGACCGCGGTGCGCGGGTGGTCGTGCTGGGCCTCAACGGCGCGGGCAAGACGACCTTGCTGAGGTTGCTCGCGGGGCTCGAGCCGCCGGACACCGGCGCGGTGCGTCCTGGGCACGGCCTCCGTCTCGGCTACTACGCGCAGGAGCACGAGACGCTCGACCACGACCGCACGATCCTCGAGAACATGCGCACGTCCGCCGCGACGGTCGGCCGCAGCGACCTCAACGACACCGAGTTGCGCAAGATCCTCGGCGCGTTCCTGTTCACCGGCGACGACGTGGAGAAGCCGGCCGGCGTGCTCTCCGGCGGTGAGAAGACCCGGCTCGCCCTGGCGATGTTGGTGACGAGCTCGGCGAACGTCCTGCTGCTGGACGAGCCGACCAACAACCTCGACCCGGTGAGCCGCGACCAGGTGCTCGACGCGCTGCGGACCTATGCCGGCGCGATCGTGCTCGTCACCCACGACGAGGGTGCCGTCGAAGCCCTCGCGCCCGAGAAGGTCATCCTCCTGCCGGACGGGATCGAAGATCAGTGGAGCGAAGATCTGGCGGATCTTGTGACGCTCGCGTGAGGTGCCCACACACGCCTCCACAACGATCTTTCAGGTAGCCGCTGGCACGCAATAGTCAGGTGGAAATCCGGCGAACGATCACTTTCGGCGGACCTGCGGGGAAACGGTTCCCGACTCGGATGATCTGCGTCGAGTCGATCTTGCGGGCGGCATTTTCGGCTGCTATCAAGGCGGCGCAGATTGCAGCGGCTACGCCGGTCAGCCGCTGCTCCGGCCGCCCGGCACAGTGAAGGAGAAACCGATGGCGACACTGAAGAAGGGCGCGCGCATCACCGGTGCGGAACGCACCAAGCTCGCGTCCGATTTGCGTAAGCAATACGACAAGGGGAAGAGCATCCGGGAACTCGCGGAGTCCCACGGACGCTCGTACGGCTTCGTGCACCGCGTGCTGACCGAGTCCGGGGTGACTCTGCGCGGACGCGGCGGCGCCACCCGGACGAAGTCCGCCTCGAAGGCGAAGGCGCGCTCGAAGTAGGACTGCGCCGCCAAGCCCTGCGGGCCGCAGGCGCGACGACGAAGGAGCGTCGCAGTAGCCTGTGCGTATCGAAACCTTCTCCTTCCTCGTCGACCCGGAAGCTGGCTTCCGGGTCGACGTGCATGATCAGGCCGCTACCTGCGTCTCGGTCGTGCTCGACCGGCCGGACAAGCTGAACTGCCAGTCACCGGCGATGTGGCTGGAACTGATCCGGCTGCAGCGCAGCCTGCCGGGCACGACCCGGGTGATGCTGCTCAGGGCCGAGGGCCGCGCGTTCTCGGCCGGGCTCGACCGGGCACTGTTCACCAACGACGATCCGGACGGCATGCGCGCGCTGCCCCGCCTGCCGCAAGAGGAAGCGACCGCGCGCATCGGGCTGTGGCAGCAGGCCTTCGACTGGAGCTCGCGGCCCGCTCTGGTGAGCATCGCCGCCGTGCAGGGGCACGCCGTGGGTGCCGGCTTCCAGCTCGCGCTCGGCGCCGACATCCGCATCGCCGCCGACGACGTCCAGTTCTGCATGGCCGAACCGACACTCGGCATCGTGCCCGACCTGGGCGGCACCAAGCGGCTGGTGGAGCTGACCGGATGCTCCCGGGCCACCGAGATCTGCCTGACCGGACGCCGTGTCGGGGCCGAGGAGGCACTGCGCATCGGGCTCGTCTCGCACGTCGTGCCGCGCGCGGAGCTCGACGCGGCCGCGCAGCGCACCGCCGATGCAGTACTGGCCGTCGACCAGGACGCCGCGGCGGAGACCAAGGCGCTCTTGGCGGCCGCGTCGACGCGTTCACAACATGAGCAGGAGCAGGCCGAGCGCGAGGCTCAGTACCGCCGTCTTCGCGCTATGGCCGGCCTGGACGACTAGTCGGAACACGCGCGCCTGCCACGGCGTTTCCGCTGCGGAGGTAGCCCGGTATGTCTTTCGACCACATGAGCGCGATGCGCGCGATGAGCTCGATGCGCAAGCGCGGAACGGTCGTCGACCGCCGCCTGCCCAAAGGCACGTGGCGGCGGGTGTTCCGGTTCGCCGCGCCGTACAAGAGGCAGTTGCTGATCTTCCTCGTCCTCATTATCGGGGACGCCCTCATCATGGTCGTGACGCCGATCCTCGCCGGGCGCGTCATCAACGACATCACCGGCAACGCGGCCGCGGGTGTGGTCGTGCGGATCGCGATCCTCATCGCCGCACTGGCCGTCGTCGATGCCGGCCTGACCTTCGCGAACCGTTGGTACTCCGCGCGCATCGGTGAGGGACTCATCTACGACATGCGCACCGCGGTGTTCGACCACGTACAGCGCATGCCGCTCGCCTTCTTCACGCGCACCCAGACCGGCGCATTGATAAGCCGCCTGAACAACGACGTGCTCGGCGCGCAGCAGGCGTTCACGTCCACGCTGTCCGGATTGGTGAGCAACGTGGTCAGCCTGGTGCTCACCGCCGGTGTGATGTTCACCCTGTCGTGGCAGATCACTTTGATCTCCATCGTCATGCTGCCGCTGTTCGTCATCCCGGCGCGGCGCATCGGAGCGCGGCTGCAGGAGATCACCCGAGAGTCGTACAACCTCAACGCGTCGATGAACGCGACGATGACCGAGCGGTTCAACGTCGCCGGCGCGTTGCTCGTCAAGCTGTTCGGCCGGCCGGATCGGGAGGGCGCGTCGTTCCGGTCGCGTGCGGCCCGCGTCCGCGACATCGGCGTCACCTCGGCGATGTACGGACGGGCGTTCTTCGTCTCGCTGACCCTCGTCGCGGCGCTGGCCCAGGCGCTGGTCTACGGCCTCGGCGGCTGGTTCGCGATCAAGGGCGAAATGTCGGCCGGCACCGTCGTCACCCTCGCCCTGCTGCTGAGCCGGCTCTACGGCCCCCTCACCTCGTTGTCCAACGCGCGGGTCGACGTGATGAGCGCGCTGGTGAGTTTCGATCGCGTCTTCGAGGTGCTCGACCTCAAGCCGATGGTCGCCGACGCGCCCGACGCGATCGAGCTGCACTCCGACGCGCGCAGCATCGAGTTCGCCGACGTGCACTTCGCCTACCCCAGCGCTGCCGATGTCTCGCTCGCCTCGCTCGAGGACGTGGCGGTGCTCGACAACGCCCCCTCGACCGAGGTGCTACACGGCGTCTCGTTCCGCGCCGAACCGGGGCAGATGATCGCGCTGGTGGGGCCGTCGGGCGCGGGCAAGACCACGATCAGCCAGCTGCTGCCGCGCATGTACGACGTCACCGGGGGAGCCGTGCTCGTCGGCGGCCGGGACGTGCGCACCGTGACGCAGCAGTCCCTGCACGACCGCATCGGGGTGGTCAGCCAGGAAGCGCACATGTTCCATGACACGATCGCGGAGAACCTGCGGTACGCGGCGCCCACCGCGACCGACCAGCAGCTCTGGGACGCGATCGAGGCCGCGCAGATCGGCCAGCTCCTCCGGTCCCTGCCGGAAGGGCTCGACACCGTGGTCGGCGACCGTGGCTACCGCCTCTCCGGCGGGGAGAAGGCGCGGCTCGCCATCGCCCGGCTGCTGCTGAAGGCTCCGGAGATCGTCATCCTCGACGAGGCCACGGCACACCTGGACAGCGAGAGCGAGGCCGCGGTGCAGAAGGCGCTGAGCCGTGCGCTGGAGGGGCGCACGTCGCTGGTCATCGCCCACCGGCTGTCGACGGTCTTGCACGCCGACACGATCGTCGTGCTCGAGGCAGGCCGGGTCGTCGAGCAGGGCCGGCACGCCGAGCTGATCGAGGCTGACGGGCTCTACGCCGAGCTCTATCGCACCCAGTTCGAGCGGCAGGCGGCGGGCGTGGAGCCCTGATGCCGAGGTGCTGACGCCGGGGTGTTGTCAGGCCGGCAACGCGGCGGCAGCCAGCGGGTCGGCGAGCAGCGCGGCGAAGCCGACCTCCGCGGCGCCGAGCAGCGCCGAGTCCGTTCCGAACGCCGGCTGGACGAGTTCCATCGACCCGCGCTGGGATTCCAGCGCGTAGCGCTCCAGGGACTTCTCGATCTCCGCCCGGGCGAGATCGAGCAGTTGCGACAGCGATCCGCCGAGCAGCACCCGCTCCGGGTTGAGCGTATTGACCAGCGTCGCGATCGCCCGCCCGAGTGGCTCGGCGACCCTGCGTACAGCGGCCAGTGCGGCGTCGTCGCCCGCCCGGGCGTCGGCGAACAGTGCGGCGACAGCCTCGTCGCTGGGCGGCAGCGTGCGCCCGGCCAGCCGCAGCAGCGCGCCGTCGCCGATGTAGGTCTCGACGCAGCCGTTCTTGCCGCAGTGGCAGGGCGGCCCGGACACGTCGACGACGTTGTGGCCGATCTCGCCGGCGTGCCCGTCGTGGCCGCGCAAGGGCTCGCCGCCCACGATGACCCCGGCGCCGACGCCGACGCGTCCCATGAGGAAGACGACGTCGTCGCAGTCGCGGGCGCTGCCGCGGCGGTGTTCGGCGAGCACGGCCAGGTCGGCGTCGTTGCCGACGATGACCGGCAATCCCGCCGGCACCATTTCGGCGAGCAGCGAACCGAACGCCTCGTCGTGCCAGCCGAGGTTGGGGGCGACGCCGATGCGCCCGGTGCGGCGGTCGACGGTCCCCGGGATGCTCACCCCGACCCCCGCGAGAACCGAGCCGGTGCAGCCGTCGTTGCGCAACCGCTCGACCGCGTCGACGGTGAGCCGCGCCACGACCCGCGGCGTGCCCGCGGACGATCCGGTGGGGACCACCTCACGCAGCAGCACGTGACCGCCGAGGCCCACGGCCGCGATGGTCACGTGCTGCACGTCGACGTCCACGGCCACGACGAACGGCCCGTCCGGCCGCGGGGCGACCACGTGCGAGGGCCGGCCCACGCCCGCCCCGCCGGACGGGACGTCTTCCTGCACCAGGCCGAGCGAGGTGAGGTCGGCGACCAGCGCGCCGACGGTCGACCGGCTGACCCCGAGACGCTGCGTGAGTTGGGCGCGAGTCATGGCCCCGTCCCGATGCAGGTGCGACAGCATCACCGCGAGGTTGTGCCGCCGGATCGCATCTGGACGGGTCGGGGCCGCATGATTCGCCATCGACGAACGCTCAGTCCGTTCGAGCACGCCGGCGCGACAGCGCGTCGACGGTCGCCGCGACGAGGAGGACGGCACCGGTGATGACCTGCTGGTACTCCGGGCCGAGGTTGGGCTTCAGACCGATCCCGTTCGGGATGATCGCGATCACGAGTGCGCCGATGATCGCGTCGCGCGGCCGGCCGCGTCCGCCGAATAGCGACGTACCACCGATGACGGCCGCGGCAACCGAGAACAGCAGGATGTTGCCGCCGCCCAGGTTGAGCACGACGGCGCCGGCACTGGACGCCAGGAACAGACCGCCGAGCGCGGCGAACCCGCCACTGACGGTGAACGCGGTGACCCTGATGTGTGTCACGTCGATGCCGGCCCGTCGTGCCGCCTCGGCGTTGCCGCCGGTCGCGAACAGATGGCGTCCCCAGTGCGTGTGGTTCAGCGCAATGGTTGCGATGATCATCATCCCCACTGGGATGGCTGCCGCATAGGGGATGCCCTCGGTCGTCGCGATCGCGAGAATGTTGCGGTTCTGGTTCGCGAGGATGGTCAGCACGATCCCGATGGCGGCGACGATGCCGGCGCGCAGCAGCACGAGCGACACGCTGTCGGCGGTGAGCCCCTTGGCCTGCGCCCGCAACGACCTGGTGAGCGTCACCACGAGGTAGCCACCGACGACGACGATCGTGAACACCCAACTCCACAGCGGAGACAGGTTGCCGTTCGCGAGGTTGTTCCACAGCCCGTAGGTGTTCACACTCTTCGACTGCGACCGCAACGCGAACAGCAACACGCCCTGCCACGCAAGGAACAGCGCAAGGGTCACGATGAAGCTGGGAATGCCGACCGAGGCCACCAGCCAGCCGATGAAGATGCCTACCGCGCAGCCGAGCGCTATCGCGAAGAAGAGCGCGAACACCTCATGCTGGTCGAGATTCGTGAGCAGCACGACGACGCCGAGCACCACGATGATCGGCCCGCTGATCGACTTGAGGTAGAAACCCAGGGCGGCAAGCGCCAGCATGCCGATGATGAGCACCCAGTACAGGGCGGTCGGGATGCCGTCCTTGAGGCCGTGGGAGAAGATCGCCTGCGCCGCGAAGCCGGCGCACATGCCGCCCGTCGTGCCGCCGGAAAGGTCGATCTCGCCCAGCAGCAGCACGAACACCAGGCCCATCGCGATGAGCGCGATGTAGGCGCCCTGGCCGGGGATGTTGCCGATGTTGTACTTCGAGATGAAGCGGCTGCTGACCTGGCTGAAGATGATCGCCAGAACTGCTATGCCCAGCACCGAGGGGAGCGCGCCCGGCTCGCCGGAGCGCAGCCGGCCCACGTACTGCCGCGCGGCGTCGGCGATGCTGCGCCGCTCGACGTCGAGTGAGAAGCTGCTGGGCCGATCACCGGCCTTCGGGGGACGTCCGCCCTGCTCCCGCGGCGGAGTCTGCTGTTCGGTGTTCTTGGTCATCTCGGGACCGCTTGCCGTCATGCCCGCCTCCTCACACTTCCGCGTCGGCTGTGACGAGGCCGATGTCGCCGCTCCGGCCGGAGGTGATCAGCTCGACGATCTGGGTGGTACTGCTGTCCTTCGCGCGCACCTCGGCGGCCACCCGGCCGAGATAGAGGGCGCAGACCCGGTCGGCGACCTCCATGACGTCGTTCATGTTGTGGGAGATGAGCACGACACCCAGTCCCTGGTCGGCGAGCCGACGGACGAGGTCGAGAACCTGCCGGGTCTGTGCCACACCCAGCGCGGCGGTCGGCTCGTCGAGGAACACCACCTTGCTGTTCCACAGAACGGCCTTGGCGATGGCCACCGTCTGGCGCTGGCCACCGGACAGGTTCCGCACGAGTTGGCGTACCGATGACACGGTGCGCACGGAAAGTCCCGCGAGCGTCTCGCGTGCCTTCTTCTCCATCTCGCCGTCGGCGAGAAACCCCCGGCGGCGGATCTCGCGTCCCAGGAACATGTTCTGGGTGATGTCGAGGTTGTCGGCCAGAGCAAGGTCCTGATAGACGAACTCGATGCCCAGCGCCGCGGCGTCGCGAGGGTCGTGCAGGGTGACCCGGCGGCCTTCGAACCAGATCTCGCCGCTGTCGATGTGGTAGATGCCCGCGACGCACTTGACGAGCGTCGACTTGCCGGCCCCGTTGTCGCCTACGAGCGCCGTCACCTCGCCCGGGTAGACGTAGAAGTCGACGTCGTGCAGGACGTGGACGGGGCCGAAGCTCTTGTTCAGACCCTTGATCTCGAGGATTGCTTCGCTCACGCTTCACCGTCTTTCGGGGGGAGGAAACAGTGCCGGCTGTGCTCAGACTGTGCAGCCCGAGGGGGCTGCGACGCAACGATGGCCGGACGGTTTTCGCCGCCCGGCCATCGTTTGCGAGGTTATGCGACTCGGACGGTTACTTGATGCCGAGCTTGGTGCAGTCGGACTGGATGCCCTTGCAGATCTCCTTCGCGGTCAGCGCGCCCGCCTTGATCACGTCGTTGACGTTGGCCTGCGTGATGACCTGCGCGGGAAGCAGCAGGGCCTGGATGTTGTGGCTCGGCTTCTCCGGGTCGTTGAACTTGGTGAGCGTCATGCCCATCGACTGCGGGCTCTTGTGTGCGATCAGCGCGATGGCGAGCTGAGCCGCGGCCTGGGCCTCGAGCGTGACGTTCTTGAACACCGTCATGCTCTGCTTGCCGGTGATGATGTTCTGCAGACCCTCGACGCCGGAGTCCTGGCCGGTGACGGCGACCTTGCCGGCGGCGCCGTTGCTCTGCAGCACGCCGATGACGGCGTTGGCGATGTCGTCGTTGGCGGCGAGCACGCCCTGCACGTTGCCACCGCTCGCGGTCAGCGCCTGGTTGAACGCCGGCGCGGCGTTCTGCACGTCCCAGCCCTTGACGACCTGCTCGGCGACGATCTTGAGCTTGCCCTGCTGCTGCAGCGGGTCCAAGATCTCGTGCGCGCCCTTCTTGAAGAGCACTGCGTTGTTGTCGACGTCGGTGCCGCCGTCCATCATGATGATGTTCGGGTTGGTGACGTGGTCCTGGTTGAGGCAGTCGACCAGAGTCTGCGCCTGCAGCTTGCCGACGTCCTCGTTGTCGAACGAGACGTAGTACGGCGCGGTGCCGCCCAGGTTGACGCGGTCGTAGTCGATGACCTTCACGCCGGCCTTCTGCGCGGTCTGCTCGACGGCGGCGCCCGAGCTCGGGTCGATGGAGTCCATGATCAGGACCTTCACGCCCTCACCGATCATGCTCTGCGCGATCTGCTTGTACTTGCCCACGTCGCCTTGGGCGTTCTGCACATCCGGCTTGACACCGGCGGCGCTCAGGTACTTCGTGAGCAGTGGGGCGTCGTAGAGCGTGTACCGGGTCGAGGAGGTGGTGTCGGGCAGGATCACGCCCACCTTCGGGTTGCCGCTGACCTTCACCGTCTTTCCGGTCGACGGTGCCTTCGCCCCGCTGGTCGGCGGGTTCGTCAGCTTGCAGGCCGCGGTGACGTTGCCGCTGCTCCCGCTGTTGCCCGATGAGTTGGTGCCGGTGTTCGGTGCGGTCGTGTTGCTGCCGCCGCCGCCGGAGCTGCTGCATGCGCTCAGAACGAGCGCCGCAGCCGCCCCCAGGGCGGCGAGGGTGGCGGTGGATTTGCGCATGCAGGAGCGCCTTTCACTCGAGAGGGGGCCGTCTCGCCGGCCCGGGCCGAATGTTGCGGGCCCGAACATATCCCTTGATCGCAGTAAAGGCCAGGCTGTGAAACCAAGTCGTGACCAAAACCTGAATCGGACGTAACACGGCCCGCACCGCGCGAAGCGGTGCGGGCCGGGTCAACAGTGTCGGGGCGTCGACGGATCGCCGGCGCCCGGCAGGATCAGAGCAGCGAGCGCAGCACGTACTGCATGATCCCGCCGTGGCGGTAGTACTCGGCCTCACCCGGGGTGTCGATGCGCACCCGCGCCTCGAACTCCTTGCCGTCGGCCTGCACCTTCACCGTGCGCGGGACGCTGCCCTCGTTCATGCCGGTGATCCCGGTGACGGTGAACGTCTCCTCGCCGGTCAGGCCGAGCGACTCGGCGCTCTCGCCGTCGGGGAACTGCAGCGGCAGCACGCCCATGCCCAGCAGGTTCGACCGGTGGATGCGCTCGTAGGACTCGGCGATGACCGCGCGCACCCCGAGCAGGCCGGTGCCCTTGGCGGCCCAGTCGCGCGAGCTGCCCGAGCCGTACTCCTTGCCGGCCAGGATCACCAGCGGGATGCCCGCCTCGGCGTAGTTCACCGACGCCTCGTAGATCGTGGTGACTTCACCGTCACGGGTGAAGTCCTTGGTGTAGCCGCCCTCGGTACCCGGAGCGAGCTGGTTGCGCAGCCGGATGTTGGCGAAGGTGCCGCGGATCATGACCTCGTGGTTGCCGCGGCGCGAGCCGTAGGAGTTGAAGTCCTTGCGCTCGACGCCGTGTTCGGCGAGGTACTTGCCGGCGGGGGAGTCGACCTTGATCGCACCGGCCGGGCTGATGTGGTCGGTGGTCACCGAGTCGCCGAGCTTGGCGAGCACCCGGGCTCCTTCGATGTCGGTGACAGGTTCCGGATCGCGGCCCATGCCCTCGAAGTACGGGGGCTTGCGCACATAGGTCGATTCGGCGTCCCACTCGAAGATGTCGCCCTCGGGCGTGTGCAGGTTCTGCCAGCGCTCGTCGCCGGCGAACACGTCGGCGTAGTCCTTGGTGTACATCTCGCTGGCGATCGCGTGGTCGATCGTCTCCTGGATCTCCTGCGGCGTCGGCCAGATGTCGTTGAGGTGGACGGGGTTGCCCTCGCTGTCGTGGCCGAGCGGGTCCTCGAACAGGTCGACGTCCATCGAGCCCGCGAGAGCGTAGGCGACCACCAACGGCGGTGAGGCGAGGTAGTTCATCTTGACGTCGGGATTGATGCGTCCCTCGAAGTTGCGGTTGCCGGACAGCACCGCGACCGCGGCGAGATCGCCCTCGTTCACGGCCTCGGAGACCTCTTCGATGATGGGGCCGGAGTTGCCGATGCAGGTCGTGCAGCCGTACCCGACCAGGTTGAAGCCGAGCTTCTCCAGGTAGGGAGTGAGCCCCGCGCGGTCGTAGTAGTCGGTGACGACCTTCGATCCCGGCGCCAGCGAGGTCTTGACCCAAGGCTTGCGGGTCAGGCCCTTCTCGACCGCCTTCTTCGCCAGCAGCGCGGCCCCGACCATCACCGAGGGGTTCGAGGTGTTCGTGCACGACGTGATCGCGGCGATGACGACCGCGCCGTGGTCGACGACGCCCTTCTCCCCGTCGGCGAAGGTGACCGGCATGGGGTGCGAGGTGCGCCCGTCGGCGTGCTCGGCCGCGGAGTGCACCGGCTCGGCGGGAGTGGCGCTCGGCGTGCCCGGGTCGGAGGCAGGGAAGCTTTCGGCTACCGCTTCGTCGACACCGTTCTGCACCGAGTCGCCCTCGACGTAGGTGCCCAGCGCCTCGCGGAACGCGGCCTTGGCGGACTTCAGCGCGACGCGGTCCTGCGGCCGCTTGGGCCCGGCCAGCGACGGCTCGACGGTGGAGAGATCGAGTTCGAGGGTCTCGGAGAACTCCGGCTCGTGGTCGGGCTCGTGCCAGAGGCCGTTCTCCTTGGCGTAGGTCTCGACGAGCTGGATCTGCTCGTCCTTGCGGCCGGTGAAACGCAGGTAGCGCAGCGTCTCGTCGTCGATGGGGAAGATCGCACAGGTGGAGCCGTACTCGGGGCTCATGTTGCCGATCGTCGCCCGGTTGGCCAGCGGGACGGCGCTCACGCCGGGGCCGTAGAACTCGACGAACTTGCCGACCACGCCGTGCTGCCGCAGCATCTCGGTGATCGTGAGGACGAGGTCGGTGGCGGTGGAGCCGTCGGGCAGCTCGCCGTTGAGCTTGAAGCCGACGACGCGGGGGATGAGCATGCTCACCGGCTGGCCGAGCATCGCCGCCTCGGCCTCGATGCCACCCACACCCCAGCCCAGGACGCCGAGGCCGTTGACCATGGTGGTGTGCGAGTCGGTGCCCACCAGCGTGTCCGGGTAGGCGACGCCGTCGCGGTTGAAGACCACGCGGGCCAGGTACTCGATGTTGACCTGGTGGACGATGCCGGTGCCCGGGGGGACGACCTTGAAGCGGTCGAAGGCACCCTGCCCCCAGCGGAGGAACTGGTACCGCTCCTTGTTGCGCTGGTACTCGAGCTCCACATTGCGCTGGAATGCGTCGGGCGTGCCGAACAGGTCGGCGATCACCGAGTGGTCGATGACCAGCTCTGCAGGAGCGAGCGGGTTGATCTTGTTCGGATCACCGCCGAGTTCCACGACGGCCTCTCGCATGGTGGCGAGATCGACCACTGCGGGCACGCCCGTGAAGTCCTGCATGACGACCCGGGACGGCGTGAACTGGATCTCGGTGTCCGGCTCGGCGTCGGGTGACCAGCCGGCGAGCGCGCGGATCTGCTCGGCGGTGACGTTCTTGCCGTCTTCGCAGCGCAACAGGTTCTCCAGCAGCACGCGCAGGCTGAACGGCAGGCGCTGCGAGCCCTCGACGGCGTCGATGCGGTAGTAGTCGAGTTCGTCGGCGCCGCCGCGCAACTTGGCAAGCGATCCGAAGCTGTTGTTCTGCGGCACGGGGCACGCTCCTGTCGTCTCGGCAATTATCTTGACGTCAAGATACCACCGGGCTCGATCGCGCGATTCGCGACCGCCCTGCACTTCCAACGTAGGCGCATCGCCCGCTTTGCGGCGATCTTGGCCGCCGAGGACCGCAGAGTGTTTCCGTTGGTGCCCATGTTTCTCGTGTTGCGTCTGGAACTTCTGTGACAAAGATGGCAGTCTGAGGCTGCTGTTTCGTCGGGGGAGACCTCTGGGGTCCACAGAAGGAAGCCGTTGCTGTGCTTGACAACAAGCCGACACGGGTGTGCCGCACGTCCACCGGCGTGCGACCGTCCCTGCGTTCACCTCACAGCTCTCGCCGCGCCGTGCACCGGCTGGCCGCCCTCGGGGCGACGGTCGCGACCGCGGCCGGGCTGCTGCTCGCCGCGCCGCCCGCGGCGCACGGGCTGCCGAGCACTCCGCCGCCGAACCCTTCGGACGGCCAGATCAGCGCGGCCCAGCAGCACAAGGACTCGCTCGCAGCTCAGGTCGGCGCGCTGGGCGGCAAGATAGCCCAGGCGCAGGCGGAGTTGCGCGCACTGCAGGGCAAGCGCGAGCTCGCCGAGCAGAAGGTCGCGCTGGCCGTATCCGAACTGCGGGACGCGCGGACTGCCGCGGTCCGGGCGCGGGCCCGGGTGCAGCAGGCCGAACGCAGCGTCCAGCAGGCGCACGTCCGCTTCGTCCAGTACCTGCAGGCCAGCTACATGGACGGCGGAACGGACGGCACGACCGGCAGCCTGCTGACCGCGAGCAACCCCACCGCGCTGCTCGACGAGAGCTCCCTGCAGCGCTACCAGGCCGAGAACAAGCTCGATGCCATCGGCAACCTGCAGCGCGCGACGGTCGTCAAGTCCAACGCCGACGCGGCGGCGCGGCAGGCGGTACAGAACATCGCCGCCAAGGCCGCCGCCGCACGCCGGGCCAAGCAGGCAGCCGACGACGCCGTCGCGTCACAGCAGGCGGAGGAGGCCTCGCTGCGGGCGACTCTGGCCTCGAGCCAGGACGCGCTGTCACGTGCACAGTCGACGCTCGCCCAGCTCAACCACGAACGCGCGGCCTACATCGCGTACAAGAAGGAACAGGCTCGCCTCGCCCGCATCGCCGCGCGCAGGAAGGCCCGCAGGATCGCCGCCCGGCAGGCCGCGCGCCGCGAGGCGCGCCAGGAGGCGCGCCAGCAGGCCCGGGAACGCGCCCGCCACGCGCACCAAGGCAACGGCGGCGGGAGCCAGGGGCACAGCCACTCCCGGCATCACTCCGGCGGTGGCGGCGGCTGGCCGATCGCCCACGGCACGGGTCACTGGACCGCCGCCGAGGCCGCGACGGCGGTGCGCCGGGTGCGCAGCACGCTGGGCACCCCGTACGCGTGGGCGGGCGGCAACAGCTGGGGCCCCACCTACGGCGTGTGCGATCCGAGCAACGGCGCTCCGAACGACTGCCACGTCTACGGCTACGACTGCTCAGGACTGATGATGTACGGCTGGGGCCCGTACCTGTCGATGCCGCACTACGCCGCGTCGCAGTACGTGATGGCCGGGTCGTACCACCCGAGCATGTACAACCTGCGTCCGGGCGATCTGGTGTTCTGGAGCTTCAACGGCGCGATCAGCGGCATCCACCACGTGGCGATGTACGTCGGCGGCGGGCGCATCATCGAAGCGCCGTACAGCGGCTCGTACGTGCGCTACGCGTCGCTGTGGGAGTACGGCGCGCCGTTCGGGGCCACGCGTCCGCTCACCTGAGGTGTTGATCGGCCGCGTACGGTAATTCGGGTGGAGAAACTCGGGCCCGCTGAGCGCGGTGTGCTGCGCGACCGGTTCGGCCGCGTCGCCACGGATCTGCGGATCTCGCTGACCGACCTCTGCTCGCTGCGCTGTACGTACTGCATGCCCGCCGAGGGTCTCGACTGGCTCACCAAGGCGCAGCGGCTCACCGACGACGAGTTCGTGCGGCTCGCGCGCATCTTCGTCGGCCTCGGCGTGCGCAGCGTGCGCCTCACCGGCGGCGAGCCGCTGGTGCACCCGACGCTGCCGCAGGTGGTCGAACGACTCGCGGCGCTCGAGCCCCGTCCCGAGATCGCGCTGACCACCAACGGCGTCACCCTGGCCCGCCAGGCCGAGGCACTGACCGCCGCGGGCCTCGATCGCATCAACATCTCGGTCGACACCCTCGACCGCGAGCGGTTCCGCCAGCTCACCCGGCGCGACCGGCTCGACGACGTGTTGGCCGGAATCGACGCCGCCCGCGCAGCCGGGCTGGAACCGGTCAAGATCAACGCGGTGCTGGTGCGCGACGGCAACCTCGACGAGGGTCCCAGCCTGCTCGCCTGGGCGCTGCGCAACGGTTACCGGCTGCGCTTCATCGAGCACATGCCGCTCGACGCCGATCATCTCTGGTCTCGCGACGAGATGGTCACCGCGGCCGAGATCCTGGAACTCGTCGAGCAGCACTACCGGCTGCGCCCGATCCCGGTGCGCACGCACGCGCCCGCCGAGGAATTCGAGGTCCTCGACGGCCCGGATCGCTCCGCCTGGGCGACGCCGGTCGGCCGGCTGGGCATCATCGCGTCGGTGACCCGTCCCTTCTGCCGGGACTGCGACAGGTTGCGGCTCACCGCCGACGGCCAGCTGCGCACCTGCCTGTTCGCCCGCACCGAGACAGATCTTCGTGCGCCGCTGCGCAACGGCGCCTCGGACGCCGAACTCGCCGAGATCATCGTCGCCGCGGTGGCCGAGAAGCAGGCCGGACACGGCATCGGCAACGTCGACTTCGTCCAGCCCGACCGCACGATGTCCGCGATTGGCGGTTAGCTGCGCTCGACCGCCAGGGTCGGGCGGCGCTACGCGAGCGTTCACCGCGTGGCGGTCGGCTAGCTCGACAGCGGGGCGCGCTCCAGCAGGAAACGGCGGCGGGCGAGGAAATCGGCGAGGAAGTCGGCGTGGTCGTCGCAGGCCAGCCAGTGCTTGACCCGCGTCGCGTCGTGCAGCCGCGGGTTGCGCCACTGCAGGTCGACGGTCGCGATCGCCCGGCAGCCCTTCGCCGAGCAGCGCAGCAGTTCGTCGGTCGGGCCGGGGTCAGACACCCAGGCACGGTACAACTTCGTCCCGTACGGTGATCTGCATCCGTACGCGCACGCGAAGCGCGCGACGGCAGGACGGCTGACAGCGCGACTGCGCGATCGGTGAAGGAGAGCCAGTGACCGAGTCCGAGCAGCTGAGCACGCCGGCGGCGGATGCCGCTGCGCTCGAGCGCGTCATGTTCGAGGTCAAGCGGGTCATCGTCGGCCAGGAGCGGCTCGTCGAGCGGCTCCTGGTGAGCCTGCTCGCACAGGGGCACTGCCTGCTCGAGGGCGTGCCCGGCGTCGCGAAGACCCTCGCCGTCGAGACGCTCGCCCGCAGCGTCGCCGGCACCTTCTCCCGGCTGCAGTTCACGCCCGACCTCGTCCCCTCCGACGTCGTCGGCACTCGCATCTACCGGCCCGGCTCGGAGACGTTCGACACCGAGCTCGGGCCGATCATGGCCAACTTCGTGCTCGCCGACGAGATCAACCGGGCGCCGGCGAAGGTGCAGTCGGCGCTGCTCGAGGTGATGGCCGAGAAGCACGTGACCATCGGCGGGCGGCGCTACGACGTGCCGGACCCGTTCCTCGTCCTGGCCACCCAGAACCCGATCGAGTCCGAGGGCGTCTACCCGCTGCCCGAGGCGCAGCGCGACCGGTTCCTGATGAAGATCGTCGTCGACTATCCGACGGCGGCCGAGGAGCGCGAGATCGTCTACCGGATGGGCGCACAGCCGCCGGTGGCCAACGCCGTGCTGAGCACCGCCGACCTGCGCCGGCTGCAGGCCACCTCGACCCGGGTCTTCGTGCACCACGCGATCGTCGACTACGTGGTGCGGCTCGTGCTGGCCACCCGCGACCCGCGGTCGCTGGGCCTCGGCGACGTCGCGCAATGGGTGAGCTACGGCGCGAGCCCGCGGGCGAGCCTCGGCCTGGTCGCGGCGTCCCGCGCGCTGGCGCTCACCCGGGGGCGCGACTACGTGCTGCCGCAGGACGTCCTCGACATCGCGGTCGACGTGCTGTCGCACCGTCTCGTACTCAGCTACGACGCGATCGCCGACGGCGTGCCGGCCGCCCACGCGGTGCGGCGGCTGCTGCAGACCGTGCCGCTGCCCCAGGTGGCTCCGCGGCAGCACGCCGGCGGCCCGGACCCCGCCCCGCCGCCCTCGGGTGGCGGGCAACCGCTGGTCTACGGGCAGGCAGCGCCGCGCCAGCCGCAGTGGGGTGAACGATCGGCGTGAGCGCGGACGGCGGCATTCCGCCCGTCGAGGATCACGGCCCGGCTCTGGAGCTCACCGGCGCCGACGCGCTGCTGCGCCGTCTCGAACTCACCGTCCGCAACAAGCTGGACGGCCTGCTGCAGGGCAACTACCTCGGGCTGGTGCCCGGCCCCGGCAGCGAGGCGGGTGAGGCCCGGCCCTACGTGTTCGGCGACGACGTGCGACGCATGGACTGGCCGGTGACCGCCCGCACCCTCACACCGCACATCCGCCAGACGATCGCCGATCGCGAGCTCGAGACGTGGGTCGTGGTGGACCTGTCGGCGAGCATGGACTTCGGGACGGCGCTGACCGAGAAGCGCGAGCTCGTCCTCGCCGCGGTCACCGCGATCACGCAACTGACCGTGCGCGGCGGCAACCGGGTCGGCGCGATCGTCGGCAACGGGCAGCGCTCGTTCCTGGTGCCTGCCCGCACCGGCCAGGCGCACGGCCGGTACCTCGCGCGCCGCGTCGCGCAGACCCCGCGGGCAGCTGCCGACGCACCGTCCTCGGCCACGAACTCCGACATCGCGTCGATGCTCGAGCAGCTGCGCCGCCCGCAGCGCCGCCGCGGTCTGGTGGCGGTCGTGTCGGACTTCATGTCGGCGCGGCATGCGGACGGCCCGCTGCCCTGGGAGCGTCCGCTGCGCGCGCTGTCGGCGCGGCATCAACTGCTCGGCGTCGAGATCCTCGATCCGCGCGAACTCGAACTGCCGGCGGCCGGGCTCGTCACCTTCGTGGACACCGAGACCGGACGTCAGGTCGAGGTGCAGACGTCGGATCCGCGGGTGCGCGCCCGGTTCGCCGAGGCCGCGGCGCAGCAGCGGGCCCGCATCGCCACCGCCCTGCGGCACAGCGGGGCGGGTCACCTGCAGCTGCGCACCGACCGCGACTGGGTCGATGACGTCGTGCGCTTCGTGTTGGCGCGGCGCCGGTTCGAGGCCGGCGCCGCCGGGGTGGGCGGGCACTGATGCACTTCCTCGCCCCGGTCTACCTGCTGCTGCTCCTGCCGGTGGCGGCGCTGGCGCTCGCGTACGTGGTGGTCCAGCTGCGGCGCAAGACCTACGTGGCGCGGTTCAGCAACACGGAGTTGCTGGGCAGCGTGGCGCCGCGCCGCCCCGGGTGGCGCCGGCACCTCACCTTCGCGCTGTTGATGATCGGGCTGGCCGTCCTGTCGATCGGCGTGGCCAAGCCCTCGGCGGCCGTGCGAGTGCCGCGCGACAACGCGACCGTCATGCTCGCCATCGACGTCTCGCTGTCGATGGAGGCCACCGACGTGCTGCCCTCGCGCATCGCGACCGCGAAGCTGGCCGGCAAACAGTTCGTCCGGCTGCTGCCCGACCGCATCAATCTGGGGCTGGTGAGCTTCGCCCGCGACGCCAACGTGGTCGTCCCGCCCACGCTCAACCACGGCCTGGTGCAGCGGGGGATCACCTCGCTCAAACTCGCCAACTCCACCGCCATCGGTGAAGCGATCTTCACGTGCCTGCAGGCGATCCGCACCTTCCAGAGCGCCACCGCGCCCAAGAGCGCCCACCACCCGCCCGCCCGCATCGTGCTGCTCAGCGACGGCACGAACACGTGGGGACGCAGCGTGAGCAGCGCCGTCGCTGCGGCGCGCAAGGCCCACGTCCAGGTCTCCACCATCGCGTTCGGCACCCCGAACGGCACGGTGACGATCCGCGGCGTCACCCAGCCGGTGCCGGCGGACAACGCCACGCTGTCGGCCATCGCGCACGAGACCGGCGGCTCGTTCCACGCCGCGCACTCCGAAGAGGAGCTCAAGAGCGTCTACGCCGACATCGGATCGCAGATCGGCTACACGACCGAGCACCGCGACATCAGCTGGCGGTTTCTGCTCGGCGGGCTGGTGGTGCTGTTCGCGGCCGGCGGGGCGGCGATGCTCTGGGCCGGCCGGCTCGTCTGAGCTGACGGGCGGCCCCGCACCCGCAGGCGCACTAATGTGGCGGGCGATCTGGACGCCTTGGCGACTGCCGCGGTTTGTATCCGGCGGCCGCGGGCACGCTGGACATCGAGGTGGTGCGTGATGCGTAAGGATATCCGGGCTCGGCGCGGCATCCCTGACTCGATGCCGCTGCTCTCGGCAGGCAGGCATGTGTCTCCGGCCGACGGAGCGTGCGTGATGGAACTGGTCTCGGTACTCGCCGGGCTGCGGTGGACGGATCGGCCACGCTGCACGCACCCGGCACTGGCCGAGCTGGCCCGGGTGATCAACGACCGGCTGCCCGACGGCGAGCAGGCGCGGCTTGCCCCGTACGCGCCGCAATTGGTCGGGCTACGGCCGAAAGACCTTCGGGTGACGCCGTCGCTGGTGCAGTTGTGCATCGACGCCCGCGAACCGGCCCCGGCGAGCGGTGCGCCGCGGCGCCGTGCGCGGCGTGCGGCGCGCCGGCTACAGGCGGCGTGCGGCGGCCGGCATCGCTGGTGGCTGACGGTGACCGAACCGTTCTACCGGACCGGTTCCCGGCAGGCCATCGACGACGCCGTCCTGGAGGTCGCCCGGGGGCCGCATCCGGCTCGCGAACTGGTCGCCCTCTTCGAACGTGCGGTCACCCTGTGCACGTACCTGCGCGACTCGTCCGCCGCGCCCCGGCAACCGGCGCCGAGCCCGCAACCGGGCTGAGCCAGGAAGCATCCGGCCGCTGCGGCACGGCTGCCCTCACGCCCGCGGGTCGAGCACCAGCTTGCCGACCGAGGTGCGGTCGAGTAGTGCGCGGTGCGCGTCGGCGGCCCGGGCGAGGGGAAAGGTCTCGCCGACCACGGGGTGGATGTCGCCCTGGGCGATGAGCTGCATCAGATCGGTGACCGCCTCGGCGAGCAGGTAGGGCCGCTGCACGACGTGCACCAGCCAGAAGCCGATGACCGCCGCGCTGCGGGACATGAGCCAGCGCGGGTCGACCGGTTGCGGCGGGACGCGGCCCGCCATACCGAACACGGCGAGTCGGCCGAGCGGGTCGAGCGCGGCCAGGCTCTCGTCGAACACCCGCCCGCCCGTCATCTCCAGGACGACGTCCACGCCGCGACCGTCGTTCGCGTCGCGCAGCACCGCGGTCAGATCGTCGGCGCGGGAGTCGACGGCGACGTCGGCGCCGAGCCGGAGGGTCAGCGCGCGCTTCTCGTCACTCGAGGCCGTGGCGATGACCCGCCCCGCTCCCCACCGCTTGGCGAGCTGGATCGCGAGGGTGCCCACCCCGCCCGCGCCGGCGTGCACCACCACCGTCTCGCCCGCTTGCAGATGGGTGCTCGTGCGCAGCAGGTGCCAGGCGGTGGCGCCTTGGACGAGGGTGGTGAGCGCCTGGCCGTCGGTGACCGCGTCGGGGATCTCGAACAGCCGGCGGGGGTCGGCCGCGACCCGCTCGGCGTACCCGCCGGCGCCCAGCAGGCCGAGCAGGCGGCGTCCGCTCGCGTCGCGGACGACGACCTCGCCGCCGGGGATGAACGGCAGGGTCTGCTTCGCCAGGTAGGAGTCCTCGGTCTGGTGGGTGTCGGCGTAGTTGACGCCCGCGGCGAGGACGTCCATGACTTGCTCGCCCTCCTGCGGCTCCGGTTCGGGCAGCTCGCGGACCACGAGCGTCTCGGGTCCGCCGAATCGGGTGATCTGGATGGCTCGCACACCGCAAAGCTACGCGCGCCTACGCGCCGGTAGGGCGCGTGGCGCGGGACGGTCCGGCCGATCCGCTAGCGTCGACCGACGTGACGGATGCACGGACGGTTCTCGTGACCGGCGGCAACCGCGGCATCGGCCTGGCCATCGCGCGGGCCTTCGCCGCGAACGGCGACAACGTGGCGGTCACGCACCGCGGCAGTGGCCCGCCGGACGGGTTGTTCGGCGTGCCGTGCGACGTGACCTCGACCGAGCAGGTCGACTCGGCGTTTCGCACCGTCGAGGCGGAGTTCGGGCCGGTCCAGGTCCTGGTGTCCAACGCCGGGATGACTGATGACACGCTGCTGCTGCGCATGGGCGAGGATTCCTTCCAGCGCGTTCTCGACGCCAACCTCACCGGCGCGTACCGGGTCGCCAAACGCGCCGCGCAGGGCATGCTGCGCGCGCGCAGCGGGCGGATGATCTTCATCTCGTCGGTGATCGCCCTGTACGGGGCGCCCGGCCAGGCCAACTACGCCGCGAGCAAGGCGGGGCTCATCGGCCTCGCGCGCTCGATCGCCCGCGAACTCGGCAGCCGGTCGGTCACCGCCAACGTGATCGCGCCGGGGTTCATCGACACCGACATGACCGCCGAGCTGTCCGAGGCGCGCCGCGCCGAGGTCCTCGCCGGGGTACCGCTGAAGCGATACGGCACCGCCGACGAGGTCGCCGGGGCCGCGGTGTATTTGGCATCGGAGGCGGCGGGCTACGTGACCGGCGCCGTGCTGCCCGTCGACGGCGGCGTCGCGATGGGGATGTGAGGGGAGAGCCGTGGGACTTCTCGAGGGCAAGCGCCTGCTGATCACCGGGGTGATCACCGACGCGTCGATCGCGTTCTCCATCGCCCGGCTGGCGCAGGAGCAGGGCGCCACGGTCGTACTCACCGGCTACGGCCGGATGTCACTCGTCGAGCGGGTCGCGAAGAAGCTGCCGACGCCGCCGCCGGTCGTCGAGCTCGACGTCGCGAACGACGAGCACCTCGACTCGCTCGCCGACCGCGTGCGTGAGCACGTCGACGGGCTCGACGGCGTCGTGCACGCCATCGGCTTCGCGCCGGCGTCCTGCCTCGGCGGAGCCTTCCTCGACGCCCCGTGGGCCGACGTGTCGACCGCGGTGCAGGTCTCGACGTACTCGTTGAAGTCGCTGGCCGTGGCCACGCTGCCGCTGTTCGGCGACACCGGCGGATCGCTGCTCGGGATGACCTTCGATGCGACGGTGGCCTGGCCTGCGTACGACTGGATGGGCGTGGCCAAGGCCGGACTCGAGTCCGCGGCTCGCTACCTCGCCCGCGAACTCGGCCCGCGCAACATCCGCGTCAACCTGGTGTCGGCGGGCCCGCTGCGGACGATGGCCGCGAAGAGCATCCCCGGATTCGAGAAGTTCGAGCAGGCGTGGAGCGGCCGCGCGCCGCTGGGCTGGGACAACACCGACGTCGAACCCGTCGCGCGCAGCTCGGTCGCGCTGCTCTCCGACTGGTTCCCGGCCACCACCGGCGAGATCCTGCACGTCGACGGTGGCTTCCACGCGATGGGCGTCTGACCACCGCGACCCGATGGGCGAGGCTTCGATGAGCGACTACGACGCGCTGCTGGTGCAGTCCTTCGGGGGGCCGGAGGGGCCGGACGACGTCATGCCGTTCCTGCGCAACGTCACGCGCGGGCGCGGCATCCCGGACGAGCGGTTGGCCGAGGTCGCCGAGCACTACCAGCACTTCGGCGGGGTCTCGCCGATCAACGACCAGAACCGCGCGCTGATCAAGGCGCTGCGCGTCGAGTTCGCCGAGCACGGCATCGAGCTGCCGATCTACTGGGGCAATCGCAACTGGAAGCCCTACGTGGCCGACGCGGTACGGCAGATGCGCGACGCCGGCGTCCACCGGGCGCTCGTATTCACGACCAGCGCGACCGCGTCCTACTCGGCCTGCCGCCAGTATCGCGAAGATCTCGAGCAGGCGCGCCGCGTCTCGGGCAGCGGCGCCCCGGAGCTCGTCAAGCTCCGGCACTTCTTCGATCACCCGAACTTCATCGCCGCCGCCGCCGACGGCGTGCGCACCGCCCTCACCGCGCTGCCTGCGGGTCTTCGCGACGACGCGCGACTGGTGTTCACCGCGCACTCGATCCCGGTGACGATGAACGACACTTCCGGGCCGCGCCGCGACGGCCTGTACGAGAAGCAACAACGCGAGACGGCTCGCTTGGTGGCCGAGAGCGTGCGTGGAGCCGGCGCCGACTTCGATCTCGCGTGGCAGTCGCGCTCCGGGCCGCCGAACGTGCCGTGGCTGGAGCCCGACATCAACGACCACCTGAAGCAGTTGGCCGCGGCGGGAGTGCGCGCGGTGGTCGTTGCGCCGACCGGGTTCGTGTCCGACCACATCGAGGTTCGCTGGGACATCGACACCGAGGCGAAGCAGACTGCGGAATCGCTCGGCATGGCCTTTGCGCGCGCCGAGACCGCGGGCGTGCACCCGGCGTTCGTGACGATGGTGCGCGAGTTGGCGCAGGAACGCCTCGATGCCGCCGAACCGCGCCTGCTGGGCGACCTCGGCCTGTGCGGCGTGGACTGTCCCGAGCAGTGTTGCCCGTCGCCGCGGCGCGCGGCGCCGACGCACTGACCCCGTCCCGGTTCGGGGCCTTCGCGGCGAGTCAGGCAAGGGCGACCGGTTTCGCCCAGCCCGCGCGCCGACCGCCGTCCGGCCCGCCCGCTGTCCGGCCAATGACCCATGCCCGCTCGCCCAGGCGAGACTTAACTTCGCCCAATGGGAATGCCAGAGAACGGTGTTGCCAGGCGGGACGTTCTGGTAGCCCGAGATGTGCGTAAGTCGTTCCGACACGGCGTGTGGCCCATGGCCAAACACGTCGACGTACTCAATGGTGTGGATCTCACGGTCCGCTCCGGCGAGATGGTGGGGTTGGTCGGCGAGAACGGGTCGGGCAAGAGCACGCTCATGAAGATCATCGTGGGTTTGCTCGGCAGGGATACGGGCACGATCGAGCGTGAGGGCAGTCTCGGCTACTGCCCGCAGGTGCCGCTGGTCTGGGAGACGCTCACCGTCGCCGAGCACTTCGCGCTGTTCGCGAAGGCCTACCGGATGGACGACGACCAGATGCACCACGCGCTGGACGAGCTTCTGGACGAGTTGCAGTTCCGCAAGTACCGCGACTACCGCGTCAGCGATCTGTCCGGCGGCACGCGGCAGAAGCTGAACCTCGCCATCTCGCTCATGCACAATCCCGATCTGCTGCTGCTCGACGAGCCGTACACCGGCTTCGACTGGGAGACCTACATGCGGTTCTGGGATCTCAGCGAGACGCGTCGGCAGCAGGGGATGGCGATCCTGATCGTCTCCCACATGATCACCGAGAACAAACGCCTCGACCGCGTCCAACACCTGCGGGCGGGGCGGATCGAGCAGACATGACCGGGCTCGCGCTGGCCACGAGCGAGTTCGTGCGCCAGCACGTGCGCAACCGGGTCACGCTGGTGATGCTGGTCGTCATCCCGGCGCTGTTCGTCGTGTTCGCGGCCAGCGCGCTGGGCGAGTTGTCGAAGTCGCTCGGCGGTGACGTCACCGGATCCGCCGCGACGTCGCTGGGTGCCGGTTGGGCGTCGGCGTTCCTCGGCGGCATCCTCGGCTTCTTCCAGGTGTCGTCGTCGCGCGATTCCGATCGCCGGCTGTCGCTCGCCGGGATGGGAGGGACCCGGGTAGCACTGGCCCGCATCGGCGCCTGCATCGCGCTGTCCTTGTTGGCGGCGCTGGTGGCGTTCTTCGTCCTGTGGGCCGACACGGGGATCGACCAGCCGGGCCGCGCCCTGGCCGCCATACTGGCGTTCGGGTTCATCTACGTCGGCATCGGCGCGCTCGTCGGATCGCTGGTGCACGACGAGCTCACCGGCTCACTCATCGTCGCGCTGGTCTTCATCATGGACATCTACGCCGGCCCCGGGATGTCCGGCAGCAGCGGGACGGCCAAGATCACGCCCACGCGCAAGAGCTCGGAAGTGCTCATGTCCGCCGTCGGCGGCGCTGCGCCGTCGACGGCCGACTGGCTCGCCGTGGGCGGTACCGCACTCGGGGCCCTGCTCATCGCGTTCGCCGCGTTCTGGTTCGCCGCGCGGCCCAGAACGTAGGAGTCGAATCATGATGGACCGCACGCTGACCGCCACTCGGATGGGCTTGCTCGACCAGATCCGGCGTCCGCTGCTCGTCGTGATGCTGGCCGTCATCCCGATCATCTTCATCACCTGGGGCGCCAAGGCGACGCCGCTGACGCCGCATCGGCTCACGCTTCCCGACGGCACCCGGGTGCTCTCCGACACCCGGGCGATCATGACGGTGATGGACGTGCCGGTCGCCATCGCGTTCCTCGGCGGCCTCGTCGGGGTGTTCGTGGTGACGGCGGCCCTGCAGTCAGACCGCCGGCTGGTCGTGGCCGGCTACACGCCGACCGAGGTGATCGTTCCGCGCCTCGTGGTGCTGACACTCGCGGTGCTCGTCATCTCGGTCGTATCGCTCGTGGTCATGGCATTCACCTTCACGCCGAACCTCTGGGGGCCGTTCATCGTCGGCAACGTGCTCGCCGGGCTGACGTATGCCGAGCTCGGTGCGCTCGCCGGCGCACTCATCGGCCGCCTGGGCGCCGTCTACCTGATGTTCTTCCTGCCCAACATCGACATCGGCATCGCGCAGGACCCGCTGTTCTTCAACGGGGACCCGCAGGCGTGGGCGCGCGGCCTGCCCGGCTACGGGCCCACCCGCATGATCGTGGAGTCCAGCTTCGCCAAGGACTTCACGGCGGTGGGCGCGCTGCTGCCGGCCCTGGCGTGGTTCGTCGGGCTCACCGTCATTCTCGTGCTCGTCCTGCGCCACGAGGTGAAATGACTCGCGGCCGGGAGCCCGCCTGGCCCCCGCTCACGCCCCGGGCCAGGCGTTGTACCCGGCCAGCCGGGCGCGCCGGACCGCGACCGCCAGCGGCCGCAGCGCCTCGGTGCGCGCGGCGATGCCGGTGCGGTCTACCGCACCGCCGGCTGGATCGGTGAGCGCGAGATCGAGCGCGGCCTGCAGGCGTTCGGCCTGTGCCAGCAGTGTGACCGCCCGTGGCGGGAAGCCGGGTGGCAGGTTCAGGTGCTCGCCGGCGCGCCGGGCGTCGTGCAGCGCGTCGGCGATGTCGGCCATTGTTCCGGAGACCTCGGCGGCGGTGAGCGCACTCGCCGACTCACGGATCGCCGTGGTGAGCTCGTACTGCGCATCCGCGAGGGAGAGCGGGTCGGGCGGCGCCGGTTCGGTGGCGAACGCCTGCCAGACGACGGTGGCCGGCGCGCTGCTCGGCGCGTGTTCGACGACCTCCGGGACGATCCCGAGGCCGCCCGCATACGCGGCCTCACCGGCCTCGAGCGCTGCCGACCGGAAGGCGGTCGGGCCCGGCACGCCGCGCACGTCGCCGGCAGCCGGGAGCACCGCGACCACCCGGGCCGCGGACTTGCGCCAGGCGACGAGCACCTCGCGCAGCCCCACCGGCTCGCCCTCGAAGCCCGCCAGCCCGGCGACGGAATGCGGCGCGTCGTCGTCGGTGACCGCATCCACCACCTGATCGAGGCTCACCGCCCCGGTCATCCAGGCGCAGGTCCACGCCGCGAGCGGGCCGGAACGCAGTGTGGACACGAGAATCCAGCGTAGGGCGTGCCTCCACGGGCTCGGCAGCGCGCGCCGTAACGTGCGAACACGTGCTCGACCGCCGCTACGACGACGTCCTATCCTCGTCCCGCGCCCCGCGCCGCCAGATCCGGCAGGTGCCGGCCGAACCGGACCTCGTCGTCGAGACCGCCGACGGGTCCTTCTGCGGCGCCGTCGTCGCCGTGGGCCGAGCCGTCGACGCGGGGGAGCGGCGCGACACCGTGACCCTCGAGGACCGGCACGGCAGGCGGCGCGAGTTCGCCATGCTGCCCGCCGCGTTCCTACTCGAGGGCACCCCGGTCACCCTCGTCCGGCCGACCGTCGAGCGGGCGGCTCCGGCGGCCCGGCGGCGCACTGCGTCCGGCTCCTACGCCGTGCCCGACGCCCCCGCCCGCGTGGCCCGCGCCAGCCGGATCTGGGTCGAAGGCGTGCACGACGCCGCCCTGCTGGAACGCATCTGGGGCGCGGATCTGCGCGTCGAGGGTGTCGTCGTCGAGCCGCTCGACGGGATCGACGACCTGGTGGGGCGCGTGCGCGGCTTCGGGCCCGGCCCGCACCGGCGGATCGGGGTGCTCGTCGACCATCTCGTGCCGGGCAGCAAGGAGTCGCGCATCGCGGCGCAGGTGCGCTCGCCCGACGTGCTGATCAACGGCCATCCCTACATCGACATCTGGCAGGCGGTGAAGCCCACGGCGCTGGGCATCGAACGCTGGCCGCAGGTGCCCAAGGGGCAGAACTGGAAGGACGGCATCTGCGCCGCGCTCGGCGTCGGCGACCCGCGAGAGATGTGGCGCAAGGTGCTCGCGAGCGTCGACTCGTACGCCGACGTCGAGGTGCCGCTGCTGCGGGCGGTCGAGGAACTGATCGACTTCGTCACCGCCTGAGATCCCGCCGCTGCTTGGCGGGCGGTGAAAGTATGAGGGTGTGCCCGACTGGCTGATCTGGCTCATCGCCGCTGGTGTCTTCGCCGTTGCCGAAGCCGCTTCGCTGACGTTCGTTCTCGTCATGTTCGCCGGAGGAGCCGCGGCGGGCGCGATCACGGCAGCGCTGGGCGGGCCGGTGGTGCTGCAGCTCGTGGTCGCGGTCGTCGCGACGCTGGCGCTGCTGGCCGGGGTACGGCCGGTAGCCCAGAAGCACCTGATGTCGGGCAGCAGCACCGCGACCGGCACCGAGGCGTTGATCGGGCAGGAGGCCGTCGTCCTGGACGACGTGGACGCCAGAGACGGCCGGATCCGGCTCAACGGCGCAGAGTGGTCGGCCCGCGCGTTCGACAACTCCCAGGTGCTGCCTGCCGGTACGGTCGTGCGCGTCATGAAGATCACCGGGGCCACGGCGCTGGTGCTGCCGGAAGATCCCGATTTCTCGAACGGAGTACTGCCATGAGCGGAGCGTCGAGATGACCGGCGGCGTGATCGCCGCGATCGTCGTTGTCGTTGTGATCTTGTTGATTCTCATCCGGACGGTGCGGATCGTGCCGCAGGCGCGCGCCGGTGTGGTCGAGCGGCTGGGTCGCTACATCCGCACGCAGGGCCCGGGGCTCACCGTCCTGCTGCCCTTCGTCGACCGGATGCGTCCGCTGATCGACCTGCGCGAGCAGGTGGTGAGCTTCCCGCCGCAGCCGGTCATCACCTCCGACAACCTGACGGTCGGCGTCGACTCGGTCATCTATTTCCAGGTGACCGACCCGCGTGCCGCCAGCTACGAGATCGCCAACTACATCCAGGCGGTCGAGCAGCTGACGATTACGACGCTACGCAACGTCATCGGGTCGCTGAACCTCGAGCAGGCGCTCACCAGCCGCGACGAGATCAACGGCAAGCTGCGCGGCGTGCTCGACGAAGCGACCGGCCCGTGGGGCATTCGCGTCGCCCGTGTGGAGATCAAGGCGATCGACCCGCCGCCGTCCATCCAGGACGCGATGGAGCAGCAGATGCGTGCCGACCGGAACAAGCGCGCCCTGATCCTCACCGCCGAAGGCCAGCGGGAATCGGCGATCAAGACCGCCGAGGGGCAGAAGGCCGCGGCGATCCTCGACGCCGAAGGGCGGAAGCAGGCGGCGATCCTGGAGGCCGAGGCCGAGCGGCAGTCGCGGATCCTGCGCGCCGAGGGTGAGCGGGCGGCCCGGTACCTGCAGGCGCAGGGCCAGGCGAAGGCGATCGAGACGACCTTCGGCGCGATCCACGCGGCCAAGCCCGATCCTGCGCTGCTCGCCTACCAGTACCTGCAGACGCTGCCGCAGATTGCGCAGGGCGACGCCAACAAGATGTGGATCGTGCCCAGCGAGTTCAGCAAGGCGCTCGACGGGCTCGCGAAGCTCACCGGCGCCGGCGGCGAAGAGGCCGCACCGTCCTGGCTGGCCGCGCAGAGCACCGGTGCCGCCGCCGCCCCGGCGCTGGACACCGAGGACTGGTTCGACTCCAAGCTGCCACCGGCCGCCGAACAGCCCGAGGCGGTCGACTTCCGCGCCTCCGACGCCGACGCCGACTCCCGGCAGGCCCATGCCGGCATGCCGACGGGCCATGAGGCGTCGGTGGCCGAGATCCTCCGGGAGCGGGTGCCGACGGCCGACGACCAGTCGGCGCCCGACGCGCCGGCGAGCGAATCGGACGCCGGCGAGCCGCCCTCTGCACCGAGCTGAACCGCCCCCGGCGCGGCGCGCCCGGCGCCGGGCTATTCTGCGTCCATGCAGCCCGTCGACGGGCTCGGGGCAGGCTGGACCGGACATGTACTGCTCGCTTACCACAGCGAGCAGGAACGCGGTGCCGGGGTCGCGGCCTGGGTGCGGCGCGGACTCGACGCCGGAGCCAGGATCGTCTACATCGACGCGGCCGGTGACCGCGACGTGCGTCGCCTGCCCGAGGTGCTGGCCGACAACGGCGTGGACGCGGTGTCCGCGCTCGCCCGCCGACAGCTGCAGCTCATCGATCCGGGCCGGTCGGGGGCAAGTTCGGCGTGGCAGAAGGCGGTCGTCGCAGACGGCCTCCGCGCGGGCTATCCGGCGGTGCACGTCGCCGGCGAGGTGAGCGCCTCGTGGAAGGCGATGTCCGCGGAAGCCCACGACGACGCGGAGCGGACGGCCGAGGCGTTGTGCCGCACCCGGCCGGTGTCCGTGCTCTGCCAGTACCCGGCAGACACCGATGCGGCCGTCCTGACCGCCGCATGCGCTCTGCACGGCGCCGGCACCCGCGGTGCCCGGCTGCAGACCGTTCCGTTGTCCGTCGGTGTCGCACTCATCGGTGAGGTCGACACAGCGAATCAGAAGGTCCTCCGCTCAGTGCTCGCCGCCGCGTGCGGCAGTGCCCGTGAGGAACGCTCAGCCGTCCGCGTCGACATGTCTGAATTGCACTTCCTCGACACCGCCGGCGCCCGCGCGCTGCTGATGGCCACGACGGCCCACCGCGCCCGGGGCGGAGTGCTGCGATTGCACGCCGCTCGGCCGAACGTCGGCCGGCTGCTGCGGGTGCTCGGCGTGGATCGGGTCCACGGTGTTGTCCTCGAGGATGCGGCATGAAAATTGACGCCATTCCGCACGGCAGTTACACGCACGACGTGTTGATCCACCACACCGACGACGAGCTCGTCGCCGCCACGATGTCCTTCGTCGAGAGCGGGCTGAACGCCGGGGGACACGTGCTCGTGCACAGCTTCCGGGAACGCCTCGCCCTGCTCCGGTCCGCCGTCGGGACGCATCCACGGCTGGAGTACGCGCTGGACGAGGACCTCTACGTATCGCCGATGAGCACGCTGTTCGGATACGAACGCAGCGTGGCGCAACGTGAGGGGCCGGGAGATTTCTGGGTCGTCGGGACCGTTCCGTTCGGCCCGGACGTAGCCGGGCACGCGGCCTGGACGCGGTACGAGTCGCTCGTGAACGAGGTGCTCGGCGGCTACCCGTTCCACGCCCTGTGCACCTACGACACGCGGGCCCTGCCGGCCGACACGGTCGCCGCCGCCCTGGCCACGCACGCCTACGTGTCCGACGGGGTGGTCCGCACGGGCAGCCCCAGCTACGTCGACCCCGGCCGATTCCTGGCCGACGCGAGGGCAGAGGCGCCGCACCCTCCCGACACCGAGCCACTGGCCGGAACCGTGCTGCACGGCGGAAACGACCTGTCGCGAGCACGCCGCCTGCTCCGGCGTGTCGGCCGCGTGGCCACCGCCTTGGACCCCGAGGCCGTCGACGGGTTCGTCGTCGCCGTGAACGAGGTGCTCGACAACGGCTTACGGCACGGCCGGCCCCCGGTGGAACTGCGGGTGTGGGCCGAACCGGCCACGCTGTGCTGTCTCGTGCTCGACTCCGGCCCGGGCCTCGCCAACCCGCTGTCGGGCTACCGGTACCCCGAACTCGGCGAGCCCGCCGGGCTGTGGGTGGCCAGGCAGTTCTGCGAGGAGCTCGTCGTCCGCAACCGCCCCGGCGGAGCCGAGGTGTTCCTGACCACCGGCTGACCTGCGTCGAGTCGGTCAGAACATCGTCGCGTTCCATGGCACGAGTGGCGTGCCGAACATCGTGTCAGCCTGCGCCACCGCGCCGGGACGCAGCTCCTCGACGTCACCGGCGATCAGGCGCGACCGCAATCGGTGACCGCCCAGGTAGATCGAGGCCAGGGCACGCTGCGAGATTCGCAGCTCGGGCTGGTCGGCTGTGGGTGTGCACTCCGCGCTGCCGTCCGCATCGGACGTGAGGGCGAACCGGCCCGCTCCGTAACCGCCGAGGTCGTCGTCGGTGACGTCGAGCACCAGCCGGCCCGGCACGGCATAGGCGCGCGCGGCCAGCGCGCGCGGCACGTCGAGCAGGCGCAGCCACAGGAAGTCGTAGGCGCGGGTCTGTTCCAGCGCGCGTCCGTCGCCGAGCAGCCAGCGGATCGGCTCGTCGACGGGCCGGTCGGTCAGCTCGATCTCACCGACGAGATCGATGCCGGCGAGGTAGGCCCAGAAGTCGCGGTACGCGTCGTCGGACGCAGCGACGAGTTCCTCCACGGCGATCGCCCCGAGCGCGCCGCCGATCTCGAAGCCGCGGGTGCGCCGCCAGGCGAGCAGGCCGTCGATGCCGTCCGGGCCGTCGTGCACCAGCCAGCTCGGCGGCGTCGTGTCGATGTACTCGTAGCCGTCCAGCCCGAGCCTTTGCGGCCACCAGGACCCGGGACGGTCGACCTGCCCGGGCCGCGCCCGGCGGGCCCGGTCGAACACCGCCGCGGCAGCGTCGGCGAGCTCGCCGGCCTCGACGTGCCGCACCGACCCGGCCGGACGGGGCGGCGGAGCGGCAAGCGGACGCCGCGGGTGGTAGCGGTAGCTCGCCGACACCGTCGCGGGCGCGTATCCGAACCGTCCGTAGATCGGCCACTCGGCCGCGACCAGACCGCTCAATGCGTCACCGCGCTCCTTGGCGGCACGCAGCGAGTCGGTGAGCATGCGCGACAGCAGCCCGCGGCGGCGATGGGTGGCGGCGACGGCGACGCAGGTGAGCGCGTCGAAGTCGACCGACCGGGTGGTCGCGCCGGGGCCGGGGACGGACAGCGCTCGTTGTTCGGTGCGCAGCGTCGCCACCCAGGCGCCGCGGTCGCGCGCGCCCCAGGACCGGTCCGGCTCCCACATGCCGCGCCACTGCGCGGCTCGGCGTTCCGGCTCGGAGTAGGGGTCGGCGAGCAGCCCGCGGCGCAGCACGCGCAGCCAGCCGGGCAGGTCGGCGAAGTCGACCGGATTCACGATCTCGGTTGCGTCCACAGCGCAGAGCCTGCCAGGTGGGTGAACCCGAAATGCGCCTAGATCCAGCTGACGTGGCCGTGCAGGTACAGGTAGCCGATGAAGCTGAACGCGTCGAGCAGGAAGTGGGCGATCACCAGCGGCACGACCCGGCGGGTGCGCTGGAACCACCAGCCGAAGATCAGCCCCATGACGAAGTTGCCGGCGAAGCCGCCGAAGCCCTGGTAGAGGTGGTAACTGCCGCGCAGTGTCGCGCTCGCGAGCAGCGCGGGCGACTTCGACCAGCCGATCTGGCGCAGCCGGGTGAGCATGTACGCCACGACGATGATCTCCTCGGCGAAACCGTTCTGGAACGCCGAGAGCAGCAGGTAGGGAACGCGATACCAGACATCGGGGAAGTCGACGACGTTCAGCGACGCGTTGATCCCGAGTTGGTTGGCAGCCCACACCAGCCCCAGCCCGGGGATCCCGATGAGGGCGAGGAAACCGACGCCCTGCGCGGTCTCCGGACGGATGCGGCGCAGGTCGAAGCCGATGCCGAAGCCCGCCCCGCCGGGCCGCCGGGCAAGCAGCACCAGCGCCAGCAGCGGGGGGAAGATCCCGTTGATGATCCCGGCGATGTTGTAGGCGAAATCCAGCCAGGGATGCGCGGTCTGTGCGCCGGCCACGACGGTCGCGGTGGCGTGCGAGATGCCGCCCGGAACGGTGAGTTCGCTGTGGATGAGGCTGAGCAGCGCGTAGACGCCGGACATGCCCAGCGAGACGCCGAGCACGGTGATCAGTTCCAGGCCGTAGTGCTCGTCGGCCTCCGGTCCGGGGCGGGCAGCGTCGCTGGCGAGCTCGGATGGCGCGGTGGGCAGGTCGCCGGTCACCCGATCAGTCTGCCGCAGGGATCCTAGGCGGCTCGGCTGTTGCGCAGGCTGATGTCAGCGCATGCCGCGCACGCCGTCTCCGGGATGAATCCGGCACGCATCAGGAATCCGAAGATCCGGCACCCGATGCAGAAAGCGAGCGCCGACTCGAGGGTGGCGGCCGCGACCAGCATGCCGAGCAGCACCAGCGCGGCGGTGTCGGCGCGCACGGCGACGAGGATCAGGGCGGTCAGGCTGATCGTCAGTCCCATGCCCTGGGCGAATCGCTTGGGCGGTCCGGGGACGAACTTCTCGCGCCCGATACGCGGGGCCGCGACGCGCGTGGCCATCTGCCCGAGCGGGCTCAGCGTCGGACCGGTGAGCACCCGGGCCAGGAACCCGTAGGCGAGCACGGCGGTGAGCCACAGCCACGCGTGCCCGACGGTGGTGGCGAGCACGATGGTGAGCACGGCGACGATCGCGACGCCGGCGGCGACGCTGCGGGCCGCCACCTCGTTCACCGGATTGGGGAAGCTGAACAGCCGCGAGATCGAAGACGACACATCCGGACGAACACCCACCGGAGTGGACACATTCCGTGTCATCGCCGCATCGGTGCCACCACGAGCGTTTGCAGGCCGGCTCCGAACGGGCCGTGCGGGTCCGACAGCGTGGAGCGGGCGAGGGCCGAGCCGTTGCCGCCGAGCTGGGTCGCGGCCTCCATCAGGATCCACTCGCCGACCGGCGGGCGGGCGAGGTGGACGTCGAGATCGATGTTCAGGAACGACCAGTCGGACCAGTCGAGCTCGGCCGACAGCCCGCTCGCCGAGTCGGCGATGAGCGCGGCGCGGGCTAGCCCGGACATCTCGTGACCCACGAGCACCGGAATGTGAGGGCGGACCCACGCGGCACCCGGGCCCGGGGCGCGCATCGCGCCGCGCACGAAGCGCCACTCCAGGCTGTCGCCGTAGGGGAAGGCGGCATCGAGGCCGGGCAGGTCCTGCGGCACCGGTGCCGCCGCCGGCAGCGGGGCGGCAACGGCGGAGGTGTCGGCGTCGCGCACGAACCAGACCCGTGCGTGCAGGCAGTCGCGCCCGGCGGCCGCGAGCGTCACCTCGACGAGCGCAGCGCTGCGGGCGGTGCGCAGCACGCGCCCGGTCACGTCCAGCTCCGCGACGGGCACCGGGCCGACGAAGTCGGCCGCGAGCCGCAGCGCCCGCAAATCGCTGCGTCCGGTCTGTTGCGAAAGAAGCTGTTCAGCGACGGTGACCGCGAGCGCGTTCGGCGGGCCGCCGTGTTGGAGATGCTCCGCCCACGGACCGATGGTCGCCGCCTCGGCCCGGTAGCGCGCGGTCGTGCCCGTCTGCTGGAGCGGAGTGAAGTAAGAACCTGACACATCCCTCAAGTTAGTTGCACCGATCATGCGGGCCATGTCCTACACTCGGGCTGGAAGGGGCGAGCGGCACATCCCTCCCGTGCCGCCGCCCCTTCGTCTCGCCTCGTTCCGGTCGCATTGCGTGCCGACCGGTGACTTTGGGTAGGTCTCGGTCCGGCTTTGGCCCGTGGAACCGATCGACCCCGCCACTTCGAATGAACGAGTAGGACGGCGAGCGCTCACGTTCTCGGCGTCCGACCCAACGGTTCGAGTCGGCAGTGCGGGGGTCAGCGGTGACGCGACGCAGGGTTGCAGTGGTGGGTAGCGGCGTGGCCGGACTGACGGCCGCGTACGTCCTGCAGCGCGGTGCCGACGTGACTCTCTACGAGGCGGACGACCGCCTCGGCGGTCACTCGCACACCCACGACGTCGTCGGCGTCGACGGCGTACTGCGAGCGGTCGACTCCGGGTTCATCGTGCACAACCGCCGCACCTACCCGACGCTGCTGAAGCTATTCGCCGAACTCGGGGTGAGCACGCAGGAATCCGACATGAGCATGTCGATCGCGTGCGCGGGCTGCGGGCTCGAGTACGCCGGCGGGCGGGGTATCTCGGGCCTGCTGCCGTCGGTGCGCGTGCTCGGGCGTGGACGCTATCTGCGCATGCTGGCCGAGGTGGTGCGCTTCCACCGTCGCGCGCATACGTTGCTCGAAGGCGATGACGACCGGCAGACCGTCAGCGAGTTCCTCGCGGCGGGAAGGTTCAGCCGCTACTTCACCGCGCACTTCATGACCCCGCTCATCGCCGCGGTGTGGTCAACGGCGCCGGACCGCACCGGCGACTACCCGGCACGGTATTTGTTCTCATTTCTCGAGAACCACGGCATGCTCAGCGTCACCGGCAGCCCGCAGTGGTACACGATCACCGGCGGTGCGGCGCGGTACGTGGAACGCGCGGCCAAGGGCCTCACGGCGGTGCAGACCTCGACGCCGATACGCGCGGTCAGCCGGGTAGGCGCCGGGGTGGAGATCCGCGACGATTCGGATGCCGTCGAGGCGTTCGACGGTGTCGTCGTGGCCACCCATCCCGACCAGGCGCTGCGGCTGCTCGCCGAGCCGACGCGCAGCGAACACGAGGTGCTGGGCGCGATCGGCTACACGCTGAACCCGACCGTGCTGCACACCGATACCTCGGTGCTGCCACGCGCGGCGAACGCCGCCGCGTCGTGGAACTACGCGCTACCGTCGTGCGCCGCGGTGCCGACCGCGGTGCAGGTCAGTTACAACATGAACCGGCTGCAGCGGCTCGACGCGCCGGAGACCTACGTCGTCACGCTCAACGCCGACGAGCGCATCGACCCCGCGTCGGTGATCGCGCGGATGGCGTACGCGCACCCGGTGTACACCAACGAGTCGGTGGCCGCCCGGCAGCGGCTGCCCGAACTGAACGACGGGGTCGTCGCCTACGCCGGCGCCTATCACGGGTGGGGCTTCCACGAGGACGGCTGCCGGTCCGGTGCCGACGCGGCCGCCTCCCTCGGTGTCCGGTGGTGACGAGGTGACGCAGGCGATGACCGCAACCCCGGCCCTGTACGACGTCGAGATCGCGCACGTGCGGGCCGAGCCGGTGCGCCACGACGTGCGGCACCGCAGTCACCTGTGGTTCGTCGATCTGGACGAACTGCCCTCGTACGGCCTCCTCGCGCGCTTCGAATCCCGCGACCACGTGGGGGATCCGGCGCGGAGCCTGCGCGCGAACCTGGACGCGTACCTGCGGGAACAGGGCATCGAGTTGGACGGTGGCCGGATCACAATGCTCGCCAACGCGCGCAGCTTCGGTTACGTCTTCAATCCGTTGACCCTGTACTGGTGCCACGGCCGCGACGGCACGCTGGTGTGCGTCGTCGCGGAGGTGCACAACACCTACCGGCAGCGGCACCGCTACCTGCTGCGTCCGGACGATGCGGGCCGCGTGGAGACCGGCAAGCAGTTCTACGTCTCGCCGTTCTACCCGGTCGACGGCTATTACCGGATGAGCCTGCCGGAGCCGGGCGCGCGCCTCGCGCTGACCGTCGCGCTGCACCGTCCGGGCGAACGCCCGTTCGTGGCGACGGTGCGCGGCACACGTGGTGCCGCCTCGCCGCGCGCGGCGGTGTCGGTCGCCCTGCGGCATCCGCTGGAGACCTGGGTGATCCGCGCGTTGATCACCGCACACGGCATCCGTCTGTGGCGCAAGGGGCTGCCCGTCCGGCCACGCCCCGAACACCCGACCGACCAACCCGTATCGGAGAAGTCGATGCACCGCACGCCCACCGTCGCCGAACGGCTCGCCGCGATGGTCCGCGAGGCCGGCGGTGTCGAACTGCCCGTTCGGATCCGGGCCCACGACGGCAGTGAGGCGGGGCCCGACGACGGCCCGGTGCTGGTGATCCGGAACCGTCGCGCGTTGCGTCGCCTGCTCTGGGCGCCGGGCGAGCTGGGCCTGGCGCGGGCCTATGTCGCCGGCGACCTGGATGTGGAAGGCGACCTCGCCGACGGTTTCCGCCGGGTGTGGCAGCTGGCCCGCTCGCGGCCGGCGTCGTCGGCCACGCTGGGACCGGGAGCGCGCCTGACGGCGGTCACGACGGCAGCACGGCTCGGCGCCGTCGGACCCCCGCCGAAGCCTCCTGCGTCGGAGGCACGGCTCCGCGGACGACTCCACACGCGGCGTCGCGACCGCGCGGCGATCGCCCACCATTACGACCTGTCGAACGAGTTCTACGAGCTGCTGCTCGACGACACGATGGCGTACTCCGCGGCGTACTACATCCGGGACGATCATTCCCTGGCCGACGCGCAGCGGGCCAAGCTGGACCTGATCTGTCGCAAACTCGGTCTCGGCCCGGGGATGCGACTGCTCGACGTCGGATGCGGGTGGGGTTCGCTGATCCTGCACGCCGCACAGCACTACGGCGTGCGTGCCACCGGGGTGACGCTGTCCGCCCAGCAGCGCGACTTCGTCGCCAAGCGCGTCGCCGACCGCGGGCTTTCCGATCACGTCGAGGTGCGCTTCGGCGACTACCGCGAGCTCGCCGGCAGCGGCGAGACCTTTGACGCCGTCGCCTCGATAGAGATGGGCGAGCACGTCGGCGAGGATCAGTACCCCGCGTACACGGCGATCCTCTACGACGCGTTGAAGCCGACCGGACGGTTGCTGCTGCAGCAGATGTCGCGGCGCTCCGATGCCGCACCCGGCGGCGGGGCGTTCATCGAGCGCTACATCGCGCCGGACATGCACATGCGGCCGATGTCGCAGACCGTCCGGCACCTGGAGTCGGCGGGTTTCGAGATCCGCGACGTGGAGGCGATGCGCGAGCACTACGTGCGCACGGTCCGGGCGTGGCTGGAAACGCTGGAAGCACGCTGGGACGAGTTCGTCACGCTGCAGGGTGAGCAGGTCGCGCGGGTATGGCGGCTCTATCTCGTCGGAGGCGCGTTGGCGTTCGAGGAGGGGCGGATGGGCGTCGACCAGTTCCTGGCGGTGAAGCCCACCGCCGACGGCGCGAGCGCGATGCCGGCCGGTCGGCCGTGGGTGGCGGAGAGTAAGTCGGTTCCGTGAGCTCGTTCGACACCGCCGCCTTCGCGAGCTGCATCGGCTGGTCGGCGCTGGCGGTCGCCGGGGTGCTGCTCGGCACGTTCGTCTGCGCGAAGATCGCGGGGCGCCACAACGTCATCGACACGGGGTGGGGCCTGCTGTTCGTTGCCGTCGCGGTGGTCACGTTCTTCGTGTCGTCCGGACACGGAGACCCGCTTCGCCGCTGGCTGCTGCTCGTCCTTCCGGTGCTGTGGGGGCTGCGTCTGGCGCAGCACGTCGGGCGCCGCTCGCTGGGCAAGGGGGAGGATCCCCGCTACGACGACCTGCTGGCGAAGGCGAAAGGCAACCGCGATCTCTACGCGCTGCGCATGGTCTACCTGTTGCAGGGCGTCCTTGCGTTGATCATTTCTGCGCCGATCATGGTCGGTGCCTTCGAGAGCGACCCGGTGCGGGTGGTGGCCTGGGTCGGCGTCGCGGTGTGGCTCGTCGGCGTGTTCTTCGAGGCGGTGGGCGATGCGCAGATGGAGCGCTTCCGCCGTGATCCGGCGAACAAGGGCGCGGTCATCGACTCCGGCCTGTGGCGTTACACGCGACACCCGAACTACTTCGGCGACGCCTGCGTGTGGTGGGGGTTGTTCCTGCTGGCGGCGTGGACCTGGCCGGGCTGGGTGTTCGTCCTCTCGCCCGTGCTCATGACCTGGACGCTGGCGAAGGGCACGGGCGCGCCGCTCACCGAGAAGCGGATGTCCGGCACCCGGCGCGGGTTCGCCGAGTACGTCGAGCGGACCAGTGGCTTCGTCCCGCTGCCTCCTCGGCGCCGCCCGATCGGCGGTTGATCCCGCAGGGACTGCGGTGGTCCGGCTCAGCGGCCCGGACCACGGCCCCTCGAACACGGTGGACCGCGGTGGATGATGTCGTCGGCCGGGCCCTCGCCCACGAGCGGGCGCGGCTCGGCTTGACCACGGTGTTCCGGATGAGTAATTTCCGAAATACAGACGCAAATTTCCGCATGGTGAAAGCCAGTGCCGTCATTGCGGGGACGGCCGGACCGGGTGAGGACGGGACATGACCACGAGTCAGCGGGTCGAAGGCGTCGAGATCACCGGCCCGGAGGTGGCCCGGGCCGAGGAGGTCCTCACGCCCCGGGCGCTGAGCCTCGTCGCCACGCTGCACCGCGCGCTGAACGGCCGGCGGCTGGAGTTGCTGGCCGCGCGGGAGGCTCGGGTGCGGGCGCTGGCCGGCGGCGGCACGCTGGACTTCCTGCCGGAGACCGCGGCCGTCCGCGAGGACGACTCGTGGCGGGTCGCCGACCCGGCGCCGGGGCTGGTGGACCGGCGGGTGGAGATCACCGGCCCGACCGAGCGGAAGATGACGATCAACGCGCTGAACAGCGGCGCGAAGGTCTGGCTGGCCGACCTCGAGGACGCCAACACCCCGGCCTGGGAGAACGTGGTCGGCGGCCAGCTCAACCTCATGGACGCCCTGGACCGCACCATCGACTTCACCTCGCCGGAGGGCAAGAGCTACGCGCTGCGCCCGGACGAGGAGCTCGCCACGATCGTGGTCCGGCCCCGCGGGTGGCACCTGCCGGAGAAGCACATCCGGGTCGACGGCGAGGAGACCTCCGGCAGCCTGGTCGACTTCGCGCTCTACCTGGCCCACTGCGCCCGGCGCCAGCTCGCCAAGGGCAAGGGCCCGTACTTCTACCTGGCCAAGATGGAGAGCCACCTGGAGGCGCGGCTGTGGAACGACGCGTTCCACCTGGCGCAGGACGAGCTCGGCCTGCCGCGGGGGACCATCCGGGCGACCGTGCTGATCGAGACCTATCCGGCGGCGTTCGAGATGGAGGAGATCCTCTACGAGCTGCGCGAGCACTCGGCCGGCCTGAACGCCGGCCGCTGGGACTACATGTTCAGCGTGATCAAGATGTTCCGGACCCGGGGCGAGGAGTTCCTGCTGCCCGACCGCAACTCGGTGACGATGACCGTGCCGTTCATGCGCGCCTACACCGAGCTGCTGGTGCGCACCTGCCACAAGCGCGGCGCGCACGCGATCGGCGGCATGGCCGCGTTCATCCCCTCCAGGGACCCCGAGGTCAACGAGCAGGCGATGGCCAAGGTGCGGGCGGACAAGCAGCGCGAGGCCGGCGACGGCTTCGACGGCTCCTGGGTCGCCCATCCCGGCATGGTGGCGCTGTGCGCGGAGGTCTTCACCGAGGTCCTCGGCGACCGGCCCCACCAGATCGACAAGAAACGCGAGGACGTGCACGTGACCGCCGCGCAACTGCTCGACGTCGCCGCCACCCCGGGCGAGGTCACCGAGGCCGGGCTGCGCAACAACATCAGCGTCGGGATCCAGTACCTGGAGTCGTGGCTGCGCGGCAACGGCGCGGTGGGCATCTTCAACCTCATGGAGGACGCCGCCACCGCCGAGATCTCCCGCAGCCAGGTCTGGCAGTGGCTGCACAACGGCGTCCGGCTGGCCGACGGGACGACGGTGACCCGCGACCTGGTCGAGCAGCTCGTCGACGAGGAGATGGCGAAGATCCGCGAGTCCCACGGCGCCGCGTTCGCCTCCGGCCGGTGGGACGACGCCCGCGCGCTGTTCACCGAGATGGCGCTCGCCGACGACTACCCCGACTTCCTCACCCTGCCCGCCTACCAGCGGATGCCCTGACGCGCGCGGCGCTCCTCAGGAGGCCGGACGGCCGCCGGAGAGGACCGGCCGCGCCCCGCTGCCGACGACCTCCACGCCGTCGATCCACACCGAGGCCAGGTCCGCGGGGGTCGCGAGGGCGAAGACCCGGGCCAGTGCCTCGTCCGGCCCGGCGGCGTGCCGGGCGGCGGTCGCAGCAGCAGGGCGTCGAAGCGCTTGCCGGTGCCGAGGTCGCCCACCCGGTCGGCCAGCCCCAGCGCCCGGGCGCCGGCGGCCGTCGCCAGGTAGAGCAGGTGCGCCGAGGTCAGCGGTGCGCCGTCGGCCCCCAGGA
>DASSEP010000034.1:0-14571 GCA_035695205.1 Jatrophihabitans sp. | reverse complement strand
GAGGAGATCACCCAGCAGCTGCGCGAGAGCAGCGAGGAGCTCAGCCGCTCGAACGCCGACCTGCAGCAGTTCGCCTACGTCGCGTCCCACGACCTGTCCGAGCCGCTGCGCAAGGTCGCGAACTTCTGCCAGCTGCTCGAGCGCCAGTACGGCGAGCAGCTCGACGACCGCGCCCGCCAGTACATCCACTTCGCCGTGGACGGCGCCAAGCGCATGCAGGTGCTCATCACCGACCTGCTCTCCCTCTCCCGGGTGGGGCGGACGACGGAGTCCTTCGAGCCGGTGGATCTCGACCGGGCGCTGGACCAGGCACTGGCCAACCTGTCCGATCGCATCGAGGCGGCCGGGGCCCGCGTCGACCGGCCCGGCTCGCTGCCGACCGTCTCCGGCGACTTCTCGCTGCTGACCTCGCTGCTGGAGAACCTCGTCGGCAACGCGGTCAAGTACCGGCGCGAGGACGTCGCGCCCGTCGTCCGGATCGAGGTCGCGCGCGACGGCGCCCAGTGGACCTTCGCCGTGAGCGACAACGGCATCGGCATCGACCCGCAGTACAGCGAGCGCATCTTCGCCGTCTTCCAGCGGCTGCACCTGCGCGACCAGTACGGCGGTACAGGCATCGGCCTGGCCCTGTGCCGGCGCATCGTCGAGTTCCACGGCGGGCACATCTGGCTCGATCCCGTAGAGTCCGCGGCAGGGGCGATCTTCAGGTTCACCCTCCCGGAGGAAGGTGGCCCGCGTGCCGAACCACGTCAGTGACGAGCCGCGACGCGCGCTCGGCGTCCTGCTCGTGGAGGACGACCCGGGCGACGTCCTGATCGCCCGTGAGGCGCTCGCGGCCGGGGCGGTGACCTCGCGCCTGGACGTCGTCTCGGACGGCGTGGAGGCCATGGCGTTCCTGCGTCACGAGAACGGCTACGCCGAGTCCGTCCGGCCGGATCTCATCCTGCTCGACCTCAACCTGCCCCGGAAGTCCGGCCACGAGGTGCTGGCCGAGGTCAAGGCCGACCCGTCGCTGCGCTCGATTCCGGTCGTGGTGTTGACGACGTCCGGCCTGGTCGAGGACGTCTCGCGCTGCTACGACCACTACGCCAACGTCTACGTCACCAAGCCCGTGGATTTCGACCAGTTCGCCCAGGTCGTCAAGCAGATCGACGACTTCTTCCTCACCGTCGCGGAGCTGCCCTCCGCCGACTGAGCGGGTGATCTTTCGGCGTGCGAAATTTTCGCCGTCGAAGCAGTTATAGCGGTGGTTGCCGGGGGAACAGTGCTGCCATGACAGCGCGAGTTGGCACCATGTCCGTCGACGGCACGCCGATCTCCCAAGCAGATCTGGCGCGGATCCAGGCCGAGGAGCGGCTGCATGCCGAGCAGCAGCGCCGCGCGGTCCAGGTGATCGCCGCGACCGCCCACGATGTGGAAGACTGCCGGATGCTGCTGTCGATCTTGGGTCTCGGCACCGACGTCATCCTCGCGGCGCGGAGCGAACTCGCGTCCTCGCGTGTGGCGACCACGGTCGCCGCGGCATCTGCATCGGCGGCGCCGGCCAAGCGGGCTCGCAAGCGCAGCGCCGCCTGACCGGCCCGTCCTCCCAGGAGGCCCGGAGCGTTCCGGGCCCGCCCGGGCGGTGCAACCACGACGTGAGCAGGACGAGCCACCATGAACCCTTTCCGTCACGAGGCGCTTCCGTATGCCGGGCGGGATGAGTTCGCGCCGTCGTGCGTATCCCTGCTCGAGCAAGGGCTGGCCAACGACGAACGCCCCTTGCTGCTCGCCGAGAGCGGCAAGCTCGACGACGTCCGCGACGCGCTCGGCGCCCAGGCCGACGACGTCACCTTCGTCTCGACCGACGAGCACGGGCGCAACCCGAGCCGCATCACGACGATGCTGCACAGCTTCCACGCCGCGGGCGACGGACGTCACGCGCTCGGCGTGAAGGAGACTGCGCTCGTCGGACGCTCGCCGGCAGCCCAGGCCGAGGCCCGGCTCGCGGATCTCGCGCTGAACGAGCCGGAGCTGCGCTCGTGGCCGCTGTCGATCGTCTGCCTCTACGACACCCGCGTGCTGGCCGAGCCCGACCTCGATGCGATGTACGCCAGCCACTCGGTGATCCGCGGCGAGACGCCTCCCAACTCGCGCTTCCGCCCGGAACTCGCCGCGACGATGCACGCCTCGGCGCTGGACGACCCGCCGCCGAGCGCGCAGCACCTGCGGGTGCGCAGCGGCCGGCTCATGGAACTTCGCGCCCTCGTCCGGGCCCGCGCCGACCAGTGGCGCGTCGCGCCCGACCGCGCCGACGACCTCGTGCTGGCCGTCAACGAGGTCGTCACCAACAGCCTGCGGCACGGCGGCGGCACGGCCGACGTCGCCGTCTGGGCCGACCGGGGCGTGATGATCTGCGAAGTGCGCGACCGCGGGCACATCGCCGACGTGCTCACCGGGCGCTTCGCGCCGCCGCCGTCGGCCACCAGCGGGCGCGGGCTGTGGCTGGTGAACCAGCTGTGCGATCTCGTCCAGCTGCGTTCGTCGGCGGACGGCACGGTCGTGCGCATGCACGTCGACTGCTGATCCGCCGGGGCCGAACCCGCGGGTAGCTTCGTGAGTGTGACCGAGGCGGTGACGAACGGCTTCGAGCGCCGGACGGTGCTGGCCGGCGGCTGCACGATCGCCTTCCTCGAGGCCGGGCCGGCGGACGGCCCACCCGTCGTGCTGCTGCACGGGCTGGCCTCCGACAGCGAGACGTGGGACAAGGCCATCGGTCCGCTCGCCGCACACGGCCTGCACGTCTACGCCGTGGACCTCATCGGCCACGGCCACTCCGACCCGCGCAACTGCCCGTACCTGCTCGACGACTTCGCCGATTCGGTATGCGACCTGCTCGACGCGCTGGGCATCGAGCGCGCGACGATCTGCGGCCACTCGCTGGGTGGCGCAATCGCCGTCCACTTCGGCAGCCGCCATCCCGAGCGCCTGCACCGGCTGGTGCTCGTCTCGGCCGGAGGGCTGGGCCGCGAGGTGCACCTGCTGCTGCGCGCCGCGGCGCTGCCGGTGGCGCCCGCGGTGCTGCGGCTGGTGACGCGTCCGGCGCTGCGCCGGATCTACCGGCATCCCCGGGTGCACCGCGCGCTGCGGCTCACCCCGGACAACATCGCCAACCTGCGGCGCGCCGGGCGTGCCCTGGGCACTCCCGCGGGGCGGGCGTCGTTCTTCGCGGCGCTCCGTGGAGTCATCGAACCGTCCGGCCAACGTGGCTCGTTCATCGACATGGGCGTGCTGGCCGCGCATGTGCCGACCATGCTGGTCTGGAACGAGGGTGACCCGGTGATCCCGGTGGCGCACGCCCGGGCGGCCGCCGCACACCTGCCGGGTAGCCGGCTCGTCGTGTTCCCAGGCAGCGACCACGAGCCGCACCGGCGCGAGGCGCAACGTTTCGCAGATGCCGTCGCGGCGTTCGTCGCCGAGACCTGATCTCGCATAGCGGGATAATCATCTCCCTATTCGGGAGGGCGCGCTAGGTTTGTCAGCGTGCGGGACCGGCGGCGGTGGACGATCCTCGCCGTCGGCACGCTGGCGCAGGCGGCGACCTGCTCGTTCCTGTACGGCATCCCGATGCTGGTGCCCGAGTTGCGCGCGCAGGGCCTCAGCCTGCTCGCGTCCGGGGTGGTCGTCTCGGCGCCGATGGCCGGGCTGCTGCTGACGCTGATCGCGTGGGGAGCGGCCGCCGATCGGTACGGCGAGCGCCTCGTAATATTCGCCGGCGTCGGTACCGCGGCAGTACTGGTCGCCGTAGCTGCGGTCGTGCCCGGGGTGGTCGGCCTGGCCGTCCTGCTCGCCGTCGCCGACGGCTGCGCCGCGTCGGTGAACGCGGCGAGCGGACGGGTGGTGATGGGTTGGTTCCCGCGTAGCGAGCGGGGGCTGGCGATGGGCGCCCGGCAGACGGCTCAACCTCTCGGCGTCGCCGTGGCCGCGCTGGTCCTCCCGCCGCTGGCCCGCGCGCACGGCGCGCACGTCGCCCTGCTGTTCCCCGCCGGGTTGTGCGCGCTCGCCGCCGCCGCGGTGTTCCTGCTGGTGGTCGACCCGCCGCGGCCGGATCGGGGCGCGGCGGCCGCGCCCGCTCGCTCGCCGTACCGGATCGGACGGAGCCTGCCGCGGGTGCACCTCGCCAGCGCGTTGCTGGTGGTGCCGCAGTTCGCGGTGTCGACCTTCACACTCGTGTACCTGGTGGGGGAACGGAGCTGGGATCCGGCGACGGCGGGACGGATGATCTTCGGGTTCCAGGTGGCCGGCGCGCTCGGCCGGGTGCTGTCCGGCGTGTGGTCTGACCGGGTGGGCAGCCGGATGCGTCCGATGCGTCAACTGGCGGTGGCCAGTGCAGCGCTCATGGCGCTGATCGCGGTCGGCGCCGCGACGGGAGCGTGGATCGTCGTCGCCGGCCTCGGTGCGGCGGCGCTGGTCACCGTCGCGGACAATGGCCTCGCCTACACCGCCGTCGCCGAGTTCGCCGGCCCCGAGTGGTCGGGACGCGCGCTGGGCGTGCAGAACACCGTCCAGAACGCAGCGGCGGTGGCTACCGCGCCGATCCTGGCCGCAGTCATCGGCGCCGGCGGGTACGCCCTCGGCTTCGGCCTGGTCGCGCTGTTGCCGCTACTGGCGGTGCCGCTGACGCCGGTCGCCGCCGAGCGCCGCCTGCGCGCCGAGGAGTGGCCGTCGGACGTTCAGGTCAGCGGGCGGGTGGCGCCGAAGTAGCCGGAGGCGACGTCGGCCAGCGGGGTGATCCGCACGATGTCGCCGCTGTTCGGGGCTTGGATCACCAGCCCGTTGCCGACATAGATCGCCACGTGGTGGATGCCCGCCGCGGTGCCGTCGGTGCTCCAGAAGGTCAGGTCGCCGGGGCGCAGTTGCGCGACGGTGGGGTGGACGGTGCCGTAGCCGTACTGGGTGGCGGCCAGGTGGTCCATCGTCAGGTACGGCGCCCAGGCGTACAACGCGAGGCCGGAGCAGTCGAAGCCGACGACGTGGCAGTCGTTCTGGGCGGCGCCGCCGGCGCAGACGCCCTGGGACGGTCCCTGCGCAGTGCCGCCCGCCCAGGCGTACGGGGTGCCGATCCACTGGATGGCCCGGTAGGCGACGGCCGCGCCGATCGCCGGCGTCCACGTGCCGGTGCTCGCGGGCAGCCGCCTGCCCTTGACCGAGCGCGCGATGCGCGCGTAGTGCGCGTTGAGCTGGGTGGCCGTGGCCTGGTTGGCCGTCTCCCAGCCGCCGAGGAACGTCGAGAGCAGGCGGGTGGCCTGGCGCTGCGAGTAGTGCGCCTCGGCCATCTCGGTCTGCAACCGGGTGACGGTGGCGTTCGCCTCGTCGAGTGCCGCGACCGAGGCATCCCGTAAGGCGGCGAGGCGCTGTGTGGTGGCCTGCACCCGGGCCAGCGCGGCGGTGCGGGCGTGCTCGGCCTGCTCGCGGGCGGTCAGCAGCTGGTGGGCGGTGTAGGCGAGATCGCTCTGCTGGGCCTGGAGCTCCTGGCGCATCGAGGCCGTATCCAGCGCCGCGCCGGGGTTGGGGGCGGTGAGCAGTGTGGTGACCGAGGAGTCGCCGAGCCCGCCGGGCCCGGCCGACTCGTAGTTCGCGACCAGCACGTCCACGAAGGCGACGCGGGCCTGCCGGTAGGCGGCATCGGCGCGGTGCAGCGCGGCGGTGGCGCGGGCGGCGGCCTGCCGGGCGTCCTTCAGGCGGACGAGTTGGGCGTTGAACCGCTGCTCGGCGGCCGAAGCCGAGGCGGTGAGCCGGGCCACGTCCTGCTGCTCGGCGGCGATCTGGCTGCGCAGCGCGTCGATGGCCTGCTGGGCCTGCCGTTTGATCCGCCGGGCCTCGGCGGCGTTGCGGGGCGTGCTGCTGGGTGCGGGCACCGACGGGGTGGCGGTCGGCTCGGTGGGTGCCTTGGTGGGTGCGGCGGTGGGTGCGGTGCTGCCGGGATGGGGGCGCGGAGTCGGGGTGGCCGCCGCGGCGACCGGGGCGGTGATGAGGAGCAGGCTCGCGGCGGCTGCGGCGAGAGCGGCGGGGCGAAGCGAGCGCATTTCGTGGACGCACGGTTTGCGGGCGTGCGAGTCCTTCCTGAATCCGACGGATGGGCCGCGGCGCGCGATTCGCGGTGCGCGGCCCCACCACGTCAGATCGACCGGACCCGCCCCGACCTGAGCCGATCATGCGTGGGCAGCAGGGCCTCTCAGCTCTGCCGCCCGCGGAAGTCGTCCGGGGCGCAGCGGCCCTTCGGTGGCGGGCGCGCTGGGAGACCCCGGCGATGTGGGAAATGTCTGGCGGAGGATAGGGGATTTGAACCCCTGAGGGTGTTAACCCAACACGATTTCCAATCGTGCGCCCTAGGCCACTAGGCGAATCCTCCGCCGAACAGAATACGGGCACTGCTCGCCCCCGCCGCACCGGGCCGTAGACTCGACGGCCGACCCCCCGTGCGGCGTTTCTCCTGCGAACCTCCCCAGGGCCGGAAGGCAGCAAGGATAAGCAGGCTCTGACGGGTGCGCGGGGGGTCCTTTGCTGTCCGCCCCCGGTTCGGCGATCTTCCGACGCCGGTGTTGTGCGGGCGCGTGTGGCGCAGGAACGTCAACATGACGGCGCGGCCGAGTGATCGGTTGCCGGGCTGCGCCGCGGCACTTCCGGCGGGAGCTGCCGGGCGGCGTGGCGGGTGTCGGCGCGGCTGGTTACCGTCGTCTCGTGACCGGCCCCCAGCAGTCCGCAGCCCCGGCGAACAACCTTGCGCTCTATCGCAAATACCGCTCGGCCACCTTCGCCGAGGTGATCGGCCAGGACCACGTCACCGAACCGCTGCGGGCAGCCCTGGCCAGCGGGCGCATCAACCACGCCTACCTGTTCAGCGGCCCGCGCGGGTGCGGCAAGACCTCCAGCGCGCGCATCCTCGCCCGGTCGCTGAACTGCGTGAAGGGCCCTACCCCCGATCCGTGCGGCGAATGCGACTCCTGCCGCGAACTGGCCCCGAACGGCCCCGGGTCCATCGACGTGATCGAGATCGACGCCGCGAGCCACAACGGCGTAGAGGACGCCCGGGACCTCCGCGAGCGGGCCTTCTTCGCACCGGTGCGCGACCGGTTCAAGGTGTACATCATCGACGAGGCCCACATGGTCACCACGGCGGCGTTCAACGCGCTGCTCAAGCTCGTCGAGGAACCGCCGGACTTCCTGGTCTTCGTCTTCGCCACCACCGAGCCGGACAAGGTGCTGCCCACCATCCGCTCGCGCACCCACCACTATCCGTTCCGGCTGCTCCCGCCGCAGGCCCTGCGCGCGCACCTCGAGCACATCTGCGCGGCCGAGGGCATCGCCGTCGAGCCGGCCGTGCTGCCGCTGGTCGTACGCGCCGGCGGCGGATCGGCGCGCGACTCGCTGTCGATCCTCGACCAGCTGCTCGCCGGCGCCGGGCCCGAGGGCGTCACCTACACCCGCGCGGTGGCGCTGCTGGGCGTGACGGACGGCGCCCTGCTCGACGACATGATCGATGCGCTCGCCGCCGGCGACGCGGCGGGGGTCTACGGCACCGTCGACCGGGTCGTCGAGGCCGGGCACGATCCGCGGCGCTTCTCGGTGGATCTCCTCGACCGATTCCGCGACCTGATCCTGCTGGACGCCGTTCCCGATGCCGGTGAGCGCGGTCTCATCGACGTCCCGGACGACCAGATGGAACACATGGCCGACCAGGCGATGCGGCTCGGCGGCGCCACGCTCACCCGCTACGCCGAGATCGTGCACACGGCACTCATCGAGATGCGCGGAACGACCGCACCCCGGCTGGTGCTCGAGCTGCTCTGCGCGCGCATGATGCTGCCCGACGCCAGCGCCGATTCCGCCGCGCTGCTACAGCGTCTCGAACGGCTGGAACGCAGGCTCAGCGCGGCCCGGACGTCGACCGAGTCCCCGGCCGCGGCCCCCGCACCCACCAGGCGGGGCGCCGGTCCCCGGCCGAGCCGTGCCGCGCCGGCCGAAGGCACGGCGACGGTGCCGCCGAAGGCGACCGAGCGCCCGGCCGCGACCGTCCCTGCCGACCAACCCCGGCCACCTGCCGCGCAGCCGCAGCCGGCGCAGTCGGATGCCCGGCCGGCGGCCGGCGCCCCAGTGGCCCAGGACCAGCCGGACCAGACCCCAGCACCCCAGGCCTCGGCGGCCCAGATCCCACCGGCCCAGACCCCACCGGCCCAGACCCCACCGGCCCAGACCGCAGCAACCCAGGCCCAGGCCCAGCAGGACGCGCAGCCGGCGGTCCCCGGCGCCCTCGACGGCAACGCGCTGCGCCGACTGTGGCCCGAGGTGATGCAGACGATCGGCCGGTCGAGCAGGACGATCCAGGCATTGCTCGAAGGCTCCCAGGTGGTCGACGCCTCCGCGGGTGCGGTCACCGTGGCGGTGGCGCCCAGTCTGGCCAAGCGGTTATCCGAGCAGCGCAACGTCGACGCGATCGCCGCGGCGCTGACCGCGGTCGTCGGCGGCAGCTGGAAGGTCGCGATCCAGCCGGCCGAGACGCCGAACGGCCGGCCCGCGCGCCCCGCCGCCGAGCGGGCCGGTTGGACGCCGGAACCCGATCCCCGCGACGACGCCGACTTCCAGCCGGACGAGCCGGCCGGTGCGCCGCCGCCGGCTCCGGTCGATCCCGAGGCCGAAGCGCTGAAGTTGCTGCGTGACCGGCTCGACGCCCGCCCCCTCGACGGTTAGCCGCGCGTTCGCCACCGGCCACCGGCCACCGGAGACCGGCGATCGGAGCGCGTCAGGACCGGTGCAAGAAGGCCAGGATGCCGGCGGCGATCGACGCGGCGATGCGCTGCCGCCCCCGCGCCGACGACTGCAGCGCGGCGTCCCCGGCGTTCTTCATGTTGCCCAGCTCGAGGAAGGTGGCCGGACGCATCGCCAGGTTGAGGCCGGCGAAGTCGTCGCGGTACACGTAGCCGTCGCTGCCGATGTAGGTCGACGGCACCAGCCCCGATGACTGCTGCAACGCGTCGTGCACGTACCGGCCCAGCAACCGCGACTCCCGGGCGACCTTGCGCGTGGCGCCGTCGGGAATGCGGCTGTCCTGATTCACGTGGAACCCGTGTCCGGACGCCGGCGCGCCGTCGGCGTGGATCGACACCACGGCGGCGTCCCAGGGGTGGTTGCCGATGTAGGTGCGCCGGTCGACACACGGCCCGACGCCGGTGTCGCTGTGCCGGGTGAGCACCACGTGCAGGCCCTGCCCGCGCAGGATGCGCGCGATGCGCAGCGAGACGTCCCAGTTGAACGCGTGCTCGGGATAACCGGCGTCGGTCTCGGTGCCGGTGGTGTCGCAGTCCTTGTAGGCGCCGTAACCCGCCGGAACCTGCCGGCTCATCTGTTCGGGATGGGTCGCGTTGCCACCGTTGTGGCCGGGGTTGATCACGACGGTCAGCGGGTGGGAGCCCACCGGCGGAGGGGGCGCGGCGGGTGACGACGCGGCTGCCGTCGTAGGTGCAGTCGCGGACGCGGCCGCCGAGGTCGGGTGCGCGGACGCGTGCCGGTGCCGATGCCGAGCAGGGGAGGACGGCGCTGCCGACGACCGGACCCGCGCCGGGCGGGTCGATGCGGGGGGCGATATGGAGGCCGATGTGGAGGCCGAGGACGAGCGCGCCGCAGGCCGCTGCGCACCGGCCTCTTGCAGCGGGCGCGCGGCGCTGCACGCGGCCGCGCCGAGCACCGTCGATGCGGCCGCCGCGAAACCGGCAAGTCGAACGAAGCCACGGCGCACGTCCCCAGCCTCGCATGTCGCTCCGGCGGGTCTCGGCAGGCCGCGCTCGGTCGCGTCGCGTCCGGCTAGGCTGGCAGTTCCGACGAGAGAACGAGGATTTTCGACGTGAGTTCGCGTGGCGGAGGTTTCGGCGGCGGCCAGCCGAACATGCAGCAGCTGATGAAGCAGGCCCAGAAGATGCAGCAGGAGTTGGAAGCGGCCCAGGCCGAACTGGCGGCTGCCGAGGTCACCGGCTCGGCCGGCGGCGGGCTCGTCACGGCCACGCTCACCGGCGCGGGCGAGCTGGTGTCACTGTTCATCGACCCCAAGGCCGTCGACCCCGACGACGTCGAGACGCTGCAGGATCTCGTCGTGGCCGCGGTCCGCGACGCGCACCGCGCGGTCGGTGAGCTCGCCGCGCAGAAGATGGGCCCGGTCACGGGCGGCCTCGGCGGGCTCGGCCTGCCGGGCATGTAGCCCGGCTGCGTTCCGAACGCCGATGACGGCAATGTACGAGGGCGCTGTCCAGGACCTCATCGACGAGCTGGGCCGGCTGCCCGGCGTCGGCCCGAAGAGCGCCCAGCGCATCGCCTTTCACCTGCTGGCTGCCGACGCGGCCGATGTCGAGCGGCTGGCCAGCACCCTGCTGCGGGTGAAGAACGAGGTCGCGTTCTGCTCGATCTGCGGCAACGTCGCGCAGGCCGACGTGTGCCGCATTTGCAGCGACGCCCGCCGCGACCCGAGCGTGATCTGCGTGGTCGAGGAACCCAAGGACGTGCTGGCGATCGAACGCACCCGCGAGTTCCGCGGTCGCTACCACGTGCTCGGTGGGGCGATCAGCCCGATCGACGGCGTCGGGCCCGACGATCTGCGCATCCGCGAGCTGCTGACCCGGTTGCGCGACGGCGTCGTCGCCGAGATCATCCTCGCCACCGACCCCAACCTGGAAGGCGAGGCCACCGCGACCTACCTCGCCCGCATGTTGCGCCCGATGGGGCTCACCGTCACCCGGCTGGCCAGCGGGCTGCCGGTCGGCGGGGATCTGGAGTACGCCGACGAGGTGACGCTGGGCAGGGCGTTTTCCGGGCGCCGCCGGGTGGAGTAGCCGGTGCTCGCGGGCGAGCCGGCGGAGGGCGCAGCCGTGGGACGCGGCGTGCGTGGGCTCCGCGTCACGGGCGTGCTCGCCGTGCTGCTGCTCGGCGCCGGGATCTGCCTCGCGGTGCTGGGCCACGCCGCGGGATCCGGGCCGGAGGGCGTGGTGCGCGGCTACTACGCCGCCTTGGAGCGTGCCGACGCGCCCGCGGCGCTCGGCTACGGCACCGTGCCGAAGGGGCCGCGGGCGCTGCTCACCTCGGCGGTGCTGGCCGAGCAGCAGCGCATCGCCCCGATGAGCGGGTTCGAGGTACGCCAGACCTGGCGTTCCGGGGCGCGGGCGGCGGTCCGGGTGGCCTACACACTCGGTTTCGCCGGTGGCGCGCACCGGGTCGGTGACACCGTCCGGCTGCGGCAGCGCGACGGCGTGTGGCGGCTCACCCGGGTCGCGGTGCGCACCCAGCTGTCGCTGACCGCAGCGGGCCAGCGGGCGGCCATCCTCGGTGCCCGCGTTCCGCGCGGGTACGTGTTGCTGTTCCCCGGGGCTGTCCCGATCCGCTTCGACACCCCCTACCTCACCCTCGCGCCGGGCGCGGGCAGCGTCGCGTTCCACTCGCCCCCCAGCACCCCCATCCGGCCCGTGGTCAGCTGGAGGGGCCGCTCGGCGGCCCGGGACGCGGTGCGCGGCGCGCTGCAGCGCTGCTGGCACCGGCCGTCAGCCGGGACGGGGTGTCCCCAGCCCGCCGGCCGCTTCGTTCCCGGCACGCTGCGCGGCACGCTCCTCGAGGCACCCCGGCTCGAGATCCGCCTGGACGCGTCGGCGGTCGGCGTGCTGGACGTCACCGGCCGGGTCCGCGCCCGGCTGCACTACCGCAAGCTGACCTTCCGGAACCGCGAAGTGCCGGGCGTGGGCACCTTTGCGGTGCCGCTGCACGCCCGCGGCTACGCGGTGGCGCCGTTGACGCTGTCTTGGATGCGCGGATGAGACGAGCCGGGCCGCCGATGCGGTGCCGCGTCGCGGCGACAGCGCTGTCGCTGGCGCTGTTCGGGGCCGGCGGCGTCGCCCCGGCGGCCGAGGCAGCAACGCCCGGTCCCTCCAGCGCCCCGGAGTACTGGTTCGACGACTGGCACATCCACGAGCTGTGGCGGGCCGGCGTGCGCGGCCAAGGCGTCACCATCGCCGAGATCGACACCGGGGTCAACGCCGCGCTGCCACAACTGGCCGGCCGCATCCTGCCCGGTCGCGATTTCGGCAACGGCGGCAACGGGCAGGTCGACCGCGACGTCAACGCGTTCGGGCACGGTACGGCGATGGCGTCGATCATGGTGGCCCGCCCGGGCGTGCTGGGCATCGAGGGCATGGCGCCGGCCGCGAAGGTCCTGCCGGTCGCGGTGCCGTTGCGCGGCACCACCGACCAGAGTGCGCCGGGGCGGCTGCCCGAGGCGATCCGGTGGGCGGCCGACCACGGCGCCCGGGTGATCAGCATGTCGATCGGCGGCACCCGCACCCCGGATTCGCCGGGCGGACCGTGCCCGGCCGACGAGCAGCGGGCGGTCTTCCATGCGCTGCGCGTCGGCGCCATCGTCATCGCGGCGGTGGGCAACACCGGGCCGACGCGGAACACCGTCGAGGAGCCCGGCGCGTGTCTCGGCGTCGTTTCCGTCGGCGCCGTCGACGAGACCGGCAGCGTGGCCCGGTTCTCCGCCCGCGAGCCGTATCTGACCCTCGTCGCGCCGGGCGTGAACATCCCCTCGCTGGGCCGGGTCGCGGGCGCGGCGTATGCCGGCGACGGGACGAGCCAGGCGGCCGCGATCGTCTCGGCGGCCGCCGCTCTGGTGTGGTCGCGCTATCCGCGGCTTTCCGGGCAGCAGGTGGTCACCCGCCTGCTCGCCACCGTCGACGATCCGCATCCGCGGCACAGCCCGGCGTACGGGTACGGCCTGCTCGACGCCTACCGCGCGGTCACGGCCCAGGCGCCGGCGTCGGTCGGCAACCCGGTCTACGCGACCGCGGCGCCGTTCCTGAGCCAGTACGCACGGCCGTCCACCGGCCTCGGCAAGCGCCCGGCACCGGCCGCCACCCGCCGGTCACTGCCGCGTCCGAGCCGGTTGCCGGTCGCGAGCCCGGCATCGAGCTCACCCGAGGTGCCCGTCGGCATCGGGCTCGCCGTGCTGGGCCTGCTCGCGCTGGTTGCCGTGGTGGTGCTGCGGGGGGTCAGCCGACGGCGGCTGCGCTCCGGCGTGCCGCGCGGTTGAGCGCGCTCATCACGGCGACCAGCGAGGCCTGCACGATCGACTCGTTGATGCCCACGCCCCAGTACACGGCGTCACCGACCTCGATCTCGAGGTAGGCGGCGGCCTGCGCGTCGTCGCCGAAGGTGAGCGCGTGCTCGCTGTAGTCGAGCACCCGGACGTGCACCCCGCCCAGCCCGAGGTCGGCGTCGGACAGCGCGCTGCAGAACGCGTTGATCGGCCCGTTGCCCATGCCGGTGATCTCGTGGTCGGAGTCGTCGGCCCGCACGGTCGCGGCGATCTTCTCGACACCGTCCTCGCTCGACGAGCCGAAGCGGACGAGCTCGAACCGGCCCGGGGCGAGGTACTCGTCGGCGAAGATCTGCCACATCGCAGCCGGCTCCACCTCGCCGCCCTCGTTGTCGGTGTGCGCCTGGATGACGTGGCTGAACTCGATCTGCAGCCGGCGGGGCAGATCGAGCTTGTGGTCGCTCTTCATGATGTAGGCGACGCCGCCCTTGCCGGACTGCGAGTTCACCCGGATCACGGCCTCGTAGGACCGGCCGACGTCCTTCGGGTCGATGGGCAGGTAGGGGATGTCCCACGGCATCTCGTCGACCCGCTTGCCGGCGGCCTCGGCCGAGCGGGCGAGCTCGTCGAAGCCCTTCTTGATGGCGTCCTGGTGCGAGCCGGAGAACGACGTGTAGACGAGATCGCCCGCGTACGGGTGCCGCTCGTGCACGTCGATGCGGTTGCAGTACTCGGCGGTCCGGCGGATCTCGTCGATGTCGCTGAAGTCGATCATCGGGTCGATGCCCTGGCTGTACAGGTTCAGTCCGAGCGTGACCAGGTCGACGTTGCCGCTGCGCTCGCCGTTGCCGAACAGGCACCCTTCGATGCGCTGCGCACCCGCGAGCACCGCCAGTTCGGCGTCAGCGGTGGCGGTGCCGCGGTCGTTGTGCGTGTGGACGGAGAGGCAGACATGCTCGCGCCGCGAGAAGTGCCGCGACATCCACTCGATCTGGTCGGCATAGACGTTCGGCGTCGACCGCTCGACCGTGCACGGCAGGTTGATCACGATCTCGCGGTCCTCGGACGGCTGCCAGGCGTCCATGACCGCCTCGCAGATCTCGAGGCTGAAGTCGAGCTCGGTATCCATGAAGATCTCGGGCGAGTACTCGAAGCCGAACGTCGTCTCGGGCAGGTAGATCTCGGCAAATTTCATGACCGCGCGAGCGCCGTCGACCGCAATCGCGCGGCACTCCGCCCGGCCGTCACCGGGGAAGCCGAACACCACACGGCGGAAGGTCGGCGCGGCCGCGTTGTAGAGGTGCACGGTGGCCTGCCTGGCGCCGGCCAGCGACTGGACGGTGCGCTCGATCAGCTCCTCGCGGGCCTGGGTCAGCACCGATACACGTACGTCGTCGGGGACGGCGCCGCTGGTGATCAGGTGCCGGACGAAGTCGAAGTCGGTCTGCCCGGAGGCCGGGAAGCCG
>DASSEP010000033.1:0-8436 GCA_035695205.1 Jatrophihabitans sp. | reverse complement strand
ACCAGCAGTGCGGTGAGCGGGGTTTCCTCGGCCGGTTTGAGGACGACGCTGCACCCGGCGGCCAGCGCCGGTGCCAGCTTGCGGGTGGCCATCGCTGCCGGGAAGTTCCACGGGGTCAGCAGCAGCGCGACGCCGAACGGTTTCTTGAAGGTCAGGATGCGGTTCGTGCCCGAAGGCGCCATGCGCAGTTCGCCGTGGACTCGCACGGCTTCCTCGGAGTACCACCGGAAGAACTCGGCCGCGTACGACACCTCGCTGCGCGCATCGGCGCGCGTCTTGCCCATCTCCAGGCTCATCACTTGGGCCAATTCGTTCCCGCGGGCGGTCATCGACTCGAACGCCCGGCGCAGCACCTCGGCGCGCTCGCGCGAGGGCGTGGCAGCCCATGCAGGTTGTGCGGCCGCTGCCGCATCGACAGCGGCGACGACGTCCTGGTCGCCGGCTCGGGACACGGCCGTGATCACCGCGCCGGTGGACGGGTCGAAGACGTCGAAGGAACTGCGGGTGCCGTCGACCCACTTGCCGCCGATGAACAGTTGCGTGGGTGTGTTGGCCGGCAGGGTCATCGCAGGCCCGCGAGCAGGATGTCCAAACCCTCGCCGAGGAGTTCGTCGCTGATCGACAGGGGCGGGAGCAGCCGGATGACGTTGCCCCAGGTGCCGCAGGTCAGCGCGATCACGCCGTTGCGGTGTACGTGGTCGGCGACCGATCGGGCGAGGTCTGGTGCGGGCTCGCCGGTCTCGTCGACGAGTTCCATGGCGATCATGGCGCCGCGTCCGCGGACGTCGCCGATGCGGGCGTCCCCGGCTTGTGCCTGCCGCAGGCGGTCGAGCACCATCGTCTCGATCTGCCGTGCCCGTTCGAGCAAGCCGTCGGCCTCGATGGTGTCCATCGCGGCCAGCGCAGCGGCGCAGGCGACGGGGTTGCCGCCATACGTGCCGCCCAGGCCGCCGGGGTGCACGGCATCCATGATCTCGGCGCGTCCGGTGACCGCCGACAGCGGGAGGCCCCCGGCAATGCCCTTCGCCGACACGATGAGGTCGGGGACGACGTCGTCGTGCTCCACCGCGAACATCCGGCCGGTTCGCGCGAAGCCCGATTGCACCTCGTCCGCGACGAAGACCACGCCGGTCTCGCGACACCACTGTGCGAGCGTTGCCAGAAAGCCGGGGGCCGGCACGACGAAGCCGCCCTCGCCCTGGATCGGCTCGATCAGCAACGCCGCAAGGTTGCCGGCGCCGACCTGCGACTCGATCACCGCGATGGCCCGCCGCGCTGCGGTGGGCCCGTCCAGACCGGCGGGATCCCGGTATGGGTAGGACATCGGGGCGCGGTAAACGTCGCTCGCGAACGGACCGAACCGGTGCTTGTACGGCATGTTCTTCGCCGTGAGCGCCATCGTCAGGTTCGTCCGCCCGTGGTAGGCGTGATCGAACGCGACGACGGCCGACCGCCCGGTGTAGGCCCGCGCGATCTTGATCGCGTTCTCCACCGCTTCGGAGCCGGAGTTGAACAACGCCGACCGCTTCTCGTGCGTGCCCGGCGCGGCGGCGTTGAGCCGCTCGGCGACCTGCACGTACGACTCATAGGGCGTGACCATGAAGCAGGTGTGGGTGAACTGCGCCGTCTGGTCGCGTACCGCCTCGACCACCCGGGGCGCGCTGGCGCCCACCGTCGTGACCGCGATGCCGGAACCGAGGTCGATGAGACGATTGCCGTCGACGTCCTCGACGATGCCGCCGCCCGCGCGCGCCGCATACACGGGCATCGTCGAGGCGACGCCGCTGCTCACCGCGGTGGCGCGGCGCTTGGTGAAAACCTGAGACACGGGGCCGGGTATCGATGTCGCGAGGAACCGCGACTGCGAGAGTTCTTCCACGAAGCTACCGTGCCGAAGGACGACTCATTCTGTCCAAGTTGTATCGGACTTAGGATCCATGCATGGCGGGCATGAATTTGCGGCTGTTGGGCTACTTCGTGGCGACGGTCGACGCGGGCTCTGCCACGCGCGCCGCGCCGATCCTTCACCTGACGCAGCCGACGCTGTCCCGGCAGCTCCATCAACTGGAACGCAGCCTGGGGCTGGACCTGTTCAACAGGCAGGGCCGTCATCTGGCGCTCACGCCGGCGGGAGAGACCTTCCTGCCGCTGGCCCGCGAGCTCTTGCAACGCGCAGAGCAGGTGGAACGCATCGTGAGCGGCATGCGAGCCGGCGTGACCCAGCGGCTGCGGTTCGCGGTACCGACGACGACGCTCAGCGACGTGGTCGCACCCTTCATCGCCTCGCTCGGGCCGGGTGATCCGATCGTCACCGTGAGCGAGCTCGACCCGCGCGGAGCGGAGGCGGCGTTGCAGAGCGGGGCGGATGTCGCGATCGTGGCCAGTGCTCCGACGCCGGCAGTTGCGGCGCGGACGTTGGTCAGCTTGCCTGTGTGGGCGTACGTGCCGCCGGCGGACCCGTGGTCCGATCGCGAGGAGATCACACTTCGCGAGCTCGTCGAGCGTCGCCTGGTACTGCTCGACGCGACGTTTCGGCCGCGGCAGGTACTCGATGCCGCCGTCGCCGCCGCGAACCTCAGCTTCGAGGCGACCACCGAGTGTTCGAACGCTCAGGTCGCCCAAGCGTTGGCGGCATCGGGGAACGGCGTCGCCGTCGTCACCGACGATCCGCGCTTCGACCTGGCGGCCCTGCGAATCCGTATCGGACGGGGCCGCTACCTGCGCATCCGGTTGTATGCGGCATGGGAGCCAACCCATCACGCCGCGGCGACCATATCCGGCTTCGCCGATCGCCTGGCCGCCTTCGCCCGCGAGCGCTATCCGGAACGTTGACGACGACGGGTGGACGACCGCCTATGCCGCTGCCGACGCTGCTCGCTCGTGGCACGCGAGGGCGACGATCACGGCGGCGGCGTGGTCGGGTCGGGTGAGCTCTAGGCCGGTGAGTTCGGCGAACCTGTTGAGGCGGTTCAGCACCGTGTTGCGGTGACAGAAGACCTCTTCCGCGGTGGCGCTGGCTGATCCGCAGCGAAGGTAGACGACCACGGTCTCCAGCAGCCGGCTCCGCTCGTGGTCGGTGAGGGCATGCTCGCCCGGCAGCACCGCCGCGCACAGCGCCTGGGCGAGATCGGCCAGCCGGGTGGCGACGATGTGCGGCCACGACTCGACGACAGTACGGGGACCGCCGTCGGCCGGACGCAGAGTGTCGGCCACCTCGATGGCGGTGCGCACCGCGCGGGGCACGGCGCTCAGGCCGAGGGCAACGGGGCCGAGGCCGCACGGCACCCCGGGCAGCCAGTCGATCGGGACGGCGCCGCAGCCCTCGGGCAGTTGGGCGATGAGCACTGCACGGTGTTCGACGTTCTGGATGTGCAGCGCGACGCGCTGCGACCGCAACCGCTCGGCGGCCTGCCGCAGCGCGCGGTCCGCGGGTGTCGGTGCGGCGGCCACGGCGAACAAGGCGGTAGGTCGGACCTCGAGTGCGGTAGCGACTTGGCTGACGAGCTGACCGTCGCGGCCGTCGCTGGCCAGCAGTCTGGCCACGAGGTGGCTGCGCTCGTGCTCGCGCTCCCGGGCGAGCACCGCGGATTCCTGGAGGTAAGCCAACTGTATGCGCGCAGCGTGCTGCTCCACGGCGTCCCACACGCGAACCGTGCTGTGCACCAACGTCGGTAACTCGTCGGGGGCCACCCTGCGTAGCAGTGCCTCCCACAGCACGCGGAAGTCGGTGCGAACGGCTCGGAGCAGTACTTCGAGTGGCACGCCGAGCTCGGCTCGTCGACGGCCGATCCGCTCACCCACGTCGTCGAGTCGCTGCGGCACCGGCAGCCCGGCGGTCAGCCGCAGCAGCAGCTCGAAGCTCGCGTCGGCGTCCTCCCGCAGCTCGTGCCACGGCACGAGCCCTGCAGCGTAGGGCTCGAGTGTGTGCATCTCGCCGGCGAACGCCTCCACGATCTCGTCGAGGTCGTCCAGACACGCGTGAGCGAGCGCGCGAAGCGGATCATCGTTGGGCATTTGCCCATTTTACTGCGCTTGATCCGTTGCACGCAGCCATTGTGCTGGGCGCCCGCTGAAGTGAAAGTTGTCCACAATCTGGCGACTAGCGGAAGAGACCGATGCACCTGATACCCCGTGAGCAGGAGCGGCTGGTGCTGTTCACCGCTGCCGAGCTGGCCCGGCGCCGGCTGGCGCGCGGTGCCCGCCTGGGCGCGACCGAGGCGGTCGCGCTGGTCTGCGACGAGATTCTGGAGATGGCCTGGGACGGGGTGCCGCTGGCGGAGATCGTCGGCCGGGCGGGGAAGCTGCTCACCGAGGATCAGTTGCTGCCCGGGGTGGCGGGCCTGGTGCCCAGCGTTCAGGTCGAGGCGTTGTTCCCGCACGGCACCTCGCTGGTGCACGTGCCAGAACCGTTCGGCCCGGCCGACGACGAGGCGCCGGGAGCGGTGCGGACCTACGGCGGCGACATCGAGTTGGCGCCCGGCCGGGAACGCCGCCAGTGCCTGGTGCGAAACGCCGGGCACCGCCCGGTGTGGATCTCCTCGCACTACCCGTTGCAGGAGCTGAATCCCGCTCTGTACCTGGACATCGATCCTGAGCAGGCGCCGCATTACCGGCTCGACCTACCGGCGGGCACCTCGGTGCGGATCGAACCGGACGAGCAGGTCGAAGTGATGCTGGTGGCGCGGAGGAGCGACCGATGACCGCGCGGCTCACCCGCGACCGCTACGCCGCGGTGTACGGACCCACGACCGGCGACATGGTGCGCCTCGGCGACACGGACTTGTGGGTGCAGGTCGAGGCCGACGACACCGAACCGGGCGAAGAGATGCTCGGCGGCTGCGGCAAGACCACCCGCGACGGGGTACTGGTGGCGCCTCGCGCCGGCCGGGACAGCGCGCTGGATCTGGTCGTGCTCGGGGTGCTGCTCCTGGATCCGGTGCTGGGCGTCCGCAAGACCAACATCGGGGTGAAGGACGGTCGCGTGGTGGGCGTCGGCCGGGCCGGCAACCCCGACCACAACGACGGTGTCGAGCTGGTGGTCGACTCGCACACCGCGATGATCACTGCCGAAGGCATGATCGCCACCCCCGGCGCGGTCGACTCACACGTGCACCTGTCCAGCCCGGAAGTGGTGCCCGCGGCACTGGCCGCCGGGGTGACCTCGCTGGTCGGCATGGGTCTGGGCGGAGTCTGGGACGTCGGCGCGAACCCGGCCCGGAACCTGCACACGCTGATTGACGCCTGGCGGGATCTGCCGGTCAACGTCGCCTTCCTGGCGCGCGGCTCCTCGTCGTCGGCCGAGCTGCTCGAGCAGGCGGTGCTGGCCGGCGCGGGCGGCTTCAAGATCCACGAGGATTGGGGCGCGACGCCGCGCATCGTCGACACCTGTCTAGGCGTGGCCGAGCAGGCCGATCTGCCGGTGGCGCTGCACACCGACACGCTCAACGAGTCCGGCTACCTCGCCGACACGCTGCAGGCCACCCGCGGCCGCACCGTACACGCCTACCACGTCGAGGGCGGCGGCGGGCATCCCGACCTGCTCGAGGTCATCACCGCGCCCAACGTCCTGACCTCTTCCACCACCCCGACGCTGCCACTCACCCCCGCCACGGTGGACGAGCTGTTGCCGATGACGATGACCGTGCACCACGGGCACTGGGCACTGGACAGCGACCTCGGCATCGCCGGCAGCCGGGTGCGAGAGCACGGCATCGCCGCGGAGAACGCGCTGCACGACCAGGGCGCGATCAGCATCATCAACTCCGACTCGATGGGGATGGGCCGCATCGCCGAGACCATCCGCAGGACCTGGCAGCTCGCCCACGTGCAAGCCGGCCTCGCCGGCCAGTCCGGTCCGGAGGTTGTCAACAACGAACGCGTGCTGCGCTACCTCGCCAAGATCACTCTGAACCCGGCCATCGCGCATGGGATGGCGCACGAGGTGGGTTCGCTATCGCCGGGGCGCACCGCCGACATCGTGCTCTGGCAGCCCTCCTGGTTCGGCGCGGTGCCGGAGATGGTGATCAAGTCCGGCTTCGTGGCCTGGGGCAACACCGGCTCCGGATCCGGATCCACCCGGCTCACCGAGCCGCGCGTCGTGCGTCCCTACTTCGGCGGCCTGGGCGCCGCTCCGCGGCGGCTGGCGACGGTGTTCGTCGCGCAAGCATGCCTGGACGACGCGGCGGCACGGGCGGCGCTGCCGGCCGGGCCGCACTACCGCGGGTTGCGCCACAGCCGCGGACTGACCAGCAGCGACATGGTGCGCAACGCGGCGACCCCGCGTGTGCAGGTGCCCACCGATCCCGGACCGGTGCTCGTCGACGGCCGCCCAGTGGAGACCCACCACGCCCCGACGCTGCCGCTGACCCGGCTGCACCACCTCGGATAGGCGCGCATGATGCTGGATCTGCTGCTCAACGACGCGCGCGTCCTGACCATGGACGACCGCCGGCCGCGCGCCCGAACGGTCGGCGTGCTGCACGGCCGAATAGTCGGGCTGGACGAGGAGGTTGCCGGGCTGTCCGCCCGCAGCACGATCGACTGCGACGGGGCGGTGCTCACACCCGGGTTCGCCGACGCACATAACCACATGGCCTGGTACGGACTCGCGCTGTGCGAGGTGGACCTCGCGGGGTGCGCGACGATGGACCAGGTGTACGAGGCGGTGGCCCGGCGTGCCGCCACGTTGCCCACGGACGGATGGGTGATCGGCGCCGGGTACGACGACACCGTCCTAGGCGGGCATCCGCACCGCGCCGGGCTGGACCGGGCAGCCGACGGGCGGCCGGTGTGGCTGAAGCACCGATCCGGTCACCTCTGCGCGGTCAGCGGCGCCGTGCTGGAACTCGCCGGGGTGCTCGCCGGCACCGCGACGGTCCCGGAGGGCGGCGTGGTGGTGCGTGACGCGCACGGGGAGCCCACCGGCGAGCTCCAGGAACAGGCCCAGCGGTTGGTCATGGACCTGGTGACGCCCTACCCCACCACCGAGCTCGCCGCCGCGATCGCCCGCGCCGCGAAGGTCTACGCGAGCGAAGGATTGACACAGGTCACCGAAGCCGGCATCGGCGGGGGCCTGATTGGCCGCAGCCCGATCGAGGCGGCCGCCTACCTAGCCGCACGGGAGCAGGACGAGCTGCCGGTGCGGGTGGAGTTGATGGTTGCCTCCGACGCGCTGCACCCGCTCGCCAGACACGCGGCCGACACCGCCCGATTCGGGCTCGATCTCGGACTGCGCACCGGGTTCGGTGACGAGATGCTGCGCCTGGGACCGATGAAGATCTTCCTCGACGGGTCGCTCGTCGGCCGCACCGCGGCGGTGGGCGAGCCGTACTGCGACCACGGTCACGGCACCGGCTACCTGCAGTCCGACGGCGCCGAGCTGGAGCAGCGGGTGGTCGACGCCCACGATGCGGGCTGGCAGGTCGCCGCGCACGCCATCGGCGACCGCGCCGTCGACCTCGCGTTGGACGCGCTAGAGCGCGCGCAGCAGAAGCACCCCCGGACGGACGTCCGGCACCGCATCGAGCACGCCGCCGTCGTACGTCCGGATCAGCTGGCCAGGATGGCTGAGCTGGGTGTGGTGCCGGTGCCGCAACCCCGCTTCCTCTACGAGATCGGCGACACCATGGCCGCCGCGCTCGGCGACGAACGGGTGGATTGGATGTACCGCCACCGCTCGTTCCTCGACGCGGGGCTGCGCGTGCCGGGCAGTTCCGACCGGCCGGTCGCCGCCGGCGCCCCGCTGCTGGGCATGCAATCGATGGTGGAGCGGCGCAGCCGCGACGGCCGAGTCCTGGCCGAACAGGAACGCGTCGACGCCGCGACAGCGCTGCGCGCCTACACCGTCGACGCCGCCTGGGCCGGGCATGCCGAACACCGCCAAGGCCGCATCGCTCCCGGCCTGTTCGCCGACCTCGTGTTGCTCGACGACGACCCCACCACCGTGCCCGCCTCCCGCATCGGCGACATCAGCGTCCAGGCAACCTTCGTCGGCGGTCGCTGCGTCCACGGTGCCGATCACATCGCGAACCGCGCCGCAGGGCCGATGCCCGACCGCGCAGAGCACGCGGAGAGGAGCTCCCTCTAACGGCCTCTCACCCCGTGCACCGGCCCAGCGGCGCTTGTGCGCCGCCCCCTCTCGTCCACATTCCCCTCGGCATCCGCTAGGCGGTGAAAAGCATGCCCGTCCCCCCGTCTCCCCGTCCGCTGCACGCGGTCCGGACCGCCCTGCTGGTCTTCGACTTCGTGCTCATGGCCTTCCCCCTGGTCTATCTGGCGTTCTCCCAACCGAATTCTCAGATCGGCTACTACTACGTGCTCGGCGCTGCGGTCGTGGTGATCGCAACGATCTATTTCCTGTGGTTCTCCGAACCGCGCGACGAAGAGGACCGCTGACATGAAGATGGCCATCGGCTACGGAATCGTCTTCCTGTTCTT
>DASSEP010000032.1:0-37491 GCA_035695205.1 Jatrophihabitans sp. | reverse complement strand
ACCCGGCACATGACCGGCACGTCGTTCTTCTACCTGCACACCGACCAGTGGCGCTACGAGCACTTCCGCGCCGACGAGATGTCCAGCCCGGCCGGCCCCGGCCTGTTCGCCGGGCGCGCCTTCGCCGACTGCCTCGCCCAGGCCTCGCGCCTGGGCTGGCAGCCCTCGTACCCCACCTTCAACCGCAATCCGCTCGACGTCGCCGACGACGCCGCCCGCGCGGGCAAGACCGTCCAGCAGCACATCGTCGACGAGCTGCGCTCGGGCGCGCTGAGCTTCGCCGGCGAGGATCCGGACGACCCGGCGAACTTCCCCCGCGTGCTGACGGTGTGGCGGGCGAACCTCATGGGCTCGTCAGGCAAGGGCATGGAGTACTTCATGCGCCACCTGCTGGGCGTCGACGACGCGGTGCGCGCGAACGAGACCCCCGAGCACCTGCGCCCCCAGGAGGTGCGCTGGCACGAGACCGCGCCGCGCGCGAAGCTCGACCTCGTCACCACGATGGATTTCCGGATGACGAGCACCTGCACCTACTCCGACATCGTCCTACCGGCGGCGACCTGGTACGAGAAGCACGACCTGTCGACGACCGACATGCACCCGTTCGTGCACTCGTTCAACCCCGCGATCCCGCCGCCGTGGGAGGCACGCACCGACTTCGACGCATTCCACACCATCGCGCGGGACTTCTCGCGGCTGGCGGCGCAGCACCTGGGTACCCGCACCGACGTCCTCGCCGCGCCGCTGGCGCACGACACGGCGGACGAGATGGCGCAGCCCGGCGGACACGTGCAGGACTGGAGAGCTCTGGGCATCGACCCGGTGCCCGGCGTGACGATGCCCAAGTTGATCCCGGTCGAACGTGACTACGCCGCCGTCGCGGACAAGATGGCCGCCCTCGGTCCGCTCGTCGACACGCTCGGCACCACCACGAAGGGCATCACCTGCCTGCCCACGAGCGCGGTCGATCACCTGCGGCGCCGCAACGGCGTGGTGCGCGGTGGCGTGGCGGACGGCCGGCCCTCGCTGGCCCGCGACGTCGACCTCGCCGAAGCGATCCTCGCGCTGTCCGGCACCACCAACGGCGAGGTCGCGCTGATGGGCTGGAAGGAGCTGGAGAAACGCACCGGGTGCTCGCTCGCCGATCTGGCCGAGGAGCGCGCCGGAGACCGGATCAGCTTCGCCGACACGCAGATCCAGCCGCGCGCGGTGATCACCTCGCCCGAGTGGTCAGGCAGCGAGACCGGCGGCCGGCGGTACTCACCGTTCGTCGTCAACGTTGAGCGCAAGAAGCCGTGGCACACGCTGACCGGGCGCATGCACTTCTTCCTCGACCACGAATGGATCGCGGAGTACGGCGAGTGGCTGCCGACCTTCCGGCCGCCGCTCGACTACGCACGCCACTTCGGCGAGCAGGGCCTGCGCGACCCCGACCGTCCCGAGATCACCGTGCGGTACCTGACGCCGCATTCGAAATGGTCGATCCACTCCGAATACCAGGACAACCTGCACATGCTCCGGCTGTTCCGTGGCGGGCCGACCATCTGGATGAGCCCGCAGGACGCCGCGCGCATCGCGGTGAGCGACAACGACTGGATCGAGGCCTACAACCGCAACGGCGTCGTCGTGTGCCGCGCGGTCGTCACCCACCGCATGCCGGAAGGAACGGTGTTCATGTACCACGCCAAGGACCGGCACCTGATGACCCCGAAATCCGAGGTCTCGGGCTGGCACGGCGGGGGTGACAACTCCCTCACCAGGCTGGTGATCAAGCCGACGCACATGATCGGCGGCTATGCGCAGTTCTCCTACGGCTTCAACTACTACGGGCCCACCGGAAACCAGCGCGACGAGATCACCGTGATCCGCCGCCGCGCCCAGGAGGTGGAGTACTGACATGCGAGTCATGGCCAACGTCGCGATGGTGATGAACCTCGACAAGTGCATCGGCTGCCACACCTGCTCGGTGACCTGCAAGCAGGTTTGGACGAACCGCCCCGGTACCGAATACGTGTACTTCAACAACGTCGAGACCAAGCCGGGCATCGGGTACCCGAAACGGTACGAGGACCAGGAGCAGTGGCACGGCGGCTGGACGCTCGACAAGAAGGGCCGGCTGCAACTCAAGGCCGGCGGCCGGCTGAAGAAGCTGCTGTCGATCTTCTACAACCCTGATCTGCCGACGATCGACGACTACGGCGACCCGTGGACCTACGACTACCAGACGGTCATCGACGCCCCGCTCGGCACGCCGAACCCCAGCGCCCACTCGATCTCCGCGCTCACCGGGCGCGACATGACGGTGAAGTGGGGCAGCAACTTCGACGACGACCTCGCCGGCGCCCCGGAGACGGGCGTGCGCGACCCGAACCTCAAGGGGCTCGAGGAGCGGGTCAAGATGGAGTTCGAGCAGGTCTTCATGTTCTACCTGCCGCGCATCTGCGAGCACTGCCTCAACCCGTCGTGCGTCGCCTCCTGCCCGTCGGGAGCGATGTACAAGCGCAAGGAGGACGGCATCGTCCTGGTCGATCAGGATCGCTGCCGCGGCTGGCGGTTCTGCGTCTCCGGCTGCCCGTACAAGAAGGTCTACTTCAACCACCGCACCGGCAAGGCCGAGAAGTGCACGTTCTGCTTCCCGCGCATCGAGGCCGGCCAGCCGACGATCTGCTCGGAGACCTGCGTCGGCCGGCTGCGGTATCTGGGCCTGTTCCTCTACGACGCCGACAAGGTGCTCGATGCTGCGGCCACCCCCGACGTCCAAGATCTGTACGAGGCACAGCTCGACGTCTTCCTCGACCCGCACGACCCCGAGGTGCAGGCGGCCGCGGCAGCGGCCGACATTCCGCACGACTGGATCGAGGCCGCCAAACGCTCCCCCGTCTACGAACTCGCGGTGCGGCACCGGGTGGCGCTGCCGCTGCATCCGGAGTACCGGACACTGCCGATGGTCTGGTACATCCCGCCGCTGTCGCCGGTGGCCGACGTGGTCCACGCCGCAGGCTATGACGCCGACAACCCGGACAACGTGTTCGCAACCATCGACTCGTTGCGCATCCCCGTCGAGTACCTGGCGAATCTGTTCACCGCGGGCGACGCCGACGTCATCCGCACCGTCCTGCGCAAGCTCGCAGCGATCCGGGCGATCCAACGGGCCGGCCAGCTCGGCCTCGATCTGGACGAGAACCTGCCGGCGTCGGTCGGCGCGAGCGCCGAGGACCTCGACGACCTGTACCGGTTGCTGGCGATCGCGAAGTACGAGCAGCGCTACGTGATCCCGCCGGCGCACGCCGAGGAGGCGGGCCGGCTGATGGGCCAGCACGAGCAGCTGTTCTGCAGCCTGGACACCGACGGCGGCCCGGGCATGGGCGGCGACGGCCCGCACGGCATCCACTCGTACCGGCCCACCGGTGCACCCGAGGCGGCGCAGACCTTCCAGGCCGAGGACGGCCGCACGCACTTCAACCTGCTGGGCTGGGACGGTAAGAGCGACGCGCCCCACCTGTTCCCCTCGGAAGGCACGACGTGAACGCGGCCGCCTGCAAGCTCGCATCCGTCCTGCTGCAGTACCCGACGTCCGCGGTGTTCGACGGCCTGGATCAGCTGGACTCCTTCGCCGCCGGCGTGGCGCCGCGCCAGGCGCGCGAGGGGTTCGAGCGCTTCCTCGGGTGGCTCCGCGTGACGCCACCGGTCGAGGTCGCCCAACACTACGTCGAGACGTTCGATCTGCGGCGGCGCTGCGCGCTGTACCTGACCTACTTCCGGTACGGCGACACCCGCAAGCGGGGCATGGCGATGGTGGTGTTCAAGACCGCGTACCGCGACGCCGGGTTCGTGCCCACCGACGACGAGCTGCCCGACTTCCTGCCGATGGTGCTCGATTTCGCGGCGTTCTCCGAGCGCGGGCAGCGGCTGCTGCACGGCCACCGCACCGATCTCGAGTTGTTGCGCCGGGCGCTGGTGAAGGCCGAGTCGCCCTACTCGGACGTGCTCGCCGCGCTGTGCGCCCAACTGCCCAAACTCGGCCGCCGCGAGCTTGACCAGGTCGCCAGTGCCTGGCAGAGCGGCCCCCCGAAGGAGGACGTGGGGCTCGAACCGTTCGCCCCGCCGGAGTATCTCGCCGGCTACGGAGCAGGTTCGGCCACCGATCGAAGCGAGGTCGTTCGATGAGCGACGCTTGCGGAGCGAACCATGACACAGCGTCGGCGAAGCCAGCCACCGAGCGAAGCGAGGTCCTTCGATGAGTGCGTGGGACACCTGGTGGTGGATCATCCTGCCGTATACGGCGATGGTCGTCTTCGTCGTCGGCCATATCTGGCGGTGGCGCTACGACCAGTTCGGGTGGACGAGCCGTTCCACCCAGCTGCAGGAGCGGCGGCTGCTGAAGTGGGGCGCGCCGCTGTTCCACTACGCCACGTTCGCCGCGATCGGCGGGCATATCCTCGGCATCCTCGTGCCGAAATCGTTCACCCGCTGGCTGGGCATCCCGGAGAGCGTCTACACGACGTTCTCGGGCGTCGCCGGGTCGATCGCCGCGTTCGGCGTGCTCATCGGCGCCGGCATCCTGGTGTTCCGGCGCACCGCGATCCCGCGGGTGCGGGCCACGACGAGCGCCGTGGACTACCTCGCGCTGATCCTGCTCGGCATCATCGTGCTGCTCGGCATCTACCTCACCCTCGGCGTCCAGGAGTTCGGCTCCGGCTACGACTACCGCGACAGCGTGTCGATCTGGTTCCGCAGCCTGTTCACCGGCAGTCCGGACGTCAAGGCCATCACCAACGCACCGATCATGTACCAGGTGCACGCGACCGCGGCCTGGGCGATTTTCGCGGTGTGGCCGTTCAGCCGGCTGGTCCACGCCTGGAGCTACCCGCTGTGGTACCTCTGGCGGCCGTACGTCGTGATCCGCAGCCGCCTGGCGTCCCGGCCGGAGGAGCCGGGAACGGGCGGGCGCAAGTGGCGCAAGATCGGTGTCCCGTACTGAGCAGGAGCAGCCCGCTGCCTCACCTGCTGGTGTGAGGCATGCGGTACGGACGCTGCACCCGGGCTACTTCGCGCTGGTCATGGCGACCGGCATCGTGTCGATCGCGATGCTCAATCACGGGGCGAACGCCGTGTCGGTGTCGCTGCTCTGGCTCGCGGTCGGCGAGTACCTGCTGCTGATCGTGCTGCATCTCTGGCGGGTGTTGGCGTTCAGTACCGAGTTCGGCGCCGACTTCGCCGATCCCCGCCGGGCGTTCGGGTCGTTCACCTTTGTCGCGGCGACCGATGTCGTCGGCACCCGCCTCGCGGTCGACGGTCATTACACCGTCGCGTTCGCGCTGCTCGGGATCGGCTGGGTTGCCTGGCTCGCCCTCGGCTACGTCGTGCCCTGGACCGCGGTGCTCGGTCACACCCGCCGCCCGGTGCTCGAGGCGGCGAACGGGACCTGGTTCATCTGGGTCGTCGCGAGCCAGTCGGTGGCGGTGCTCGCCGCCGCGCTGGAGCCGTCGGTGACCGGGGGGCGCCGCGAGCTGGCCCTGCTCGCGGTGCTGTCCTGGTCGGTCGGCGTGTTCCTCTACGCCGCCGCGGGCATCTTCGTCGCGGCGCGGATGCTGGTGTACCCGCTGCGCCCGCAGGACCTGACCCCGCCGTACTGGGTCGCGATGGGCGCGACCGCGATCACCGTCGTCGCCGGGGCGCGGATCGTGCAGATGGCCGACGCGCCGATGGTCTCGGCCACTCGCGGGGTGATCGCCGGCGCATCGGTGGTGTTCTGGGCCTTCGGCAGCTGGCTCATCCCGCCGCTGATCGCGGCCGGCGTCTGGCGTCACATCGTCCACCGCATCCCGCTGCGCTACGAGGCGCCGCTGTGGAGCGTGGTCTTCCCGCTCGGGATGTACGGCGTCGCCGGCCACTACCTGGGCCAGGCAGATCGGCTGCCGATCGTCGAGGCCATCGGCGCACACGAGAGCTGGGTCGCGTTCGGGGCGTGGGTGGTCACCTTCGTCGCCATGCTCGTGCACCTCGCGCGCACGGTGGGGCCGTGGCCGGCGCCGCGCACCCGGTCGGCAGCCGGCACCGAAGCGGTCAGCGGCTCGGTACCAGAAGCGCCCTGAGCTCGACGGGGAACCGGGTCAGCACCTTGTCAAGTCCGCCCAGCCGGCGGTCGAGGGCGCTCGACACCGCCCAGGTGACCTTGGGAACCTCGGTGCGTGCGACGTGCGCTTCGGCGGCGAAGCGGTCGACGAACGCGTCGAGATGCATGCGCACCGGGACCTCGGCCGGCTGCCAGCCCTCGAAGTAGACGCCGCGCAGCAGCGTCGGCAACTGGGCGGCGAGGTGCGCCGACTCGGGCACGGGCAGACCGTCGCGCACACAGTGCAGCCAGGCGCGGGTGACCCGGTAGGCGAACTCCCGGTCTTCGGTGTCGAATTCGGCGGCCACGTCGGCCAGCCATTCGCTCGTGTTCTGCACCGCGTGCTCCAGCGGGTGCAAGGTGCTGTGCGGCATCGTGGTCCTCCTTCGCGCCCCGGAATCCATCCGATCGCGCCAGGCGTGGGCCGGACAGTGCCGCTTGCCCCCGGCGGACGCGCCGGACGGCCCGCACTCCCGCGGCCCGCACTCCCGCGGCCGGCGCGATCGCGTCCTGGCTGCGTGGGATGCCGGCCATGACCTTCGGCACTTCTCGGACGCAGCCGTCCGGCGGTTGGCTCGGATTCCAGATGAGCGAGACGGTCACCCTGCTGCTGACCGGCGACGTCATGCTCGGCCGGGGCGTGGATCAGATCCTGCGGCATCCGAGCGATCCGGCGCTGGCCGAGACGTACGTGCGGGATGCCCGCCGGTACGTCGAACTCGCCGAACGCCGCAACGGGCCGATCCCGCGTCCCGTGGACGAGTCGTGGCTCTGGGGCGATGCCGTCGATGTGCTGACCGAGTTGGCGCCCGACGCCCGGCTGATCAATCTGGAGACCGCGATCACCCGCGACGGCGAGTTCGCGCCGGGAAAGGCGGTGCACTACCGGATGAGCCCGGACAACGTTGCCAGCTTGGCCGGCCTCGCTCCGGACGTGTGCGCGCTTGCGAATAACCACGTCCTGGATTTCGGTGTCGCCGGGCTGCTCGAGACCCTGGACGTGCTCGCCGACGCCCGGATCCACGGGGTCGGCGCTGGACGGGACGAGCAGGCGGCGCGCGCGCCGGCGGTCGTTCCGTGCGGCGCCGGCGGACGGCTGCTCGTGGTCGGCTGCGGTACTCCCTCCAGCGGGATTCCACCCAACTGGGCAGCGACGGACGCCCGGCCCGGCGTCCATCTGCTGACCGAGCTGACCGCCCGTCGGGCCGACGAACTCGCGGCAAGCGTGGCCGCGTCGAAAAGACCGGGCGACGTGGCGGTGGTATCCATCCACTGGGGCAGTAACTGGGGCTACGCCGTGGAACCGGGGTTCCGGCGGTTCGCGCACCGGCTGGTCGACGGCGGCGTGGACCTGGTGCACGGGCACTCGTCGCATCACCCACGGCCGATCGAGATCTACCGCGGCCGGCTCATCCTCTACGGGTGCGGCGATTTTCTCGACGACTATGAGGGCATCGGCGGGCACGACGACTACCGCGCCGAGCTGACCCTCATGTATTTCGCCACTCTCGCCGTCGACACCGGCCGGCTTGTGGAGTTGCGCATGGTTCCGCTGCGGATCTCGCGAATACGCCTTCGGCATGTGGAAGCTGGGGATCTCCAGTGGGTGCGGACGACGCTCGAGGAGATCAGCCGTCCGTCGGGCACGCGGGTCGACGTGCTGCGGGACGGCATGTTGCTGGCGCGCCCGGCCTGAGCGGGCACCAGGTCCGCCCTCACCGTTCGGGCAGGTCCCGCGGGCGCACGAAGCCCTCGAGGAAGCCGGTGTGCGGATCGGTGGCGCGCCACGGACCATTTAGTCGCATCGTCGCGAAGGCCCCGGTCGGGAAGCCCTCCCGCAAGCGAGTGACGGCCTCGTCCCGGCCGTCCGCGATCAGCTGCTCGGCGAGATCGGCGAGGCCGGGGTTGTGCCCGATCAGCAGGACTGAGCCGGCCGACTCGTCGATGCCGCGGACGACGTCCAACAGCGCTCCGGCGCTCGCCTCGTAGATGTCCGGGACGAAGCGCACCTCGGTGCAGCGCACGCCGTCCCGCACCCGATCCCACGTCTGCCGGGTTCGGCGGGCCGGGGAGCAGAGCACCAGATCAACCCGCAGTTGGGATGCCTTGAAGTGCCGCCGCAACGCCGACGCCGCCTTGCGTCCGCGAGGCGAGAGCGGCCGCTCGGCGTCGGGCAGCGCATCGTCGTCCCAGCTGGACTTCGCGTGCCGGAGCAGGTGCAGCCGGTGGCCATCTTCCACCGTTCGAGTATCGGCCCGGACCGGCGCTGTTGTCGCCGCCGCACGCCGCCCGGCAGGGCGCTCTTCGCGGCGCTCCGGGTCTGCACGCATGCACGCAGCAGGCCCACGATTCCGAGCGCTCCTGCTCTGCACGCATGCACGCAACAGGCCCACGGTGCCGGGCCCTCCTGGTCTGCACGCATGCACGCAACAGGCCCACAGGCCGGACGTCGCACCGATCGCAGATAGCGCGGCCCCAGCGGCACAATCCGCGATCAGAGACCCGGCAAACCAACCCGGTTCCGACGCGCACCTCCCTCGCTACCCGGGCGCCGGCTGCGTCGCGACGGGGGTGTTGCGTACATGCGTGCAGACCAGGAGCACGCCGAACCCTCGCCGTGTTGCGTGCATGCGTGCAGAACAGGAGGACCCCGGAAGGCCCATGGCGAGGCGGGGCCGCAGACCCCGAGCCGGACCGCCCGGGGTCAGGGCGCAGCGCGCTGGTAGCGCGCCACCGTCATCGCGATGAGGGTGGCGACGTCCAGCGCGAAGATCACCAGCATCACCGTGATCAGTGCGAGCGGGGCGCCAGATGCGCCGTTGTGCACGAACGCGAACTCGATCATTCCGGCGATGACCACGTAGGCGAGCAACGCCCAGCGCCAGACGAGCCCGAACGTCGCCCACGAGAAGCCGGGGAAGCGCACCAGCATCGCCACCGCCGTTGCGAGCAGCACCGCGCTCAGCCCGCTCGCGGCGCTCGGCAACGCGAGCGGGGCCTGGCGCGGGAAGTAGGAGGCCATCCAGATCCCGCCGACGATGACCAGCGCCAGCGAGGTGACCAGCGCGGGCGTGGCCGGCGGGAACGGGTGGACAGGGGCAGGCGCCGCGGCCGGTCCGCCCTCAGGCCCCGGGTCGGTCTCGGGGGGCTGCTGCGGGTGTCGGCCGCCGCGGCGCCGAACCTCGGTCATCGCGAGCCGACCCGGGTCATGATGACGAGCGTGGCGATCTGCATCGCGCCGGTGATGCCTGCCGTGTAGATGAACCGGCGCATCAGGCCGGCGATGACCAGGCCGTCGGGTTGCGCCTTCCGCATCTCGAACAGGACGGCGATGTTGGCCGGTTCGAGCACGCCGAGCGCGATCGTGGCCATGATGCCGACGACGATGAACGACGCCAGCAACCACGCGTGGTTGGGGCTCGACGCGTGCAGGTTGCCCTGCAGCACCGCGATCTGGAAGCCGGAGGCCAGCGTCATCGCCACGAGTGTCGGCATGATGATCGCCATCATCGGCATGAACCGCGCGGAGAACTCGGCGCGCGCGGGCAGCGAGAGCCGGCCGAGGATCGGGCCGACGACGAAGCCGACGAACAGGTCGATGCCGGTCCACAGCCCGCCGCCGGTGACGTGGTAGAGCATCAGCGCCCACGGCGAGCCCGTGGCGATCGCCGCGACGAGCGCGCCGAGCACGAGCACGACCACCGGCAGGCCCTTGACCGGGATGATCGTCCGAGGCGGCATCGGACGCTGCGCGGCGAAGCCTTCGGCGGCACCGGGCATCGGTGGGGCAGGCGCCTGCGGCGCATGTGCAACGACGTCGCTCATCGATCACCCCGGCGATGGTCTCGACAGAACGCGTCGGCTGCGCCGGGCTCGCTGCGAAGAGCGCCCCGGCGCATTCGACAGCGCATGCGTACCACACAGCCGGCGACAGGTCACCCCTCTGCGGCGCCGGGTACGCCTCTGCAGCGCCGCGCACGGGCGTTCGTCGCACTACACGCGGGTCGGATGCGTGCTGCCCAACAGGACCGCCAGGTCGAGTCCCGCCGCGTCCAGGACCGGCAGTAACAGTTCCTTCTCGTTGCGGAGCTGCACCGCGAGCACCGCCTCCCCCGCGGCAGCCGCGGCGACCACGTCGACGGCGTCGAAGGCCACCGACAGGTCGGCGACGAAGCTTCCGAGCGAGGAGTGTGCGGTGAGCATGCCGGAGACGAGTAGTTGCGTGGGCGTGAGCTCGGCCGCGGCCGTGTAGAGGGTCCGCTCGTCGCCGACCAGGTGCGGCACCAGCGCGGTGCGGCACCAGTGCTGCAGCTGGTTGCGGGCCCCGGCGTAGTCGCCGGCGCGGGCGGCCGAGCGCACCGCGCGGGTCAGCAGGGCCAATCGGGCGGCGAGTTCGGCATGCTGCGCGGTCACCGCCGCGATCACCGCGGCGTTGGATCGGTGGAGCACTCGCCCAGCGGGCGGTTCGTGAAGCTGCGGGGCGTCGAGGCCCAGCGCGGTCAGCGACATGACTTCCCTCCTCAGGCTTGCGGTGCCGCGCGGCCGCGCCGCGGCGGTCATCCGGCGGCAGCCGGCCGGTAGGCGTTGCGCCAGCGGCCGCCCACCCACGACACCCAGCTGGCGGGCGGCCGGTCGTCGATCGGCGGGTAGCGGCGTGGCTCAGCGAGCGCGGCGTCGACGGGCGCTCCGGCGTAGGCGATCTCCTTGCCCAGCCGGCGCAGCGCGTCGGTGCCGGCGAGCGTTGCCCCGTCGGCCAGCACCACCGGCGAGAGCGGGCTGCCGAGGTCGGCCCACTCGCGCCGCCAGTCGCGGATCCGGCGGAACGCCTCGGTGGTGAGAGGCCCGCGGTCGAAGCTCACGGCGTAACCGGACTGCCGTAGCGGCTCGGCGCTCGCTCCGGACCGGAGCACCGGGCCGGTGAGCGGCCCGCGCAGCACGCTTGGGCTTCCGATGTCCGCCCCGAACCGCCAGTAGAGCTCGAAGAGCAGCCGTCGGACCTCCGCGCCCACCGGCGTGGCCGAGACCGCGGCGTACGCGGCGATCGCCGCCTCGGTGCGCGGGCGGATCGTCGGCAGGCGGTGCGGCAGGGATTCGCCGGGCAGCAGCAGCGTGTCGAGCCCCGCCAGGCGCGAGACGAGTTCCTGCTGCTCGGAGTCCGACAGCGGCAGGCCGGCGACCGGTACGGCGCGCCGGTGCTCGACCGCCCGCCAGTCCACCTCGACGCCGGCCGCAGCGAGCACGTCGGCACGACGCGCGGCCAAGTAACAGTCCGGACAAGCGAAGTCCGCATACACGATGAGGCTCATGGCCGCCTCCTCCGGGGAACACCGGTGCCGGTGTTTATTTACGAGTGTACTCGTTTTTATTACGCGGGCATCGGGTGTAAGCAATCGATCAGATGGCGCGGGTCAGGCGGCGGGGCGTGCGGCGGTGCCGAGCGCGATGGGCCGGATGAAGAACGGCGCCTTCGGCATCGCGAGGCGTTCCACGGACTCGATCGCGAAGCCGGCGTGCTCGATGGCCTCGACGGTGGCGCGGTTGCAGTTGCAGCGGACGAAGAACCTGTTGACCGGGTTGAGCGCGTCCTGCGCGCGGGCAACCTGCAAATCGGTCGAGCGCACGTGCTCGAGGAACAACAGCCGCCCTCCGGGGCGGAGCACGCGCCGTACCTCGGCCAGCGCCCGGGGCTGGTCACCGACCCCGCACAGCACCAGCGTCGACACCACGACATCGAAGGACTGGTCCGCGAAGGGCAGTTCCTCCGCACTCACCCGGTGCACGGTCGCGGCGGGCGCCTCCTGCTGCACCCGGCGCTCGAGGCGCGAGAGCATCGGCGCTTCGGGTTCGGTCACCGTCAGCGACTCGGCGCCCGGGGCGAGCAGCCGCAGGTTGGCGCCGGTACCGCTGCCGATCTCGAGTACGCGTCCCCCGGCCCGGCCCAGCAGACGCTCGCGCAGCGCACCCAGGCCGGCGGCCTCGACCCGATGCATCTGACGGTCGTAGAGCGCCGCGAACAACCGGGCACGGACACTCATCGACGACTCCCTTCCGGCAATGGCGCGCATTCGCAACCTCGGCCCACGCTAATCCCGCGTCGCGGTGCTCCGGAAATCCCGGCACGGCCGCACCCGGCCGGGGCACCGCGCGGTCACTGCGCGTTCGGCCTCGCGGGGCCGCATCCTCGAAGAAGGAGCGGCCCCGCGCGGCCGGCGGGTCACAGGCCGAGCCGGCGGTCGAAGCCGCCCGGCGCGTGAATGTTGAGCATGCGGACGTCGGTGTAGCCGTTGTTCGCGATCGCGTGTCGGGTGCCCGACGGCACCAGCACGTAGGTTCCCGGCGTGACCGATATGGTTCGGTCGTCCTCGCCGACGGTGACCGACAGCGTGCCCTCGAGCACCAGGAACGAGTCGTCTTCGTCGGTGTGCACGTGCGCCTCCACGCCCTGGCCGGGGGCCAGGGTGATGATCAGCAGGTTGTAGTACGGCGTGTCGACGGTCCGGGCGAGGAACTCGACGTTGCCCAGGCGCTGCCCGGCGCCGGGTTCGACGACGACGACCGGCCGGCTCATCGCGCACCCGCCAGGGCCGCGGGCGCGATGGCGTGCCCGGTGCTGAAAAGGTTGACCGGGTCCAGGCGCCCCTTGACCCGCCGCAGCCGATCCAGCGTCGCGGTGGGCCACGCCGACCCGACGTCCTCGGGCGTGGGCGCGTGCCCGAGGAAGTTGAGCAACGTGGTTCCGGTCGTCCACGGGCTCAGCGCGGCGAGCACGCTCCGGGTGACCTCGGGGGCGATGTGCGCGAGCGGCGGCGGCGCCGGCGCGACCGCGAATAGCGAGTAGGCACCTTCGCGGCCCGCGACGGCGTTCGGGACGTCGGCGGGCCGGCCCAGTGCACCGCCGAGCAGCCGCACCTCAGCCATGACCAGGGGCACGTCGACGTCCGGCCCGGCGGCACCGAGCAGCGCGTCGACCACCTCGGCGGAGAACGCCCGCAGCAGCCCACCGTCGTGGACTCCGGGCATCGGCTCGGTCGGATCCATGTGGATGCGGTCCACGTCGCGATAGCGCATCGGTCCGACGGCCCCCATCAGCGGCCGGGCGACGCTGCGCATCGGCGCGAGAAGCTGTTCGGCGTCCTTTGCGGAGCCGCAGTAGGCGAATCGCAGCGCGAGTGTGAACCGGCCGCGCAGCGGCTCCGGTACCGACGGCAGGTCTGGCAGTCGCAGCAGCGCGACCGAGGTCGTCGCGGATTCCGGCAGCGTCGGGGCCCACGCGGCGAAGGAATGCAGGACGTGCGCCGCGTCGTCCGCGCCGAACAGCAGGCTGCCGCCGAAGAAGCGCGGCACCGGCACGAGGTCGAACTCAAGGGCCGTGACGATCCCGAAGTTGCCCTTGCCCCCGCGGATCGCCCAGAACAGCTCGGGATCGGATTCGGCGGTGACCGTGCTGTGCTCGCCGTCCGCGGTCACCAGGTCGACGGCGCGGACGTGGTCGGCGGCGAACCCGTGCCGCCGGGCGAGGTGGCCGACGCCGCCGCCGAGCGTGTAGCCGACGACGCCGACTCCGGAAGACGACCCCGACAGCGGCGCCAGCCCGTGCGGCGCCGCAGCGTCGATCACCGCCCGCCACCGCACGCCCGGTTGCACGCGGGCGATGCGACGGCGCGGATCGACGTGGACGCCCTGCATCCGAGCGGTGGAGACGAACACGGCGCCGTCGGCGGGGCGCACGGCTCCGTGCCCGGTCGCCTGTACCGCGACGGGCAGGCGCGCCTCGGCGGCGTAGCGCACGGCCGCGGCGACATCGGCGGAGCGCGTCGCGCCGACGACGACGGCGGGCCGGTGCGTCACGGCGAGGTTGAAGCCCGCCGTCTCGGTGGCCGATCTGGGGTCGGCGCCGTCGAACACCGGTCCGGTGACGTGGGCCGCAAGCTCGGCGGGTGCGTTCGGGGAACTCATGTCGTCCTCCTCATCTCGAGGTCCGCACTGTGCGGACGCGGACGACACTCGGGCTAAGGCCCGGCTGCAGGCATGAGGAGATCACGCACTCTCGGCCGGTGAGGCCGTCTGAGGTGGTTCGAAAACTAGGTACCGGCGACGTCGAGGATGCCGCGGCGGTGCGCGACGATGACCGCCTCGGTGCGCCCGGAGACACCGAGCTTCGCCATCAGATTGGACAGGTGGACGCTCGCGGTCTTCTCACTGATGAACAGCCGCTGGCCGATCTGCCGGTTGGTGAGCCCGTCGGCCACCAGGGTGAGCACCTCGAGCTCCCGGGCCGTCAACGGGCCGGCCGAGCCCGGCGCCCCGGGCTCGAGGCGGGACCGGTTGATCAACGCCTCCACAGCGCGGTGCAGCGGCGCGGCGTGCAACTCGGCGGCGGTGGCCAGCGCAGCGCCGGCGTGCACGCGGGCGGCGTCGCGGTCGCCGGCCGCGAGCAGGGCCTCGGCGAGCCGCCGGCGGCACCGGGCCTGCTCGTAGACGTAGCCGTAGCCGAACGCCTCCAGCGCGCGCTCCCACTCGGCCACGCCGGGCTCACCGCGCAGCCGCGCGTACTCCGCCTCGGTGCGCGCCAGCCAGGCGTGGCCCTCGGGCCCCAGGGCACCGGGCCGGCCGTAGCCGCAGCCGGCGATCCGGTGCGCACGGTCCACCAGCGCGGCCCCACGGTCGAGACTGTCGGCGACCGCGTCGGCGTCGCGGCGCAATCGGGCGACGGCGGCGCGGTCGGCGAGTGCGCCCAGCGCCAGGGCGCACAACCACAGCCCGCCGTACATTCCCTCCCCCGCCGTGCGGTCGAGATGGCGCTGGGCCTGCTCGGCGACCTCCACGGCGGCGTCGAATTCGCCGGCCCAGGTCAGGTGATCGGCCTCGCAGCCGCCGGCGACGAGCCCGACCTGCGGGTCGAGATCCCACGCCTCGCGCAGCGTCCGGAACCGGTGTCCGACGTCGTGCTCGTCGCGGGCGACGGCCGCATAGCAGCCCACCGCCGCGAGCCGAGCCGCTGCGACGTCCGGCGGGCGCAGCCGCCCGGGTTCGGCCGCCTTCAGGCTCGCCGCGAAGTCGCCCGCCACGTACAGCGCGATCGCGTGGAGGACGCGGAGTTCGACGCCGGAACTGCTCCACCGCAAGCCGCTGCCCGAAAGGCGCTCCGACGCGTCCCGCAGCACCGGCAGGGCGCCGACGACGTCGCCGTTGTAGTAGTTCAGGCAGGCGAGCGCGTAGCGCGCCCGCAGCTCCGCTGCGAGCTCGCCGCTGGCGATCGCGCGCCGCAGTATCCGTTGCAGTCCCGCCGCTGCGCCGGCGCGGTCGCCGTCGATCTCGTCGAGGAGGGCGAGTGTCGTCAACAGCTCGACGTCGAGTGCCGGGTCGCCGGAGTCGGCGAGTTCCGCGCGGGCCAGCTCGACCTGGGCACGCGCCTCATCCGGCCGGCGGGCAGCGAGCAGGGCGCGGGCGAACGTGCTGCGTGCCGCCACCTCGAGCGGTCGGGCTCCCTCGAGCGCCGCTTGCACGCCGAGCGCTGCGTGCTCGACCGCCTCGTCGACGAGATCGAGTCCGATGAGGGTTCGCGCGAGTTCGAGTTCGGCGCCGACCCGGACGGCCGGAGCTTCGGCGAGCTCGACAGCACGCCGCGCCAGGTCCACGGCGTGGTTGGGTTCGCCTGCCAGTGCAGCAGCCCGGGCGGCCCGTCGGGCGAGCTCCGCGGCCGAGGTCCCGGCGCGTGCGGCGGCGTCGTCCGCCGTCTCCCACAGGGCGAGGCTGCGGTCGAGATGGGCCAGCGCCTCGGAAGGCGCGGGCACCCGCGCGGCCTCGTCGGCGGCACGCACCGACCAGGTGAGGGCGGCGGAGCGATCACCGGCGGCCAGCATGTGGTGCGCCACCTCGGCCGACGCCGCGCGCCCAGCGACACCGGCGGCCAGCGCGTCGGCGTAAGCCCTGTGCAGCCTGGTCCGCTCGGACGGAAGCAGATCGTCGACGAGAGCCTCACGCAGCAGGCCGTGCCCGAACGCGTACCCGTCGCCGCCCTCGGCGACGAGCAGGCGGTCAGCGACCACCTCGCGCAGCGTGGTCTCGAGCCGGTCGTCGGCGAACCCGGTGACCGCGGCGAGCAGTGGGTGCGGCACGGCCCGACCGGCGACGGCGGCGCTGCGCAGCACGGCACGCGCGTCCGGGGACAGCCCGTCCACCCGGGCGACGAGCACGTCGGCCAACGCGTCCGGGAGGGGCGGTGTGTGGGTGCCGTCGCCGACGCCGGACGCCACCGACTGCACGTAGAACGCGTTACCGCCGGTGCGCTCGGTGACGTCCGCGACGACGTCGCCAGGGACCGGACGCTGCAGTAGTACCTCGAGGTACTGCGCCACTTCGTCCGCGTCGAACGGGCGGAGTTCAAGACGGGTCACCACCGGCAGCCGGCTCAGCGCGCTCAGCAGACCCCGCACCTGGGGCCGGCGCCCGACGCTGTCGGTACGCACGGTGACGATCACCAGTACCGGTTCGTCGGTGAGCCGGCTCAGCAGGAAGCGCAGGAAGTCGGCGGTGGAGGCGTCGGCCCACTGCGCGTCCTCTATCACCACGAGCGCAGGCGGGCGAGCGCGCGCCGTCCCGGCCAGCAGCGTTGCGGCCGCATCGAGAAGTTGAGGGCGCGCCGCGTCGTCAGCCAGTTCTGCGACGTGCGCACCCGACTGCTCACCCAGCGTCGTCACCGGCGGCAGCGACGCGAGCAGGGACGCCACCGCCGGCAGCTCGTCGGCAACTGCGCGGACGGCGCGAACGAGATCCCGGACGGCCAGGAAGGGCAGGCCCGGTTCGCCCAGATCGACGCACTGCGCGCGCAGTACCTGCACCGGCGCGTCGGCGTGGGCGGCGAGGTCCGCGAGCAGCGCCTGCACGAGCCGGGTCTTGCCCACCCCGGCCTCGCCGGTCAGCAGCACCGCTGTGGCGCGGCCGGTGGCCGCCTCCCGGAGCGCCGCGGCCAGCTGGGCGAGTTCCGCGCTCCGGCCGATCAGCGGCGTGTCCCGACCGGTGCCCGTCACGCGCACATCATCACCCGACGCCGCCGCAGTGACCAGCAGGTTCGACCCGTCAGCCCGTCCGCACGAGCCGGGGTGCGGGTTCACCCACGCCGCGAGCCGAGCCCTCGAAAGCGGCGCGCCGCCCGAAGGGCGACAGCAGCTACCGGGAGCAGCCAGAGCCACACCAGGTCCGCCTCGAGCGGCGGGGGCCCGTCCTCCTCGGCGGGCTCCAGACGCAGGAGGTGCAGCCGCTCCCTGTTCGTCGCGATGTCTTCCGGGGTGTCGGCGATGCCCTCGGTGTCGAGGTAGCTGCGCAGGAAGGTCACGTCGAACCGCCGCAACTCCGAGATCAGCTCGACTGCCTGCGCATCGTCCTCGATCCGCACGGCCCGCACGACCTGCGGGCCAGCGGTCGACTGCACCGTCGCCACCGGATTCGCCAACAGGTTCCGGTACCACTGGGCCCGGTCGCCGTAGGGGCACCAGAGGTACGTCCCGCTGCCGAGGACGTGGGCCGTCACCGGGGTGTGCCGCGGCTGGCCGGACGACCGGCCGGTGACGGTCAGCAGGACGAGGTGTCCGTGGCGGATCTCGAGGCGGGCGACCAACCGGCCGAGACCCAGCCGCCAGAAGAACACCGGCCCGCCGAGCAGTCGGCGCATCACCGGTGCGTGCGGATGCCGGATGGACCACTTGTCCAACCGTTCGGCCAGGGGCTCACGGGTTGCCGTCACCCCGCCAGCGTGCGACCCGCGGCGGCTTCCGGACCTGAGTCCAACGTCGCGCGCCCGGGCGTCAGCCGCCCCTTGCTCAGTACGACGAAGGCGAGAGCGTGCGCTATCGGTGCTGCGCTAACGCCAGAGAGCGTAGCCCCGACCGGATTCGAACCGGCGCTACCGCCTTGAGAGGGCGGCGTCCTGGGCCACTAGACGACGGGGCCCCAGAAACTTCCTGCGGTTGTGCGCTGGGGTACCAGGACTCGAACCTAGACTAACGGAGCCAGAATCCGTCGGGCTGCCAATTACCCCATACCCCACTGGGAAGCCCGTCGGTCTCCCGTCCGGGCCAGCGTCAGACTCTACCGGACGCACGTGAGCCGCTCCAAAACGCCCCGGGCCCACTGCGCGCCCGCGGGCCGTCAGAGAAACCGCGAGATGATCTCCTTCATGATCTCGTTCGTGCCGCCGTAGATCTTCTGGATCCGGGAGTCGGTGAACATCCGCGAGATCGGGTACTCCTGCATGTAGCCGTAGCCGCCGAAGAACTGCAGGCATTCGTCGGCGATGCGGCACTGCTGCTCGGTCGCCCAGTACTTGGCCATCGACGCCGTGGGCACGTCGAGTTCGCCGCGGATGTGCTTGGCGACGCAGTCGTCGACGAACACGCGGCCGATCTTCGCGGTGGTGGCGGCCTCGGCGAGGGTGAACTTGGTGTTCTGGAAGTTGAAGACCGGACGGCCGAACGCCTGACGCTCCTTCGTGTACTTGATCGTCAGCGCGAGCGCCTCCTCGATGGCCGCGATCGCCGCGACGGCGAGCACGAGGCGCTCCTGCGGCAGCTGCTGCATCAGCTGGACGAAGCCCTGCCCCTCGACCCCGCCCAACAGGTGCGACGTCGGCACCCGGACGCCGTCGAAGAACAGCTCGGCGGTGTCCTGCCCGTGCTGGCCGATCTTCTTCAGCACCCGGCCGCGGGAGAAGCCGCTCACCTCGCGGGTGTCTACGAGAACCAGCGAGATGCCGGCATGCGCGTTGTCGGGGTCGGTCTTGGCGACGACGATGATCAGTTCGGCCTGCAAGCCGTTGGAGATGAACGTCTTCGACCCGTCGACGACATACTGGTCGCCGTCCTTGATCGCCTTGGTCTTCACGTTCTGCAGGTCCGAGCCGGTGCCGGGCTCGGTCATGGCCACGGCACCGACGAGCTCACCGGAGGCGAGTTGCGGCAACCACCGCTGCTTCTGCTCCTGCGTGCCGTAGGCGTTGAGGTAGTGCGCGACGATCGTGCTGTGCACCGCGGTGCCGAGGCTGGGCGCGCCCGCGCGGATCTGCTCCTCGGCGATCACGGCCTCGTGCGCGAACGTGCCGCCTCCGCCGCCGTACTCCTCGGGGATGGAGGGGCAGAGCAGGCCGAGCGCGCCGGCGGAGTTCCAGATCTCTCGATCGACATGCTGTTGCTCGCACCACCGCTGCTCGTTCGGCGCGCACTCCTTCTCGAAGAAGCTGCGGGCGAGGTCGCGGAACGCCTCGACGTCGTCGTCGCTCCATGCCGGCCGCGGCGGGCGCGAGGTTGTCATCCGGTACCTCCGTGGTGAGCTTTCTCCGACAGTAGATCTGTGACACCGTCGCTGTCATTGTGACGGAGTTCCGGGCGGATGCCCATGCCGGCCGGCACAGGCAAGGTCGCCCCGTGCGTCCCGCGCATCTTCTGCATTCCGGCAGGCGCGACGAAGGTCTAGGGTCGGTGCACTGATCGTCGAGGAGGTTGCCGTGAAGGCAGACGAGTTGAAGTCCTACCTGGCCGCGGTGGACCTGTTCCAGGGCTTGTCGAAGCGGCAGCTCAACGCTCTGGTCAAGGAAGGCCGCGAGACCGTCCACGCCGACGGCCAAGAGGTCATCGCCGAGGGCACCGGCGCGATCGGCTTCCACCTCATCACTTCCGGCAAGGCGCGGGTGACCACCGGCTCGGCCGTGCGCCGCACCCTCGGCGTCGGCGACTACTTCGGCGAGATCAGCGTGCTCGACGGCAAGCCACGCTCGGCGAGCGTCGTCGCCGACGGCGAACTCACCACGTTCGCGATCCGGCCGCACGTGCTGGAAGCGCTCATGGAGGGCAACCCCAACTTCGCGCGGCAGCTACTCGTCGTGCTGTGCGCGCGGCTACGCGAGGCCGAGAGCCGCCTCGGCTGACCCCTGCCCGGGCCGGCGCCGCGTTCAGCGCTCGGCGCGCGCCCGCCCGATGCGGGCGAGGGAGCGGTCCCGGCCGAGGATCTCCATCGACTCGAACAGCGGCGGCGATACCTGGCGTCCGGTGACGGCCACGCGCACCGGCCCGAACGCCAATCGCGGCTTCAGCCCGAGCCCGTCCACCAATGCCTCGCGTAACGCCTGCTCGATCGCGGCGGCGCTCCACTCGCTCAACGGCCTCAGCGCGGCCTCCGCCGCGGCGACCGTGGGCAACTGGTCGGCGCCCAGGTGCTTGGCCGCGGCCGCATCGTCGACTGCGAAATTGGCTTCGTCGATGATCAGGAAGTGCAGCATGTCCAGACCCTGTGCGAGGGTCTCGCAGCGCTCCTGCACCAGCGAGGCGCCGGCGCGCAGCACTACCGCGGCGTCCTTGCCCAGTTCGCCCGCGCGGGCGGCGAACGCGACGAGCCGCTCGCCGAATTCCTCGGCGCTCAGCGCGCGGATGTAGTGCCCGTTCAGCCAGGCGAGCTTCTGCAGATCGAACACCGGGCCGACCGTATTCACCCGGGCCCAGTCGAAGCTCGCGCTGAACTCCGCGAACGTGAAGATCTCCGATTCGCCGGGCTGGCCGTAGCCGAGCAGGGCCAGGAAGTTCACCAGCGCCTCCGGCAGGTAGCCCTCCTCGACGAACCAGGTGAGCCGCGCCGCCGGGTTCTTACGCTTCGAGATCTTCGACTTGTCGGTGTTGCGCAGCAGCGGCATGTGCGCGAACGCCGGTTCGGGGAAGCCGAGCCAGCGGTAGAGCAACAGATGCTTCGGGGTGGACGAGATCCACTCCTCGCCGCGCACCACGTGGGTGATGCCCATGAGGTGGTCGTCGACGACCACCGCGAGGTGGTACGTGGGGAAGCCGTCGGCTTTGAGGATCACCTGGTCGTCCGGGCGCGGCGCAGAGACTTCGCCGCGGATGACGTCGGTGAACGTCAACGGCACGTCGTCGGGTATCAGCATGCGCACGACCGGCGTGTCGGTGGTGCCGCCCAGCGCCTTGCGTTCCTCGGCGGTCTTGCCCAGACAGAGCCGGTCGTAGCCGGTGGGCAGTTTCTTCGCGCGCTGCTGCTCGCGCATCTCGGCCAGCCGTTCGGCGCTGCACCAGCACCGGTAGGCCCGGCCGTCGGCGAGCAGTTGCTCGACGAACGGCTGATAGGTGTCCAGCCGCTCGGACTGCCGGTACGGCGCGTACGGGCCGCCGACGTCCGGGCCCTCGTCCCAGGTCAGGCCGAGCCAGTGCAGAGTGTCGTAGATCTGCTGCTCGCTGTCGGCGCGGAACCGGGCCCGGTCGGTGTCCTCGATGCGCAGGACGAACCGGCCGCCGTGCCGCCGCACGAAGCCGAGGTTGAACAACGACATGTAAGCGGTGCCGACGTGCGGGTCACCGGTCGGCGACGGCGCGACCCGCAGACGCGGCCCGCCCTCCGCTGCCGCGGTCACGCGTTCACCACAGGGTTCGTGAGCGTGCCGATGCCCTCGATCTCGACGCTGACGGTGTCGCCGGCGACGATCGGGCCGACACCCGCGGGCGTCCCGGTGAGGATCACGTCGCCGGGCAGCAGCGTCATCACCGACGAGACGAACGCGATCTGCGACGCGATGTCGTGGATCATCTGGCTCGTCCGGCCATCCTGCTTGATCTCGCCGTTCACCCGCGTGACCAGGCGCAGATCGGCGGGATCGAGCACTGTCTCCACCCATGGGCCGAACGGGCAGAAGGAGTCGTAGCCCTTCGAGCGGGTGAATTGGACGTCGGCGCGCTGCTGGTCGCGGGCAGTGACGTCGTTGGCGGCGGCATAGCCGAAGACGTGGTCGAGCGCGTGCTCGGCAGCGACGTTGCGCGCCGGCGTGCCGATGACGACGGCCAGTTCGCCCTCGTAGTGAATCTCGTTGCTGGACGGCGGCAGCCGGATCGCGTCGCCGTCGCCGATGACGCTCGTCGACGGTTTGAGGAAGATCAGCGGAGTTGTCGGCGCCTCGCCGCCCATCTCCTTGGCGTGCTCGGCGTAGTTCTTGCCGATGGCGACGACCTTGCTGGGCAGGAAGGGCGAGAGCAGCCGAACGTCCGAGAGCGCCCACCGGTCACCGGTGAAGGTGAGCGGGCCGAAGGGGTGCCCGTCGACGGCGGCCACGGTCAGCGCCTCGCGGGGAGAGCCGGCCGGGCCTTCGACCGTTCCCCACGCCACGCCCGACGGGGTGGAGGACGAGCCGGGATGGACGAAGCGGGCGATGCGCACGGGCAATCACGCTACCCGGCAGCCCGAGTCGGCCGACGAGCCGGAGTCCTACATAATCGAGGGGATGTCTTCGCCGCTGTCTGCCATCCCCCCGCACAAGCGTCGCCTGCTCGCCGCCACGCTGGGCCTGTTCGCCACCCTGTTCGTCGCCATCGGCGCGGTGGCGGCCACCGGAGCGCACACCGCGGCGTTGCAGGCCTTCGTGGTGGTCGCGCTGGTGGTCGCTGTGGTGCTTGCGCTGCTCGCGTGGGGGGTGGCGCATTCGGTCAGGGTCGACGCCGCCGACCGGGCCCTTGATTCCGCGATCAGCGAGATCGTCGGCAGCCAGTCGGGTTCGCTGTGCACGTGCGGGCACGAGCACGACCCGGGCGAGATGCACGTCACCGGCGCCGAGGTGTGCGCGCACGACGGCAGCGGCACCGACTGCGCGCACAACTGCGACACCTGCGTCCTCGCCGCCCTGCGCCCGTCCCCCACTCAGACCCGGGAAGAGCGCATCCGCGGCCAGTGAGCGCCGCTGGAATTGAGCAAGCCGTAGCGGACGGCATCGTGCAGGGCCAGCCACGAGGCCTCGATGACGTTGCCGTGCACGCCGACGGTCGTCCACTCGCGCTCGTGGTCGGAGGTCTCGATCAACACCCGGGTGACGGCGTCGGTGCCGTGCCGGCCGGGCATGATGCGCACCTTGTAGTCGGTGAGCTCGATCCGCGACAGCTGCGGGTAGATCCCCTCGAGCGCGCTGCGCAACGCCCGGTCGAGCGCGTTGACCGGTCCGTTGCCCTCTTCGGTCGAGATCACCCGGCGGCCGGCCGCGCGCACCTTGACCGTCGCCTCGGTGACCAGCGTGCGGTCCTCGCGGCGGTCCATGATCACCCGGTACGACTCGACGGTGAACGGCGCGTATCGGTCGGCGCCGGCCAACTCGTCGCGGAGCAGCAGCTCGAACGACGCGTCCGCCGCCTCGTACGACCAGCCGTTCGCCTCGCGCTCCTTGACCTGCTCGACGACGGCACCGACCACGTCCGGACGCCCGGAGACGTCCACGCCCAGCTCCCGTGACTTCAGCTCTACCGAGGCGCGGCCGGCCATCTCGGTGACGAGGATGCGCTGGTCGTTGCCGACGACTGCCGGGTCCAGGTGGTTGTACAACTCCGGATCGACCTTGATCGCGCTCGCGTGCAATCCGGCCTTGTGCGCGAACGCCGACGAGCCGACGTACGGCGCGTGCGTGTCCGGGGCGAGATTCGCGATCTCGGCGATGGCGTGCGCCACCCGCACCATCTCGGCGAGGCAGCCCTCGGGCAGGACGTCGCGGCCCATCTTGGTGACCAGCCCGCCGATGACGCTGAAGATGTCCGCATTGCCGGCCCGCTCGCCATAGCCGTTGGCGGTGCCTTGGACGTGTGTCGCGCCGGCATCCACGGCGGCCAGAGTGTTGGCCACTGCGCAACCCGTGTCGTCCTGGGTGTGGATACCGAGCCGGATGCCGGCGCGACGGCTCACGTCCGACACGACATCGTGGACGCCCATGGGGAGCATGCCGCCGTTCGTGTCGCAGAGAACCCCGACGTCCGCGCCCGCTCTCGCCGCGGCGTCGAGCACGCGCACGCCGTAGTCGCGGTCGTAGCGGTAGCCGTCGAAGAAGTGCTCGCAGTCGACGAACACGCGCCGTCCTTCGCTGCGCAGGAGGGCGACGGTGTCGCGCACCATGGCGAGGTTCTCGTCCAGCGTGGTGCGCAGTGCCCGCTCGACATGGCGGACGTCGGACTTCGCGACGAGGGTGACGACCGATGCCTGCGAGTCGAGCAACGCGCGCACCTGCGAGTCCTCCTCGACGCGGACGCCGGCCTTGCGGGTGGCACCGAAAGCCACGAGCACCGCGTGCTCCAGGTGCAGCTCCCCCGCCGCCGCGCGGGCGAAGAACTCCGTGTCCTTCGGCAGCGCACCCGGCCAGCCGCCCTCGATGAAGCCGACCCCGAGCTGGTCCAGCAGGCGCGCCACCGCGAGTTTGTCGGCCACCGAGTAGGTGATGCCCTCGCGCTGTGCTCCGTCGCGCAGCGTGGTGTCGAAAACGTGGAAGTCGTCGCTGGCCATGGTCGTCCTCATCAAGTACGGGCGCGAATGCGGATCCGATGTGTGCCAAAACAAAAGACCCCCCGCGGATGCGGAGGGTCTGCGCGTCGGTGGCGAGCTGGTTACCGACGCGCTACTCGATAATGATCGAGAAGAAGTTGTGCACGTAGCCAGTGTTCCATACCTGCTCGCGCTCCGCGCGCTCCCCGCGGCAATTGACCTGTCGGAAATCGAGCTATTGCACACGACTCGCCCGGATACGCGGCGACGAGCGACTGTGGCCGGCGCGAGCGTCGGTCCGGCCCACGGCCCGCGCAATGGACGCCGTCAGCCCGCGGCGGCCTTCGCGAGCCGCTCGCCGATCTCGCCGGTCGAGCCCGGGTTGCGCCGATCGCGACTGGCGAGATCCGCGGCGACCGCGTCCCCGACCCGGGTCGCCGCCGCAGTTTCGCCGAGGTGGGCGAGCAGCATCGACACCGACAGCACCGCAGCCGTGGGGTCGGCCTTGCCCTGACCTGCGATGTCGGGTGCGGAACCGTGCACCGGCTCGAACATCGACGGGTGGGTACGGCTCATGTCGAGGTTGCCGCTCGCCGCGAGCCCGATCCCGCCGGCAATCGCCGCCGCCAGGTCGGTGATGATGTCCCCGAAGAGGTTGTCGGTGACGATCACGTCGTAGCGACCCGGATCGGTCACCAGGTGGATCGTCGCCGCGTCGACGTGGTTGTACGCCACTTGGACGTCCGGGAATTCCTCACCGACGCGCTGCACAGTGCGCGCCCACAGGTCGCCCGCGTTGGTGAGCACGTTGTTCTTGTGGACCAGCGTCAGGTGCTTGCGCGGGCGTGCCTGCGCCCGGGTGAACGCGTCGCGCACCACGCGCTCGACCCCGTAGGCGGTGTTGACGCTGACCTCGGTGGCGATCTCGTGCGGGGTGCCCTTGCGCAGCACGCCCCCGTTGCCGACGTAGGGACCCTCCGTCCCTTCCCGGACGACGACGAAGTCGACGGACGGCTCACCGGCGAGCGGGGTGGCCACGCCGGGATAGAGCTTGGCGGGACGCAGGTTCACGTAGTGGTCCAGCTCGAAGCGGAGCCTGAGCAGCAGACCACGCTCCAACACGCCGGAGGGCACGCTCGGGTCGCCCACCGCGCCGAGCAGAATCGCATCCTGCCGGCGGATCTCGTCGAGCACCGAGTCTGGCAACACCTCGCCGGTGCGGTGCCAGCGGGCCGCGCCCAGGTCGTAGTGCTCCTTCTCGACGCCGGGCAGCACCGCGTCGAGCACGCGCAACGCCTGTTCGGTCACCTCGATGCCGACGCCGTCGCCGGGAATCACCGCGAGCTTCATGCCCGCGAGCGTAGCTGAGCCGCCCCGGTGGCTCCCGTCCAGTGGACGGTGGATCTCACCATGTGGGAATCGGAGCTCGCCGGTGTGCCGGCGCGCCGATCGGCGGCGCAGATGTCGTGGCGCAGGCCGAACCACCGGTTCGGGGCGAAACGTCCAGAGTAAGCACAGCGGAGGCATGATTCATAGTTCTTGTGCGGCTTTACAGCCGAGTCCTAGCGTTCGGCTCCTGGTCCACGATCGTGGGCCCTCGTGGTGAGGGGAGTCCGATGAGATCAGCATCGAAGCTTCGTGCCGGCGCGGCGATCGTCGCGGTGGTGGCGGGGCTGACCGTGGCGCCGTGGTCGCCCGACGCCCAGGCCGCACCGTTCAACTACTCGCATCTGAACAAGATCCAGAAGCGATTGGTCTCGGGCGCGCTGGCATGGACGCTGGCACCGCACACGCACGCGGCGAAGGTGGGCGGCGGGGGCGGCGACGAAGGCCCCGGCCCGGACGGCCTGCCCGACACTCCCCCGGACAGCTACGTAAGCGCCGGAAGCGCCTCTGCCCCGTCCACCTATGTGCCGCACGGCAACGGCGAGTGCAGCACCCGGCTGGGGCGGGACGTCAAGGTCAACCAGAACTGCCTCAACATCAGCGACCCGGACCTGCAGGGGCGCGGTCAGGCGCAGAACGAGACGTCCATCGCGCAGAACCCGCGCAACGAGAACCAGATGGTCGCGAGCAGCAACGACTACCGGCGCGGTGACGGCACCTGCGGTGCCTCCTACTCCGCCGACCGCGGTCGCAGCTGGCAGGACTCGACCGTGCCGGACAACTTCACCCGCGGCCTGGGTGGCAACGCACGCGAGTACTGGCAGGCCGGCGGCGACACCTCGGTGGCCTGGGACACCCGCGGCGACGCCTACCTCAGCTGCCAGATCTTCAACCGCGGCGACGGCGCATCGCCGAACGCCGACCAGTCCAGCGCGTTCGTGATCTTCCGCAGCACCGACAACGGCGGCGCGTCCTGGAACTTCCCCGGTCGCTACGTGACGGTGAACTTCGACCCGACCGGTACGAGCGGCGTCCTCGAGGACAAGCAGCTGATGACCGTCGACGACAACGTCAACAGCCCGTACCGCGACCGGATCTACGTCACCTGGACCGAATTCGCCTCGGACGGCACTGCCTACATCTACGAGTCGCACTCGGCGGACTACGGCGAGACGTTCAGCGCGCCGGTCGTGGTGAGCTCGACGAGCTCGCTGTGCACGAACACCTACAACGTGCCGACGCCGAACGGCACCTGCAACGAGAACCAGTTCTCCGACCCGTTCGTCGGTCCGGACGGCTCGCTCTACGTCGTATGGGCCAACTTCAACAACGCCGTCACCGGCAACGACAACCGCAACCAGATGCTGCTGGCGAAGTCGACGGACGGCGGGCAGACCTTCGGCGCGCCGGTCAAGGTCAGCGACTACTACGACCTGCCCGACTGCTACACCACCCAGGGCGACGACGCCGGCCGCGCGTGCGTGCCCGAGAAGGGCTCGTCGACGAAGTCGGTGTTCCGCGCGACGAACTACCCGGTGGGCTCGGTCGACCCGAACAACGACCAGCGCGTCGTGGTGACCTTCGGCTCCTACATCAACCGCTACTCCAACGAGTCCAACGGTTGCACGCCGACCGGGTTCAGCCAGTTCGGCACCAACACCTACACCGGCGTGAAGACGGCCGGAGCGTGCAACAACGACATCCTCGTCAGCGTCTCCGACGACGGCGGGGCGACGTTCACCGGCACCACCACCGACCCGAGGCAGCTCACGTCGGTGACCCAGCAGCCGGCCCAGCGCACCACCGACCAGTTCTGGCAGTGGTCCGGCTACAGCAGCAAGGGCGTGTTCGCCGTCAGCTACTACGACCGGCAGTACGGCCAGGACGAGTTCAACGGCTCCTCGGACGAGAGCCTGTCGGCGTCGCGCAACCTGACGTCGTTCGACTCCACCCGCGTGACGTCGAGCTCGATGCCGGCGCCGACCGAGTTCTACGGAACGAAGGGCGGCCTGTTCTACGGCGACTACGCCGGCATGGCGGTGGGCAAGAGCCACGCCTATCCGGTGTGGAGCGACACCCGCAGCAAGGATCTGTTCCTCTGCCCGGGCAGCGCGACCGGTCCGGGGAACCCGCCCCAGCTGTGCACCGGTGTCGAGCCCAACGGCCAGACCGCCAACGACCAGGACATGTACACCGCGACGGTGCCACTGGGCGAGGCGCACGGCCACAGCAGTAGCCGGTAGGCAGTTCGAACAGACCGACAGCGAGGCCGCGCCGACAACGACGTCGGCGCGGCCTCGCTGTCGTGCCGGCGGCCGGGACGCTCGCGCCACCGGCCCGTCAGGCCGACGGAACGGCCGCGAAGTCGGCCCAGTCGCCGCGGTCGAGCAGGTGCAGCCGGTCGGCGAGCCCGGCCGCGGTGAAGGCCGCGGCGATCGTGTCGCGTCCCTGCGTGAAGTGCGCCCAGTCCTCGAAGTGGACGGGGACGACGTGGCGGGCCTGCAGCAGCTGCGCCGCCTCAGCGGCCTCCGCGCTGCCGAGGGTGAGGTTCGCCTCGCCGAGCAGCGCCGTGCGCGCCGCGCCGGCGAAGAGCACGGCAACGTCGACAGGTGCGTAGCGGCTCGCGATGTCGCCGACGAGCTCCAGTGACGCGTTGTCGCCGCTGACGTAGACGCGCGGCAACTCTGCTGCCTCGATCACGAAGCCGGTGACCTCACCGACGAGCGGCTCGCTGCCGGGCGGGCCGTGCAGCGCGGGCACCGCGGTGACCGTGACGTCGCCGACCCGCGTCGTCTCCCACCGCGCGAGCCCGCGTACCGGATCTCCGAGCCGTGCCCGTGCTGCAGGTGTGGAAAGGACGAGCGGCGCGCGCTTCACGTAGTTCCGGCCGGCGGAGTCGAGGTTGTCCGGATGCTGGTCGTGCGAGAGCAGCACCGCGTCGACCGGCGGCAGCTCGTCGGCGCCGACCACGGCATCGGCCGTCTTCGTGAGCACCCGGGTACCGATCGGGTAGTCCCCGGCACCGTCGAACGTCGGATCGATCAGGAACCGCGTCCGCCCGTACTCGAGCAACAGGCTGGGCCCGCCGAGGTAGCGCACTCGCGTAGTCGTCATACGCGAGCCAACCCCAGTGGTGGACCCCTGATTCCCGCCCTGCGAGGTCAGCGGGCGGCGGTGCCTTCGGTGTAGTCGTCGTCGGCATCGGAGTCCACCCAGGACATCAATCCGCGCAGCTTGCGACCGACCTCCTCGATCGGGTGCTTCTCTGCCTGGGCACGCAGCGCCGTGAACTCCGGGGCGCCGGCGTCCTGATCGGCGATGAACCGTGCGGCGAACGAACCGTTCTGGATGTCGGCAAGCACCGCCTTCATGTTCTCCTTTACGCGCGGGTCGATGACGCGGGGGCCGGAGACGTAGTCGCCGTACTCTGCGGTATCCGAGATCGACCAGCGCTGCTTGGCGATGCCGCCCTCGTACATGAGGTCCACGATCAGCTTGAGCTCGTGCAGGCACTCGAAGTAGGCGATCTCCGGCGCGTACCCGGCTTCGGTGAGCACCTCGAAGCCGTACATCACCAGCTGCGAGGCGCCCCCGCACAGCACCGCCTGCTCACCGAAGAGGTCGGTCTCGGTCTCCTCGGTGAAGGTGGTCTTGATGGCCCCGGCGCGGGTGCCGCCGATCGCCTTCGCGTACGACAGCGCGAGGTCGAACGCCTTGCCCGTCGCGTCCTGCTCCACCGCGACGAGCACCGGCACGCCCTTGCCGTCGACGAACTGCCGGCGTACCAGGTGGCCGGGCCCCTTCGGCGCCACCATCGCGACGTCGACGTTGGCCGGCGGCGTGATGTAGCCGAACCTGATGTTGAAACCGTGCCCGAAGAACAGGGCGTCGCCGTCCTTGAGGCTGGGCTCGATCGACTCCTTGTACAGCGCGCGCTGCGCGGGGTCGGGGGCGAGCACCACGATCAGGTCGGCCTCCGCCGACGCCTCGGCAGGGCTGAGCACGCGCAGCCCCTCGTCCTCGGCGCGGGCCCGGCTTCGGGATCCCTCGGGCAGCCCGACGCGGACGTCGACGCCCGAGTCACGCAGCGACAACGCGTGCGCGTGCCCCTGGCTGCCGTACCCGAGCACGGCCACCTTGCGGCCCTGCACGACCGAGAGGTCGGCGTCGTCGTCGTAGAAGATCTCCACTGCCATGACTGGGTTCGTTCCTTCGCATTCAGGGCCCCGCGGGTGCGAGCGCCGTCTTCGGGAATTCAGGCGCTGCGTTCGACCGAACGCAGCGCGGCCTGGGTCATCGATCGGGGGCCGCGGCCGAGGGCGACCATGCCGGACTGCACCATCTCGCGGATGCCGTACGGCTCCAGCATGCGAAGCATCGCTTCGAGCTTGTCCGGACGCCCGGTCAGCTCGACGGTGAGGGCCTCCGGGCCGACATCGGACACCTTGGCGCGGAACAGCTCGACGATCTGCAGGACGTCGCGGCGGCTGGCTTCGTCGGCGCGCACCTTCACGAGCAGCAGCTCCCGCTGGACGGCCTGCTTCTCCTCCAGCTCGACCACCTTCAGGACGTTCACCAGCTTGTTCAACTGCTTGGTGACCTGCTCGAGGGCCTCGCCCTCGACGCTTACCAGGATGGTGATGCGCGAGATCTCCGGATGCTCGGTCGGCCCGACCGCGAGGGACTCGATGTTGAAGCCACGGCGGGTGAACAGCCCGGACACCCGGCTCAACACGCCGGGCTTGTTCTCGACCAGGACGGACAGCGTGTGCGTGCTCATTCGCCTTCTCCCAGCATGAACCGGACCAGCGCCCGGCAGTGCACCTCGGTGGTGTCGATCAACGGGACGGCAGCGTCGCCGTCCTTGAGCAGCAGCCCTTGCTCGGTACACGCGAGCACGACGGCCTCGGCGCCCTCGGCGACCAGCTTGTCGATGACCCGGAGGTAGGCGGCGCGCGCCTGCTCCGAGATCACGCCCCGGGTCAGTTCGTCGTAGATCACGTCGTGCACGATCTCCTGGTCATCCGCGCTCGGCAGCGTGATGCCCACGCCGCGGCGTTCGAACTCGTCGCCGAACAGCGAACTCTGCATGGTGAATCGTGTGCCGAGCAGCCCGACCGTCCGATAGCTCGACACCGCCTCGCCGGTGAGCTGTACCAGGTCGATCAGCGGCGTGTCGCCGATGGCCGCGCGCACGTCGTCGGCGACCAGATGGGTGGTGTTGGCGGCGAGCGCGATTCCCTCGCAGCCGGCAGCGACCAGCCGACGGGCTGCATCGGTGAGCACCCGCGCCACACCGGCCCAGTCGCCGTCGTGCTGCAGCCGGGCCATCTCGCCGAATTCGACCGACCACAGGGTCACCGGGGCGCTGTGCGAGCCGCCGAGCCGGGCGGCCACCCCTTCGTTCAGCACCCGGTAGTAGTGCTCGCTGGACACCCAGCTCGTCCCGCCGACGAGCCCCAGCCGCCGGAGCGGCCTCACTCGTCCTCCTCGAACGCCGGGCGGATGTCGCGGGCCGCCTGGATGTCGTCGTTGCTGGCGCCGGCGGCGACCATCGGCCACACCATGGCGTCCTTGCCGACGGTGAAGTCGACGACCACCGGTTGATCGTCGATGCTCATCGCCTTCTCGATCGTGGCGTCGACGTCGGCCTTGGCCTCGCAGCGCAGCCCGACACAGCCGAGCGCGTCGGCGAGCTTGACGAAGTCGGGGATGCGGTGCTTGTGGGTGCCGAGTTCGGTCTGGCTGTAGCGCTCGTCGTAGAACAGCGTCTGCCACTGGCGCACCATGCCGAGGTTGCCGTTGTTGATGACTGCGACCTTGATCGGGATCCCCTCGATGGCGCAGGTCGCGAGCTCCTGGTTGGTCATCTGGAAGCAGCCGTCGCCGTCGATCGCCCAGACCAGGGTGTCCGGGCAGCCCACCTTCGCCCCCATCGCGGCGGGCACCGCGTAGCCCATCGTGCCGGCGCCGCCGGAGTTCAGCCAAGTGCCCGGGTGCTCGTACCTGACGAATTGCGCCGCCCACATCTGGTGCTGGCCCACGCCCGCGGCGAAGATCGTCTCCGGACCGGCGATGGCGCCGAGCCGCTCGATGACGTACTGCGGTGCCAGCGTGCCGTCGGCCGGTTCCTCGTAGCCGAGCGGATAGGTCTCATGCCACTGGTCGATCTGCCGCCACCACCCGGTGAGGTCGGCCCGCCGGCCGGCCTGGTACTCCGCTTCCACTGCGGGCGCGAGATCGAGCAGCACCTCACGCACGTCGCCCACGATCGGGACGTCGGCGATCCGGTTCTTGCCGATCTCCGCCGGGTCGATGTCGGCGTGGATGACTGCGGCGTGCGGCGCGAAGGTCTCGAGTCGGCCGGTGACCCGGTCGTCGAAGCGCGTGCCCAGCGCGATCAGCAGGTCGGCCTTCTGCAGGGCCGTGACCGCGGACACCGAGCCGTGCATGCCGGGCATGCCCAGGTGCTGGCGGTGGCTGTCCGGGAACGCACCGCGTGCCATCAGCGTGGTGACGACCGGGATGCCGGTGAGCTCGGCGACGCGGCGCAGCTCGGCCGTCGCGCGTCCCTTCAGCACGCCGCCGCCGACGTAGAAGACGGGACGCCGGGCCGCGGCGATGAGGCGGGCCGCCTCGCGGACCTGCTTGCCGTGCGGCTTGGTCACCGGCCGGTAACCGGGCAGGTCGAGCCGGGGCGGCCAGGCGAACGCGGTCGACTCCTGCAGCACGTCCTTGGGCAGGTCGACGAGCACCGGGCCCGGCCGGCCGGTGCCGGCGAGGTGGAACGCCTCAGCGATCGCGCGCGGGATCTCGTCTGCCGACTGCACCAGGAAGTTGTGCTTGGTGATCGGCAGGGTGATGCCGGAGATGTCGGCTTCCTGGAAGGCGTCCGTGCCGATCATCGGACGTCCGACCTGACCGGTGATCGCCACCATCGGCACCGAGTCCATGTACGCGTCGGCGATCGGCGTGACGAGGTTGGTGGCACCGGGGCCCGAGGTCGCCATGCAGACACCCACCTTGCCGGTCGCTTGCGCGTAGCCCTCGGCTGCGTGCCCGGCGCCTTGCTCGTGGCGGACCAGGATGTGCCGGACCCGGGTCGAGTCGTAGAGCGGGTCGTATGCGGGCAGGATCGCCCCGCCCGGGATGCCGAAGACGACGTCGGCGCCGACCTTCTCGAGCGAGCGCACCAGAGCCTGGGCACCGGTGACGGTGCCGGCCGAGGTGGCAGGCGATGCGCTGGTCATGCGAGTGCCCTTCGGTTGTGCGGTGCAACAACGTGGTCCGGGCCGACTCCGGCCGCCGCGCGAACCCAACAAAAAACCCCTCGTGCGAAATGCACGAAGGGTCAGCGCGTCGCGGAGGCCGAATGCGGTCCTACGCGACGCGCTCGAGGATGAGTACGAGTCGACGCACGCTGCGACCCTACCCCGGGCTTCGAGCGCCAATCAACAACTCCCGGATGTGGCCTGCGCTGCACTGCGACGCCCGAGTTGTGAAGTTGACGTTAGTTTGCTTTACTTGCCGGTGGTGGGGGAACCGCGAAGTCCAGGACGGTGCCCCCATGTCCCAACTCCCCCGTCGCGGCGTCGTGCGGCTCGTCGCCGCCCTTGCCGCCGCGCTGATCGGCGCCACCACCTTCGTCGCTCCCGTCACCGCGTCCGCGAGCGTTGCGGCGCACCCGCGCACGCCACGCGAGGTAGCCATCGGTCTCGCCGTCCAGACCCTGTTGAACGTCGAGCGGGCGGTACACGGGCTTGCCCCGCTGCAGATGCGCGTCCGGCTCTGCCGGGCTGCCCATGCACACAACCGGGCGATGGCAGCGGCCGACGAGTTGTCGCACCAGTTGCCCGGCGAGGCGGACCTCGGCACCCGCTTGCGGCGGGCCCACTACCGCTGGTCGTTCGCCGGCGAGAACGTGGCGTGGAACTCGGCGATGTCGCGCGCCGGCGTCCTCCAGCTGGAGCGGCTGATGTACCGCGAAAAGCCGCCCGAGAACGGCCACCGGCTGAACATCCTGAGCCCGAACTACCAGGACATCGGCGTGGACGTCTACTTCGACCAGGCCCATCACAAGGTGTGGCTGACGACCGACTTCGCCAGGCCGATGCCGCGGCAGGTCGGAAGCCCCAGGTAGTCGCCGGGAGCGGGATCAGACAGGGGTGCTTGCGTCCGGTACGAACGGCTCGCCGTGGCCGGGGACGACCCGCACCGGACGCAGGTCGAGCACGCGCCGTCGCGAGTCCGCAAGCTGGGCCCGGTCCTCGGCGAACGGGTCGTCCGCCGGGCCGTCGGCCGACCACCACAGATGCGTCATGGCGACCAGCCCGTCGGCGGTGTCGACGAGCGTCGTGACGTCCTGCGGCGTGTGCCCCGGTGTGCGCAGCAGGCGCACCGAGGCGGACACGGCGAAGTCGTCGTCGTGGTCGATCCACTCGTCGTCGATGTAGGTCGCCTGGAAGTCGTGCACCCGCGCCCGCGGGAACAGGGCGATGTTCACCGTGTGGTCGGGATGGTGATGGCTGATGATCACGTCGGTGACGTCGCCCGGGTCGACCCCGCGTTCGCGCAGTGGCACGAGGATGCGGTCGCGCGAGGCGACCATGCCGGGATCGACGACGATGACGGACTGCTCGTCGCGGATCAGGCAGACGGTGCCCGCGACCCGATCGCTTGCGTACCCCACGGTCACCACGTCCACGACGGCGCTCACAGACCAGACCGTAGCGACCGGCGCGCTACTCGCCCAGCGCCGGACTCACGCAGGCGGTTGCACCGGGCAGCTGAACACCGGCCAGCGGCCGCCCGCAGCAAGCGGCATCGGCCGTCTGGTCGACGCGTCGGTCAGCTTGCCGCCGTTGCACCAGAGCAACCCGCTCATGTGCAAGGTCACGTGCAACCGCATCACGCGTGGGTAGCGCGCACAGTCCTTCGGACCCGATACCTGCACGCGCACCATGTCGTCCCGGTGTGCCGCCCGGTCGGCGACGGCGGAGACCCGGCGGCACGCCGTCCGGGCCGCGAGCACCACCGCGTCGGCCCGGCCGTGCTGCAGTGACACGAATTCGACCCGGACGAGCCGCGGCCCCGGCGCCGATTGCGCCGGCGCGACGTCGGGAGATGACGACGCGCACCCCGCAATTCCGATACTCACCGCCGCACATGCGATCAACGCACCGACCGTGGTGCGCAACACGCCCCATCTCGGTATCCAGCTCACGAATGTAGGACGGTGTCGACGCCGCCCAGCGTTCCGCACGCTCACATCTGCTCCTGCCCGTCGCATCGCCTACTACCGGCTGCTCTGGGATCTCGGTGCCTGACCGAGGCTGGCGCTGCCCTCGGGGCCTAGGTCCCCGAGTTGAACTTGTTGGGCGGGTCCGCTTACCGTGTCGGCATGACTTCGCGTACGAGCAGCTGGTGGCCGTCCTGACGGACGGCTCTCTCGACGCATCTTCTCCCCCACTCGAAGCCGCCCGTCCGGGCGGCTTCTGGCATCTCCGGGGGCCGCTGGGCGGGTCTGACCCCGGAGGTCCACCGAAATGCCCACCACCCACGACATCGCACCGCGGGAACTGTCCGGCATCACGCCGTCCGGCGCCCTCACGCTCGGCAACTACCTCGGCGCCCTGCGCCGGTTCCGTACGCACCAGGACAACGGCTTCTACTTCGTGGCGAACCTGCATGCGCTCACGACCGAGCACGATCCCGGCACCCTGCATCGCCTGACGCTGTCGACGGCCGCGCTGTACTTCGCGGCCGGTCTCGATCCCGACCGCGCCACCGTGTTCGTGCAGTCGGACGTCCCCGAGCACGTCGGCCTCACCTACCTGCTCGAGTCCACCGCGCACGTCGGCGAGCTCGGCCGGATGATCCAGTTCAAGGAGAAGGGCGGCCGGCCGGGAACGCGGGCATCGCTGTTCACGTATCCGTGCCTCATGGCGGCCGACATCCTGCTCTACGACACCGAGCAGGTGCCGGTCGGCAGCGACCAGTCGCAGCACGTCGAGCTGGCCCGCGACCTGGCGGAGCGGTTCAACGCCACGTACGGGCCGACGTTCGTCGTGCCGCGCCTCGTCCCCGCAGCCATCGCCGCGAACGTGCGTGACCTTGCCGATCCGGCGCGGAAGATGAGCAAGTCGGCGCCGGACGCCGCCCCGGGCGTGATCAGGATGCTCGACACACCCGATGCGATCCGGCGCAAGGTGCGGCGGGCGGTGACCGACAGCGACGGCGAGATGCGCTACGACCCGGAACACAAGCCCGGACTGGCCAATCTCGCCGACATCGTCGCCGCACTCACCGGCACCGAGCCCGAGGCAGTCCTTGCGACGCAGCACCGCTACGGCGACGTCAAGCAGGCCTGCGTCGACGCGATCGAGGCCGAGCTCGCGCCGATCCGGCGCCGGCACGACGAGCTCATGGGCGACGTCGCCGAGCTGCAGCGCACGCTTGCGGGCGGGGCCGATCGCGCGCGTGCCGTCGCCGGACCGGTGTTCGACCGCGCCCGCAAGGCGATTGGCGTCGCGGCCGAACCGCCCGGCGAGGGCCAGGTCGGAGCGGGCGACCGCGCCCTTGCCGCGACCGGCGGGTCGCGCTAGTCGCAGACGGCGCCGTCGGCGGCGCTGCCGACCAGCTTCGCGTACTTGCGCAGCACTCCGAAGTCGAACTGCGGGGGCAGCGGCTTCCAGTCGGCGCGGCGCCGGTCGAGCTCGGCGGCGTCGACGAGCAGGTCGAGAGTGCGAGCGGCGATGTCGACGCGGATCCGGTCGCCGTCCTCGACCAGTGCGATCGGCCCGCCGTGCGCGGCCTCCGGCGCGATATGCCCGATGCACAGGCCCGTCGTGCCGCCGGAGAATCGGCCGTCGGTGAGCAGCAGGACGTCCTTGCCGAGCCCTGCACCCTTGATCGCACCGGTGATGGCCAGCATCTCGCGCATGCCCGGCCCGCCCTTGGGGCCCTCCCAGCGGATGACGACGACGTCGCCCTTGGCGAGCGTGCCGGCCGACAGCGCGTCCATCGCCGCCTGCTCGCGGTCGAACACCCGCGCGGTGCCCTCGAAGACGTCCGCGTCGAAGCCCGCGCTCTTCACCACCGCGCCGTCGGGCGCCAGCGAGCCGCGCAGGATCGCCAGCCCGCCGGTGCGGTGCAGCGGGTCGCTCAGCGCGTGGATGATCTTGCCGTCCGGATCGGGGGGCGCGATGTCGGCCAGGTTCTGCGCGACCGTGCGCCCGGTGACGGTCAGCGCGTCGCCGTGCAGCAAGCCCGCGTCGAGCAGCGCCTTCATCACGACCGGCACGCCGCCGACCTGGTCGATGTCGGTCATCACATAACGGCCGAACGGTTTGACGTCGGCCAGGTGCGGGGTGCGGTCGCCGACCCGGTTGAAGTCGTCGAGGCTCAGCTCGACCTTCGCCTCGTGGGCGATCGCCAGCAGGTGCAGCACGGCGTTGGTGGAACCGCCGAGCGCCATGACGACGGTGATGGCGTTCTCGAACGCCTCCTTGGTCAGGATGCGGCGCGCGGTGATGCCGGCGTCGACCAGGTGCACCGCCGCCTCGCCGGACCGCTCGGCGTAGTGGTCGCGACGCGAGTCCGGCGCGGGCGGTGCGGCGCTGCCGGGCAGCGACATGCCGAGTGCCTCGGCGGCCGAGGCCATCGTGTTGGCGGTGTACATGCCGCCGCAGGCGCCCTCGCCGGGGCAGATCGCC
>DASSEP010000031.1:0-48146 GCA_035695205.1 Jatrophihabitans sp. | reverse complement strand
CTGTGCCAGGTGCTCCCATGCGACCGGGTTGAGCAGCCCGGTCTTGGCGTCGGTCGATGCGGCGGTCTCGAGCTCGCGCATGAGCGCGCCACGCTGCAGGGTCACCATCGGCGCGATGACCAGAATGGCCAACACCGGTTGGTGTTGTACGGCGATGGCCACCAGGCCACCCAGGCAGAGGGTGGCCAACTCGATGAGGTTGTCGTCGCGGCTGCCGAGCAGGGCCCGACCGCGGATACCGAGCCGTACGAGCGCCACGGTGACGAGCAGCCGGTTGGTGATCGTGAACACGACGATGCCCGCCAGCACCGGAACAGCACCTGCGAGCACCCAGCCGAGATGGGACCACAGCAGGGAGCCTGCGCGGACGGCAGTTCCCGCGGCGAGACCGCCGATCAAGTATGTGCCGCCGTTAAATAGCTTCCGGTAAAGGAACTGGCCGGCCGGCCGCTGTTGTCGGAACCAGACGTACACGAGGATGGCGGCGAGAAGTATGGACGCCGACCCAGGTTCGAGCGCCACGGCCCCGGCGACGGCCCACACCGAGCACATGTCGCGTTTGAGGTCCTTGCTCAAGCGCAATTGCAGCCGGGCGGCGCGGCTGACGCCTTCTTCGAAGGCGAGCGCCATGCCGATGAGCAAGGAGAGGACGCCGATCGTGTGCCAGCTGAAGTTCTCCTCAGCGATGGCGAACGCGGCCCAGGCGAGTGCCGTCAGCTCGACTGCGACGTAGTAGGCGATGTTTCCCCGCGCTTCGTCCAGGACCGGCCAGGCTCGACCAGCGAGCCACCGGCGCATCGGGACGGCGAGGGTCAACTGCGATCTCCAGTAGTGCACTACTGCCACGAGTAAGGCCTGAGTGAGGCGAGCATACCCGTGATCTCGCCGGTCGAGTAGGCCTGAAACGCCAGTAACGCGTACACGCCCCGCGGATCGCTCCTCGTTCGCCTGGGTTGGCCGCCCTCTGTTTGCACGCTGGGTAACCGGAGTGACGGGTACAGCCGTCGCGGTTCGTACTTGACAAACCCGGCGACAGGCGCTGTTGGCATCGCCGCGACGGCCACGCAGCGGGGTCCTCGTGCCGGCCGGAGTTCGGTGTTCGACGAACCGGTATCCGGACCACACAAAGCGGATTTGTCACCACACGGAGACCTAACACTCGCCTGGCCACAATCACATCGAAGCTCTTGAAAGGGGATGCAGCCATGCAGGCCTGGGGCATCTGAGAACCGACGACCGAACCACCGACACACCCGAGCGAAAGGACCGCAGCCATGCAGGCCTGGGGCATCTGACAAGCGACTACCGAACCACCGACACACCCGAGCGAAAGGACCGCAGCCATGCAGGCCTGGGGCATCTGAGAACCGACAACCGAACCACCGACACACCCGAGCGAAAGGACCGCAGCCATGCAGGCCTGGGGCATCTGACAAGCCCAGCTCGTTACTTGACGAACATGCCGCGACCTGGTCGCGGCATTGGTGCGATAAGAAAGTTAAAAAAGTTCGATCACTCGAACTCCGATCGACTTCACATTTTTTGTACAACCTGAAGGGCGCTCAGCGAGCCGGCTTCCGCACAGAGCGCGACGTAAAATGCACGTACACCACTGGTGACGCCCGGTGACAACATCGATCACCGGGCTTCTCTTTGCCCTCGAGCAGACGATGGCGGGTTGCCCCCGCTGGAACCGCTGAAGCAGCCCTGTAGTGCTGCTTGTACTGGCAGCTTCGCCGGAACCCCGGCTGGAAGGGCAGCTCTAACGAAGCGTTGGGGCGTCAGCGGCCCGCGGCTTCCACGGGCTCCTCGAAGGCCAACGCCGAATGCCGCGGCCGGTAGAGCGGGCCGACCACATCGTCACGCCGCGGGTAGTGCCGCCCGCCGGAGGACGGGGTGGCGGGCCCGGCGGTGAGAGAACGCAGCCACAGACCGAGCACCAGGGCGAGGCAACTGCCGGCGAGCCCGGCGATCGCGATCGTCGTCGCCACCGGCACGAGCCGGGCCACCAATCCGAAGGCGAGCACGCCGAGGCCCTGCGCGCCGAGCAGCGAGGCGCTCAGGATGCCGAGGATGCGCGACCGGGAGGCGTCCGGGATCCGGTGCACCAGCGAGGTGACGATTTCGACCTGGTAGGCGCCCAGGACGCCGGACACCAGCCAGCAGACCATCGCGGCGGACCAATGGTGCACGAACGCGGGGACGAGCAGCGGCAGACCGCAGCCGATCGCCATCCACCGGGCTGCCGCCAGCCTGCGCGCAGGCGGGACGACGTGCACCAGCAGGGCAGCGCCGAGCGCGCCGCCCAGGGGCAGCGCGGCGAGCAGCAGGCCGATCTGCACGGTGGTAGCACCAGTGCGCGCCCCGAACGGAACGGCGAGACCCTCGGGCACGACGAAGAACCCCGCCAATACGCTCAGCCCGGCCATCGCCCAGAGCTGGCCGTCGCGGCGCAGGGATCGACGCGGTGCGGCGACCGACGCCGCTTCGGCACCGTCGGGCGCCCGACACGCTCCGGCGCGACTGGGCGGCGCCGAGCGCAGCGCGCCGACGGCGACGGCGGAGATCAGGTAGGTGGCCGCGTCCACGAGCAACGCACCGTGCGGGTGCAGCACGGCGACGAGCACCCCGCCGACCGCGAATCCCGCCACCTGGGCGGCCTGACCCGTCACCATTCGTAGCCCGGTGGCGACGCGGAAACTCGCCTTGTCCAGCACGGTCGACAGATAGCTGACCTGGGAGGCGGAAAAGGCCGGGCCCAAGAACACGGCGCCGATCAGGAACGCGATGACCGCGGCGAGCGGCAGCCCCGGAATCGTCATGGCGGCGAACAGGGCGGCGCGGGCCAGATCGCAGCCGACCATCACCGCGCGGCGTGGATACCGATCGCCGAGGCGGCCGAGCACCCAGCCGCCCAACACCGCCGGCAGATACGTAGCGGCGTAGGTGGCGGCCGTCGCCGCTGCGGAGCCGGTCTGCTGGAAGACGAGCACGGACAACGCGACGCGAGCGAGCTGATCGCCGGCGATCGACTGGGTCTCGGCGGAGTACAGAACCGCGAAGGTCCGGTTGCGGAAGACGTCCCGAAGGCCGGGGCTGGATTGGCCCGTATCCGCGCCGTTTGCCCGGACCCCTCCCATGGCTGCACAGAGTAGTCGCGGGGCACGAGTTAGCGCGAGACCCAATTTTGATTTTGCCCGCCAACTCGCCCCGAACCGTCGCGCCTCGAACGCGTCAGGGGTGCAGAATGACCCGTGCACGACAACCTGCTTGCTCGAGGCTTCCCGACACCGTGCCCAAGGGCCGGCACGAGAAGGGGGGCGGTCGATGTCGGCGCGCGCCCCGCGTCGCCGGATACTCGCCGCATCCGGACTAGCTCCGCGACCCCGCGTCGCCTTCCGGGCGTACCTGCGGTGATCACCCGCGAGACCGAGGCCGGTGAGACCCTGCTGCACACCGTGGCCGGGCGCCTCGGCGTCCGGCTGGTCGCGCTCGTACCCCGCGACCGCCGCGTCCTGCCGCTGTGGTTCGTCACCGACGGCGATCCGGCAGAGGTGGCCGCGCTCGAGGGAGTCGGGCGCACCTTCCTCGCCGAGGCGCCCGCATCGACGGGCGCCTACGGCACGGACGCGGTGGTGTTGTCCGAACCGCCAGGAATCGCCTTGGCTGCCGTGCCCGACGCCGACGGGACGCCCACCGGCGTGCTCGTGGCGGCGAAGGAGCCCGGGCAGGACTGGTCGGAGACGGAGCAGGCCCTGCTATTGGCTGCCCGCGACCATTACGGCCCGGCGCTGTCCCGAGGCCGCGCCGAGCGCGACCCGACGCAGGCGGGGCACGCTGCGGCGTTTGCAGCCCGGATGCACGCCGCCGCAGAGCGTGGCGAGCTCTTCCTGCGCTATCAGCCCGAGGTCGACCTGACTAACGGCCGGTTCGTCGCGGTCGAGGCGCTCGCCCGCTGGTCGCACCCAGACCGGGGTGAGCTCGGACCGGATTCGTTCATCGCGCTCGCCGAGCAGTCCGACCTGATCCGCAGTCTCGGCCGCTGGGTGATCGACGAGTCGCTGCACGATTTCAGCACCTGGCGCCGCGCGCTACCCGGCCTGGACATCGTCCTGCGGGTGAACGTCTCGCCGGCGCAACTCGACACCGGATTCCCCCAGCTACTTCGGACCGCGCTGGTCCGGCACGGCGTGCCCGGCGACAGGGTCTGCCTCGAACTCACCGAGAACGTGCCGGTCGTCGACGTCGACCGGCTGACCGCCTGCCTGGCCGAGGTGCGGGCCCTGGGCGTGTCCGTCGCGCTGGACGATCTCGCCAGCGGGTACAGCACGCTCGGCCGGCTACGCGCAATCGCGGTCGACTACGTCAAGATCGACCGCAGCTTGGTCGCCGGCATCGACCGCGATCCGCGGGCCCGTGCCGTCGTCGCCGGGCTGTTGCCGCTGGCGCTCGCCGTCGGCGCGGCGGTGGTCGCGGAAGGCGTCGAGAACGCCGCCGAGGCCGACACGCTGCGCGCGCTCGGTTGCACCCGCGTCCAGGGGCATTTCTTCGCCCGGCCGATGAGCGCCCGCGAACTCTTCGGGCTGCTGCGCCGCCAGTCGCACTGACCGCGACACGCTGATGTTTGGCCGCAGTTACCTATTGTGCTCGGCAGCTACTTTGCGTTATGGTGAATCCGTCCCGGCCGGTAGCTCCCCCCGTGCTACCGGCCGGGACACGCTTTTGTCCAGTGGTTGATTCGCCGCGGCGTTCGCTCACGCGTCGTCGGACGGCGCCGGCGCAGCGGTCTCGGCAGCCAGGATCGCGTTGCGGTAGCGGCGGGCCGTTGCCCGCAGCGCGGCCTCCGGATCCACACCTTCTGCGACGGCCTCGCGGACGAGCGCGAACAACCGCGTTCCCACGTCGACGCCTTGCTGCGCGGTAGCGCCCGGAGGCGGCAGCGCCGCAACCGCGGTGGCGTCCAACCCGGACCGCTGCGCGCGGGAGACCAGTTTCGCGGCGAGCGCGAGCGCCGGCTGGTGCACGGGTACGCCGTCGACGGCCGAGGTTCGTCCCTTCTCGGCCACCTTCTGCCGCTCCCACGTCTCGTTGAGCTCCGCCGCGCTTCCGGCGGCGGCGCCGGCGAAGACGTGCGGGTGGCGGCGCACCAGCTTGTCGACGAGGTCCGCGGCGACGTCGTCGATGTCGAACGCCTCGTCGCCGGGCGCCTCCTGGGCGATCCGGGCGTGGAAGAGCACCTGGAGCAACAGGTCGCCCAGCTCCTCACGCAGCAGGCTCCGGTTGCCGGTTTCAATCGCCTCGATGACCTCGTAGGCCTCTTCGAGCAGGTATCGCGTCAGCGACTCGTGGGTCTGAGCGGCGTCCCACGGGCAGCCGCCGGGAGAACGAACGCGGTCCATCACCTCCACGGCCCGCTGCAGGGAAGCGGTCACGGCTGCTCAGCCTGCGACGCCGCCGCTGCCCGGCGCCGGGGGCTGGAACGAGATCACGCCGGGCAGGCCGGCACTAGGCGTCGTCGACAGCATGTAGTGCGCCGAATCCCAAGTCCCGTACCTGGGGTTGACCGAAACCGGGAAGTTCACCTTCGCGGCGATGGCGCGGACGTTGACCCCCTGCTGGACCTTTTGGTTCAGCAGTGAGCCGAGCTCGCTGTAGACGAGCACGTGCTGGGCGAAGTCCGGCGTGTAGCCGTTGATGCCGAAACCTTCGACCGCCTGCTGCGGGGACCGGCCGGCGAGGAAGCTGGTCACCATGTTGTTGATCTGGCCCTCGGAGGGCGCACCGCCGGGGGACGCGGCCAGCACCGCGCGGTAGAAGCGCTCGCCGATCAGGATGTCGAGCACGAACGGCTTGGGCGCGACCTGGGTGCCCTGGATCGACACCGGCTTGCTCTGCGGCGTCACGTAGGAACCGACCTGGGACTCGCTGATCTGCTGGCCGCCGGCGTTCGCCGCCACACCGACGTTGGTCTGGCAACCGGCGAGGACCGCCGCGGCGAGGACGGCGGCTGCGGCGGCAGTCAGCGGGCGGACTCTCACGGCGATCAACTCTCCTGAGGGGTTTCGGTACCGACGAAGAATCTCACGGCTGCTCAGACCGCGACCGGGCGGCCCGGCGCACCGGCCACTGCGGCGAGCACCTCGCCGCACCACGACAGCAGCGCGACGTCACGCAGCGGTTCGCCGCCGAACGCGACGGGCGCGAACGAGCCGTCGGGCTTGCGCACGCCCTTCGGCCGCGGCACCGACATGGTGGCGACCGCCGGTTTGTAGTGCGACTTGTCGTACAACCGGCGCAGCCGCAGCTGCGCGGATTCGGCCAGGTCGACGGGGGTGAACCGCACCGCATTGCCCTGTAGCGACACCTCGGTGACGCCGTACTGCCGGCACAGCACTTTGAACCGGGCGACCGCAAGCAGATTCTCGACCTGCGGCGGGATCGGACCGTACCGGTCGAGAAGCTCGGCGCGGACGGCTTCGACGGCGTCGTCGGTGGTCGCCGAGGCAAGCGCCCGGTAGGCCTCGAGCCGCAGCCGCTCGCCGGGCAGGTACTCGACCGGCAGGTTCGCGTCGACCGGGAGGTCCACCTTCACGTCGGTGAGCTCCTCCTGCGCTTCGCCGCGGAAATCCGCCACCGCCTCGCCCACCAGTCGGACGTAGAGATCGAAACCCACGCCCGCGATGTGCCCGGACTGCTCGCCGCCGAGCAGGTTCCCCGATCCCCGGATCTCCAAGTCCTTCAGGGCCACGGCCATCCCGGCGCCCATCTCGGTGTGCTGGGCGATGGTCGACAACCGGTCGTAGGCGGTCTCGGTCAGCGGCCGCTCCGGCGGGTAGGTGAAGTACGCATACCCGCGCTCCCGGGCCCGCCCGACCCGGCCGCGCAGCTGGTGCAGCTGGGAGAGCCCGAACATGTCGGCGCGGTCGACGATCAGCGTGTTGGCGTTCGGGATGTCCAGACCGGACTCGACGATCGTCGTGGCCACCAGCACGTCGTACTGCTTCTCCCAGAAGCCGATCATGATCTGTTCGAGCGCGCCCTCGGCCATCTGGCCGTGCGCGACGGCGATGCGTGCCTCGGGCACGAGCTCGGCGAGCTTCGACGCCGCCCGGTTGATCGACTCGACACGGTTGTGGATGTAGAACACCTGGCCGTCGCGCAGCAGCTCTCGCCGGATCGCCGCGGCGACCTGGCGCGGGTCGTAGGCCCCGACGAAGGTGAGGATCGGGTGCCGTTCCTCGGGCGGGGTGAGGATCGTGGTCATCTCGCGGATGCCGGTGAGCGACATCTCGAGCGTGCGCGGGATGGGCGTCGCCGACATCGTGAGGACGTCCACGGCCGTGCGCAGGCCCTTCAGGTACTCCTTGTGTTCGACGCCGAAGCGCTGCTCCTCGTCGACGATCACCAGGCCGAGGTCCTTGAAGCGCACGGTCTGCTGCAGCAGCCGGTGCGTGCCGATGACGATGTCGATGGAGCCGTCGACGATGCCCTTGGCGACCGCGTCGGCGTCGGCGGGCGGCGTGAACCGGGACAGCTCCCGGATGGTGACCGGGAACTGGGCCATGCGCTCGGTGAAGGTCTGCAGGTGCTGGTGGGCGAGCAGGGTCGTGGGCACCAGCACAGCCACCTGCTTGCCGTCCTGCACGGCCTTGAAGGCAGCGCGCACCGCTACCTCGGTCTTGCCGTAACCGACGTCACCGCAGATGACGCGGTCCATCGGGACCGGCTGTTCCATGTCGACCTTGACCTCGTCGATCGCGGCCAGCTGGTCGGGCGTCTCGACGTAGGGGAAGGCGTCCTCCAGTTCGCGCTGCCAGGGCGTGTCCGGAGCAAACGCGTGCCCCTTGGTGGCCATCCGGGCGCTGTAGAGGCGGATGAGTTCGGCGGCGATCTCCTTGACCGCCTTGCGCGCCCGGCCTTTGGTCTTGGCCCAGTCGGCACCGCCCAGCCGCGAGAGCGACGGGGACTCGCCGCCGACGTACTTCGTGATCTGGTCAAGGGAGTCGGTCGGCACGAACAGGCGGTCACCGGGCTGGCCCTTCTTCGACGGCGCGTACTCGATGATCAGGTACTCGCGCTCGCCGCCGTTCACCGTGCGTCGCACCATCTCGACGTAGCGGCCCACGCCGTGCTGCTCGTGCACGACGTAGTCGCCGGCCTTGAGCTGGATCGGATCGATCGCGTTGCGCCGCCGCGAGGGCATCCGGCGGTTGTCGCGGGTGAGCGTGCCCCGTTGCCCGGTGAGGTCGGCTTCGGTCAGCACGGCCAGCCGCAGCGACGGAGCGACCAGTCCGCCCAGCATGCATCCGGTGGTGACGTCGACGACTCCGGCTTCCGGCGCCGCGTCGGCGACGAGCCGCGCAGGGATCTCCGCCGCCAGCAACCGCTCGACGGCCCGCTGCGCGGTGCCGTGCCCGTCGAAGACCAGCACCGCGCGCCACCCGTCGCGCGACCATTGCTTCAGGTCACGCAGCGCGGTTTCGAGGTCACCGCGGTAGCGGGGCGCTTCGTCGAACCCGCTCGCCACGGCGCCCTCGGCGTCCGAGGTCAGGGCGGTGACGCCCCACCACGGAATGCCGAGCTCGTGCGCCTCGTCGCGGACCTCGTCGAGCCCGCGCAGCGACGCCGCGGCAAGATCGACCGGTGCTGTCCCGCCTCCGGCCGCGGCGGCCCAGGACGCTTCGAGGAACTCCTGCGAGGTGCGCACGAGATCGGCCGAGCGGGTGCGCACCCGCTCGGGATCGCACAGCAGCACCCGCGCGCCCTCGGGCAAGTCGTGCAGCACCAAGCGCAGGTCGTCGACGAGGACCGGCGCGAGTGCCTCCATGCCTTCGACGGACTCGCCGCGGCTGAGCGGCTCGAGCAGCTCGGCGAGTTCCGGATGTTCGCCCAGCAGCGCCGCGGCGCGTTCGCGTACTTGCGGGGTGAGCAGCAGCTCGCGGCACGGCGGCGCCCAGAGGCCGTGCGGTGCGACCTCGAGCGAGCGCTGGTCGGCGACCTTGAAGTAACGGATCTCCTCGACCTCGTCGCCCCAGAACTCCACCCGTAGCGGGTGTTCCTCGGTCGGCGGGAAGACGTCGAGGATGCCGCCGCGCACGGCGAAGTCGCCGCGCTTCTCGACCAGTTCGCCGCGCGCGTACCCCGCCCCCACCAGCGCGGTGACGACGTCCGTCAGCTCGACCCCGGTGTCGCCGGGGTGCAGCTCAACGGGTGTCAGTTCGCCGAGGTTCGGAACCTGCGGCTGCAGCAGCGAACGAACCGGCGCGACGACGACCGACAGCGGCCCTGCGGTGCGGTCGTCCGGTGACGGGTGCGCCAGCCGGCGCAGCACCGCGAGCCGCTGCCCAACGGTGTCGGCGCGTGGCGAGAGCCGCTCGTGGGGCAGCGTCTCCCAGCCGGGGTAGAGAGCGACCTCGTCGGCGGGAACGAGGCAGCGCAGCGCCTCGACGAGGTCTTCGGCCTCGCGGCCGGTGCTGGTGACGGCGAGGACGGTTCGGCCGCTGCGCGCGCTCGCCGCGATGACCAGCGGCGCGACGGCCGATGGACCGCTGACGGTGAGCGACGGCGCATCGGCCGCGGCTCCGACCGATTCCAGGGCGGGATCGGCCGAGGCTGCGCTCAGCAGCGCGGACAAAGACACGGAACAACCTCTCGAAGGCAGCACGATCAGCCCGCTCCGAAGACGGGGCGGGCGTTCCGTACCAGCGTAGGTCGCCGCCGGGCACGCGCGGTCCGCGCCCCGACGCGACCGGCGTCAGGCCGCGCCGGACGTGAACGTCGACATGTCCAGCCGGTCGTGCGCCGTGAAAGCGTCCGGTTGGCCGGACAGCGAGGAGGGCAGCCGATGCAGTGGCCGCACCCGGGTGGAGGTCGAGCGCACGACGTCGGCCCAGGTCAGCCGGTCTGCCTCCGCTGTGACTGCGAGCCCGCGCGCTTCGAGTTCGTCCGCGATCAGCCGCTGGTGCTCGTCGATGTGCTCGCCGCGGTCGGCGCTTCGGGGCACGAGCAGGGGCGTGAAGCCTTGTTCGAGCAGCGTCAACGCCGACCCGACGCCGGCGTGGGCGATGACGGCGTCTGCGTCGTTCACCCACGCGCACAATTCGGCCATCGGCACGCTCTCGCGCGCGCCCTGGGGTCGGGCGTCGGGCGGGAACCCGCCGCCGATCTGCCACAGCACCTCGGTGCCGGGTGGCACGATCTGGTTGAGCCGCTCGACCAAGGTCACGAACGGGAAGTTCTCCTGGGTACCCAGCGTGACGACGACTTTGCGAACACGTGGGTCGGGCCGCTCGACACGCACCGGTTCATAACCGTCGAACACGGACCCGGCGTACTGCCACCTCGTGCCGGCCCAGCCGCGGTACTGGGTGCGCAGCCTGATCCAGGGCAACGCGCTGAGGATCTTGCCGGTGTGCGACGGCCCGCTGGTCCGCGCAGCGCTCTCGACATAGGTCGCCCGCGCGCCCACGAGCCACGCAAACGGCAGGAACGCGAGCGCCACCGCCGCACCGGTGCTGTAGACGGCACGCGGCCGATGCCGCACGAGCAGACGCAAGGCGGGAATGAGTACACGGAACAGGGCCACGTAGTCGCGGCTGTCGACGCGCGGAAGGTAGACGACGTTCTGCTCGCCGGCGAGCACGGAGCGGCTCTGCAGGCAGTCTGCGGTCACCCAGACAACCGGGACGTCCGGTTCCACCAACGACGCACGCATTTGGAACAGTTCTTCCAAATGACCGCCGGACGACGCCACTAGTAGCGCACACCGTGCCATGACGACTCCCCCGATGTCGACATTCCTGCCGGTCGGCCAGTACGCAGGAACGCACCAGCTCAGCCGACAAGTTAATGCTCATCTTACGAGCAGTGATGTGAGGTGGATGTCAAGGGATGTCGCTCTGCCCTGCGACGTCTTACACTGACCACACAGCTGGCCGGGCTTACTCCCGGCGGCAGTACTGCGCGGGGGAAGAATGTCACCGAATGCACCTGGTGTCGGGGTCGTCATCGCGACACACAACCGACCGGCGCTGATGCGCCGTGCGCTGACGTCGGTGCTCGACCAGGAATATGACGGGCCGATCGAGGTCGCCCTCGTGTTCGACCGCAACGAACCCGACGACGACCTGGCCCGCGAGACCCCCGGGCGCTCGGTGAAGGTGTTGCGCAACGAACGCACGCCCGGTCTGGCCGGAGCCCGCAACACCGGGGTGCTGTCTCTGGACACCGAACTGATCGCCTTCTGCGACGACGACGATGTCTGGCTTCCCGGAAAGTTGTCGACACAGCTGCGCCGCTTCGCGGCGGAACCCGCCAGCGAATTCGTCACCACTGCGATGCGGGTGCGCTACGACGAACGGGCGACGGTACGGCTCGCCCACAAGGACCACGTCACGATCGCGGACCTCGCCCGGTCGCGGATGGCGGCGTTGCACCCGTCGTCGTTCGTCTTCCGCCGGGAGGCGATGCTGCACGGGTTCGGCCTCGTCGACGAAACCATACCGAATAGTATGGCCGAGGACTGGGACTTGCTCATCCGCGCGGCACGCCGCCGTCCGATCCAACACATCGACGAGCCCCTGGTCGACGTGCAGTGGGGCCAGAGCTCCTACTTCAACCAGGCCTGGGCGGACAAGAACCTGGCGCACGAATGGCTGATCAACCACCACCCCGAGTTCCGCGCAGACCGTCGCGGTATCGGCATCCTGCTCGGCAAGTTGGCGTTCGGCCACGCCGCACTGGGTCACCGGTCGGCCGCGCTGGGTTGGGCGCGCAAGGCCGTCCGCGCGAACTGGCGCGAACCGCGTACCGTCATCGCCCTACTGGTCACCGCTGGTCTGCCCGCCGGTTGGGTCGTCGAGCAACTCAATCGCAGAGGGCACGGCATCTGACCCCGCCGTACGTCTGCCCTTCACCAAGGCACGCGCCGTGGGAGAGGAAGCCATGAACGCCAGAGGACTCGTTCCGCCTGCGGTGCAGCCGCTGGCCCGCGCCATCTATCTCGGCGCTGCCCGGCCGACCGCGCGGTGGCGCATGCAACCTTCCTTCGTCGTGATCGGCGGCCAGCGGTGTGGCACTACGACGATCTTCAAGACGCTGGCCGCTCACCCGCAGGTAGTGCGTCCGCCCGTGGACAAGGGGACGGACTACTACACGCTGCATTACGCGAAGGGGCCGAGCTGGTACCGGTCCCGGTTCCCGTTGGCGGGTGCCGCGGCCTGGCGTAGAACGCGGCATGGGGGGCCAGTCGCCTTCGAGGCGTGCACCTACTACATGTTCCATCCGCTGGCGGTCGAGCGGCTGGCCCGGGACCTCCCCGACGTCAAGCTGGTGGCGATGCTGCGGAACCCCGTGGAGCGGGCGTTCTCGGCGTATAAGCACGAGTTCGCGCGCGGGTTCGAAACCGAACCGGACTTCCGCCGCGCACTCGAGCTGGAGGACGAGCGGCTTGCCGGCGAGCTCGAGCGGCTGGCCGACCCGCGGTACGAGAGCTTCGCTCACCGCCACCACTCCTACCGGCGCCGCGGCCAGTTCGCCGAGCAGCTTCGCCGGGTGTTCGAGCACTTCCCGCGCGAGCAGGTGCACATCATGGATTCGGAGGCGTTCTTCGCCGATCCGGCCAAACAGTTCCAGGCGCTCGTCGAGTTCCTCGACCTGACCCCGTGGCAGCCGCCGACCTTCGTGCAGTACAACGCCCGGCCGTCGGCGAGCATGCCCGCGGACGCTCGCGCCTATCTGACCGAGCACTACCGCCCCTGGGACGACGAGCTCGCTGACCTGCTGGGTCGGCAACCGGCCTGGCGGAGCCTCTGACGGGTCGTCCGGGTCAGGGCGCGACCAGCGCCAGCCGCTCCGCGTCGAGCCGGCCACGCACCTCGGCGGTGACCGCCTCGATCACCGCCACCTCGTCGGGCGAGACGTGTTTGCGCCACGCGGCGGCGACCTCGCCGGGGGCGCGGTCGAGGTTGTGCAGGTTCCGGTCGTCGGCCGGCGCATCGGCCGGCGCCGAATCGGCCCGGGCGCCGGCGAGCTCCGCCTCGGCCGCCGATGACCAGCGCAGCCCGAGCGCGCCGAACAGGCGGCGGCCCGCAGTCGGACCACCACTCGCGATCTCCTCGTGCGAGACGACGACGACATCCTCGAGATCCGCGACGTTGTCCAGCGCCATCTCGTACAGCGCGGCCCAGAACCGTCCCATCGCCTCGGCCTCGCCGCGCTCGTCGACAGCGACGAGGGGTGCTCCGCTCGCGATGCCCAGCCTGCGCCGGTGATCACGCAGCACCGGCTGCAGTTCGGCGACGTCGGGCGACCAACCCATTCGCCGATAACTCGCCAGCGCCGCACCGGGGTGCCGATAGAGGAGGACGGCGCAAGCTCCGGTGACCTCGCGGACCGCCGGTACCGAGAGCATCGCGAAGGGATCCTTGACCACCAGCCGCGTCCACGGCAGCGGTGCGGCCCATTGCCGGCGCCCGTACCGGCTGAACACGAGCGGGTTGTAGCCGTGGTAGGCACTCCGCAGCGCCCTGCGCTGGCGTGAGGTCGGTGCGGTCAGCTCCACCCAGCCGGGCAGCGTGTGCGCGAGCGCGTACTGCCGCCCGCGGGGGTTCATCGGCTCCCGCCCGCCGAGTGCGGTTCCCGGGGCGCTCGCCAGCAGCCGGGCCAGCCACGTCGTCCCCGATCTGGGCATGCCGGTGACGAGGATCGGCCGACGGTCCGCGCGGTTGCTCGCTGACACGCTCACCCTGCGTCCTCTCGTTTTGCGATTCGTACCGGCGGGGCAGCGACACGGTCACCACCGCCAAGGCACGATTGTTCCGTGACGGCGAACGGGTTCACGAAGCGGCGCGCCATGGCGCTGATCGGTTCGGTGCTGGTAGCGGCCACAGTGATCACCATCGCGGTCTCCGCGCGGCCCGGGTCGAACGCGCCCCGGGTGCGCTGCGTCTCCGCGCGCATCGTGGCCTTCGCCTCCCGGCTTGCCTCGCCATGCGGGCCGCTGCTCGGCGTCGCGACGGACCCGAACACGCTGAGCCGGCTCCTACGCGTCCAGACGCTGCTCGGCCGCCGGGTGGACATGACCTACCGGTTCCACGATCTCAACGATGCGATCCCGACACCCGAGGAACGTGCTGTGGTGCGCTCCGGCCGGCTGCTGCACATCTCGATCGACGCCCGGATCCGTGGCAAGACCGAGCGGCGCGTGCCGTGGTCGAAGGTCGCCGCCGGCGCCTATGACGCCACGCTGCGAGCACAGGCCGAAGGCATCGCCTCGCTGCACGCCCCGGTGTTCGTCACGTTCGACCACGAACCCGATCAGCCGGCGCACGCCGTGCAGGGACGCCCAGCGCAGTTCATTGCAGCCTGGCGCCACGTACATCAGCTGTTCGAGTCGGCGGGCGCGCACAACGTCATCTGGGTGTGGGTCGTCACCGGCCAGCCCGGGGCAGCGGCGTTCGCGGCGCGGTTCTGGCCCGGCAACGCGTACGTCGACTGGATCAGCTGGGAGGCCTACAGCCCCAACGGATGCCGCACCGGCTCACCCGACGTCAGGCACGTGCGCTCGTTCGCCGAGTCGGCGCTGCCGTTCTACCAATGGCTGCAGAGTCACGGCGCCCAGGCGGGCATCGACATCCACAAGCCAATGATGATCAGCGAGGCGGGATCAGCGCTGTTCGGCGCGGGCGTCGAAGCGGCAGCCGAGTGGTACGGGCAAATGGCCTCGGTGCTGGAGGCGCACCCGCAGATCCAGGCCATCGGGCTCTGGGACCGCCCGGGGATCGACCGCTGCCGCTACGGCTTCGACCAGCACCCGCGCATCGTCCAGGCTCTGGCGCAGGCGCTGCACAGCTCGCCGTTCGCCGTCAGACCGTGAGCTTCGGCTTGTCCGGCTCGGCAGGTGCGGCGGTCTCGCCGGGCGCCGGCGGAGCAACGATTGTCGCGGCCATGAGCGCCCGGTGCGCGAGCACGAAGGTCAGCAGTAGCAACAACCCGTACACGGCGCCGCCCACGACGTCGGTCGTCCAGTGCTCCAGATTGTTGAGGCGGGCGTAGGCCTGCACCGACGCGGCCAGCGCCAGGAACGAGCCTCCGTACGCCCAGGCACGGCGCGAGTGCGGCCAGAACCTGAGGATCACGAAGTAGATGATCAGGCCGTAGACGTCGATCAGCCGGCCCATCCCGCCCGAGGGCCAGGTTCCGTGTGTGGTCGGCGGGTGACCGCGGTTGACGACGAGCTTGAGGATCGTCTGCGAGTACTTCTCAGCCAGGTAACTGACGAGCAGGATGATCGGCGGCGCCCACCACTGCGGCTTGCCGTAGTACAGCGCTGCGAGCAGTACGGCGCCGGCGACGGTCAGGATCTGCGTGACCGTCGGTGAGCCGATGTTGGTCAGCGTCCACCAGACCCGATGCCAAGAACCGGTCAAGTAGTGATCCTGCCACCAGTGGAAACAGGGCCAGTCGACAGCGTTCTGCAGCCGATGTGCCGCAACGCCGAGCAGCCAGCCGGCGATGATCACGACGGACCACCCGGCCAGCGCGACCACGATGCCGGTGGCCGGCCTGCCGATCGTGGCGACCGAACCGCGGCCGTAGGCGGCCAACCGAGCGCCCAACGAGTGCGCCCAGCGCGGCGCGCGCCACCGGTCGGCGCGAGCTATGGCCACGGCGCAGAGCAGCGCGACGACCGCGAACCATACGAGGAAAACGACAATTACGTCAGCCACTCGTGCCCCCCGGCGAATTTTGCTGACCACATCCTGAGCGTTTACGGGCTTCCCCACCCGGGACGCCGGGGCGAGCATACAGTGATCTGACGCAATTTTGACACCGCTCGTTTTTGCCGGTCGAGGAGGGGGTGCCGTGACGTCCGACGTCCTGGTGCCGACCTCCGGCACGCGCCGGCCTCCGACCGTGCTCGTCCCCACCGGGCGGCGCGTTCGAACACGCCGCCGGTCCTTGCCGGCGGGCTGGCCGCTGACCGCCCTGCTGCTCGGCTACCCGCTGTGGTGGGTGCTGGGGCTCGCGCAGGTCGCTCCGCTGCTGGCCGCGGCAGTCATGGCGTGGCAGTTGCGTCATCGCCGACGTCCGCTCGTGGTACGCGGGTTCGGGGTCTGGCTGCTGTTCCTCGCCTGGGTCCTCGCCGGCGTCTTCGTGCTGCAACTGGACGCGCCGGGGGCCGTGCCGGGTCCGTCGTCCAGCCGCTACTTCACCTTCGCGTTCCGGTTCGCCTGGTATCTCGCGGCGACCGTCACGGCGATCTACGTCTACAACATGCGGCCGTGGCTCTCCAACCGCCGCATCGCCCGCGAGTTCGGCTGGCTGTTCGTCACCGTGACGGCGGGCGGTCTGCTGGGGACGTTGTGGCCGACGCTCGACTTCCCGTCGGCCGTCGAGCTCCTGCTCCCCCACCACCTCCGCCAAGTGGCGTTCGTCCACGACACGATCCATCCGGTCGTCGCCCAGCTGTACACCGTGGACGGCGTGCTCAACCCGCGCACCAGCGCCCCGTTCGCGTACACGAACATCTGGGGCCTCAACATCGCGTGCCTGCTGCCCTTCTTCTGTGTGGGCTGGCTGCGCCGTGACGCCGGCTGGCACCGCCGGGCTGCTCCGTTCGTGCTACTCGCCGCCGCGTACGCGATCATCGAGTCACAGAACCGCGGTTTATGGCTGGCCCTCGTCATGATGGTCTTGATCATCGGCGTCCGTGCGGTCCTGCTGAACCGGTTCCGGCAGCTGGCAGTGATCGCCACGGCGGGCGTGGTGGGCGCCGTGCTCCTCCTGGCCACACCGCTAGGCGCGCCGATCTTCTCCCGGCTGGACACCGCCTCGAGCAACGCCGGGCGCGCAAACCTCGGCCAGCTGACGCTGACGAGCGTCTGGAACGGCTCTCCGTTCATCGGTTTCGGCACGACTCGCAACGTCGCCGGCAGCTTCTACTCCATCGCGGGCGGCGACACCGCCAGTTGCAGCCTGTGCACCCCGCCCGCGCTCGGGACGCAGGGACAGCTGTGGCTGGTCGTGTTCAGCGCCGGGATCATCGGCCTGTTGCTGTACTGCTGGTTCCTGTTGTCGAACCTGGTCCGCGGGCTACGACTGCAGTCGGCCTACGCGGCTGCCGGCGTCCTCGTCATCACCGCACACCTGGCGACGATGGTCGTCTACGACTCGATCTCGATGGCCGAGGTGTCGATCTTCGCAGCCGTCGGGTTGATCTGGCGCGCACGGCAGGACGCAGCCCCGCGCGCCGCACCGGCGGCGGGCGGAGCGGTCCCGCTGAGCAGCTATCGCCGATTCGTCCGCACGAACGCCACGCTGATCACGGTGTGCGTCGTGCTCGGCGCCGGCGCAGGGTTCGCTCTCCAGTCGATGCGGGGCGTGAAGTCCACGGCGGCCGCCACGATCCTCGTGCCGCAGGCGCCCGCGGCAGTCGCCGGCACGAAACGTGCCCAGTCCCTCGACACGGTCGCAGCACTCGTCCATTCCCCCAGCGTGCGGGCCGCGGTCGCGCGGGTCATCGGGCGTCCGGTGGCCGCCAACGATCCTGCAGTGTCGGTCACCGCTACGCCGAACACCCGCCTGCTGCAGGTGCACGTCGTCGACCTGAGCCCGGCGATCGCGGTACGAGCGGCGCAAGCTGCCGGTTCTGCACTCCTGGCCGCGCGCACGGATCAGCTGATCCAGGAGCAGGAGGGCGAGATCACCGATCTGCGCAACCAGCGCCGGGCCATCATGACGAATATGGCGGCCTGGGGGCCGGCCCACTTCTCCGGGCGACGCGCGGCGTCGAACGCTCAGCGACATCTGACTGAGTTGCAGGCCGACGCCGATGCCATCGGCGGCAAGATCTCCTACCTCCGCAGGAATCAACCGCCGGCCGGCGAGGTCGTGAAGATCTCGCGTCCCTACAGCGATGGCACGGTATGGCTCGAGTCGGTCGTGAGCGGACTGATGATCGGCCTGGCAACCGGTATCGGCATCGCGCTCGTCCGGCGCCGGGTCGGCCGGCGTGTGGGACGGGTCAACACCCACGCCGAGCTCGTCGACCTGCCGGTGCTCCTGCGGGTCGCGCCCCCCGACGCGAAGCAGGGCGGCGTCCTGCAGACCGACGGCTCCCTGTCGTCGATCGACGGCGCCACGTTGCTGCCCGCCGCAGACGAGCCTGCCCTTCGCCGCGCCGCCGGCGAATTGCGATCGGCCGCCGGAACCCCGACACGGATCGGGTCGGAGGTAGCGATCATGGTGAGCCCACGCACGCGAACTCGTCACATCAACGGCGTGCGTGCCGATGTCGAAAGATGTGGCGGTCGGATCCGCGGTGTCGTGGTGATCGACGAGAGACGCGGCGCGCCAGCGCCGCTTAAGCTGAGAACGGAATCGACGGGTTCGGGGGGAAGATCGAAGTGACAGAAAATATTCCGCGCGAGGACGCCTCGACCGGTGCGTGGTCGAGCGCCGTCCGGCACTATCGGCGCGGCATCATCGCGACGACCCTCGTCGTCGCCGTGCTCGCGCTCGCCTACGCCTCGCTTCGCGGACACTCCTACACCTCGAGCGCCACACTCCAGATCCGCCCGCTGGTCGGTAATGCGTTCTCCCCCGACGTCGCCGCCAACGATCAGAACACCGCTGTGGCCCTGCAGACCGAGGCGAATCTGGTCGACTCGCTGCCCGTCACGCGACTCGTCAACAAGAACACGCACAGTTCGCTGACGCCGGCATCGGCGTCGGTCACCGGCACCGTGCCGGTAAACACGACGCTGATCACCATCTCCTACACCGCTGCGTCCCCGAGCAATGCCAGACGACTGGCAACTGCCTATGCCAACGCCTTCCTCGCCTACCGGGCCGGCCAGGCCCAGGGAATCAAGAGCGCCGAGCTGAGGTCGCTGTCGAACCAGGAGAAGAAGATCGAGCAGCTTCTCACGCAGGCGACGAAGACCGCTCAGCAGCAGAACCCACCGCCGGGCGCCTCGGTCGCGCAGGACCATTACGCCACCAAGCTCGCGACCGTGCAGTCCCAGCTCAGCGACACCGCGGCGATGGACACCCATCCCGGGTCGGTGGTCGTACCTGCGAACAAGCCGAAGAGCGGCGCGACCCTGACGACCATCGGGTTCGCGATCGCGGGCGCCATCGTCGGTTTCCTGGCGAGTGCCGCGTTCGCGCTCTGGCGTTACCGTCGCCGCGACGAGATCTCGTCCCGGCACGTGTACGGCTCCGTCTGCGGCCTGCCGCTGCTCGCCGTGCTGCCCGTCCCGCACGCTCGAGACCACCGGACGAAGCCCGGCGATGCCGACAGCATCTTCGACGATGCCGTCCGGCGAGCCCGCGTGGGTCTGCTCGCCTCGGTGCCGTCACCGGCGGTGCTGGCCGTCTGCCCGGTCTCCGAGGACGAATCGGTCACCGGGATCACCGTCGAACTCGCCCGCAGCCTGGCTGCCGCGCAGTACAGCGTCGTCGTCGTGGACGCCAGCCTGGCGCAGATGTCGGTCGCCGAACGGATCGGTCTGCCGGAACCGCGTAACGGGCTGTCGGACGCCTTGCTCGCCGATCCCGCGAATGCGCGTTCGCTGCTCGTGCACGCGAAGGGGATCCACGTCCTGCCCGGCGGCCATGACCCGCTCGGCGCTCGCGAGCGTCTCTCCAGCTCGGCGTTCGGCCGGCTCGTCCACGAGATCGCCCAGGACGCCGACTACGTTCTCATCGCCGCGCGTTCACCGCTGACGGGCGACGGGTCGTCGGTGCTGCGTGTCGCACGCTCGACCCTTCTCGTGGCGACCGACGAGCGCACGACCCACGAGCAGGTGAGCGCCGCCGCGGAGACCTCCGCCCGCTTCGAGGTTCCGGTGCTCGGCGTATTGATCCGAACGTTGCCCCGGCGCCCGCAGCGCCCGCGTCCGTCCGGCACCGTCTCGCCCGCGGCGCCGGAGCGCCCCGGTGCGGCGCAGGGAGCGCAGGCGCCGACCGCGGCCGCCGAGAAGGAAGCGGCGTACGCCACGCGGAAGCCGGCGAGTTCGGGCGGCGGCTCCTGACTGCCCTCGACCGGCGGCGTGCCGGCGACGGCATGCCCAGCCAGCGCAGGTATCTGGCCGACACCGGGCAACTTCTCTGGCCCGCCCCGGCCCGGATCACGTTCGGCCGCCGACCGCGCGGTCCGCACGCGCGGGTGCGCAGTTACGCGGTGGTTCCGACGCCCGCCAATCCGAAGCTGCTCGTTCCGTCACGACCGAACCGGACGGCGGCACAGGCGGTGCGGAGCTACAACACCGGCGGTTCCCGCCGTCAGCGCGCGATGCTGGCCGTGCTGGCGGCCGGGCTCCGCGTCGGTCTGGGCAGCGTGTACCCGTACCGGATGCACGTCACCGACGCTCTTGGAGCCGAGCGGGACGACATCGAGCAACGGCTCAGCGAGATCTGCGGGCGCCCGGTGCGGGTCGCGTTGTTCGTCACTCCGCCGCGTGCCGTGCGCAAACCCGTCCTGCAGGTCATCGACGAGCGGGGCTGCGCGGTCGGTTACGCGAAGGTCGGCGTCGACGCGTTCACCCGATCGCTGCTGACGGCCGAGGCGGCCGCCGTGCAGCGATTGACCGGCTCCGAGCTGACCTCGATCGGTCTGCCGCAGATCCTGCACCACGGCGACTGGCGGGGCAACGGACTGCTGCTCCAGAGCGCGCTACGGCGCGGCGAACCGGCGCACAGCGACCGACCCGAAGTGGCCCGCGGCGCGGACGAACTGGCGCGCGCCCTCGGAGTGGTCACCTCGCCGCTGACCGCCAGTTCCTACTGGCAGCAGTTCCGCCGCCGGCTGCGTGCCCTTCCCGCCGGCGCGGCCGCGCAGCGGATCGAGCGTTCGGCCGAGGTTCTCGCCACCCGCGCCGGCGACGTCTCCGTCGAGTTCGGCTGCTCGCACGGCGATTGGGCGCCGTGGAACATGACGATCGCGGGCGATCGACTGCTGGTGTGGGACTGGGAGAAGTTCGCCTGCGACGTGCCGGTCGGCTTCGACGCGGTGCACTTCGCCGTCCAGGAATCGGTCGTGCTGCACCGGGCCGACATCGTGGAGGCATTCGCGCGGGCTCACGCGCAGCTCGACCGGAAGCTGCCGGGCGACCTAAACGGCGCGGTCGGCGCGGCGGGCGCGGCGCCCGCCGAACTGGGCGTATGGCTCTACGCCCTGGAGATCGCGGTCCGTTACCTCGAGGACCGCGAGGCCGAGCGGGGCCGGACCCGGATGAGCCGGCTGGACGACTGGCTCGATCCGGTGCTCAGCGTCCAGGAGACCCGCCGACGCCCCGCGGCCGGCGCTCGCCGCTGACGGACTGCGACCTCGGGCCGAATCACGGGCCCAGCTCGGGGCTGCCGGCCGGCGAGATCGGGACCCCGAGCGCTTCGGCGTGCCTCGCCTCGGCCGCGCCTGCGCGCCCGACCACCGGGGCGGGAGCGGCCACGGGCCTGCGCCGCCGCAGGCCCGCCAACGCGTCGATCCGCAGCGGACGGCGCAACACCCACAGGCCGACGGCGAAGCATGCGGTGGCACACACCAGGCCGGTCACCAACCCGGTGACCGACGCGCCCAGCACGAGCCGGAACAGGCCGAGGACGACCAGGTAACTCGCGACACAGAGGCTCACGGCCGTGGCGGTGCACCGCGCCACCGGGTGGAACTTAAGCGCGAGTCCCACCTGGGTGGCGGCCGCGACGTTGCGCACGACGATCGCCACCGCCCAGCCGATAGCCGCACCGACGATGCCGTGGCTCGGGATCAACCAGAGGTCGAGGCCGATGTTCGTCGCCAGTGCGAGCAGTGCGTTGCCGACGTTCCACGAGATGTGCCCGGCCATCGCCAGCACGGTGTCGACCATGCCGAGCCCGGTCGAGACAAGCATCGAGAGCGCGATGATCAGGATCGCTTCTCGGCCCGTGGTGTAGCTGTGGCCGAACAGCGAAAGCAGCGGGCCTCCGAACATGATCAGTGTCAGGTACACCGGCCAGGTCACGAGGATCAGCCAGGTCGTCGACGTCTGGTAGACGGCGTTGGTGCCGCGCCGGTCACCGGCGGCGAGCTTCTCGGCCAGTTGCGGCTGCGTCGCCAGCGTCAGCGAGTTGGTGCCGAGCTGCCCGACGACGATGAACCGGGTCGCGGCGGCGTAGATCGCCGCGTCCACGGTGCCCGCCAGCGCCGCGACCAGGACGATGTCCAGGCGCTGCAGCAGCATCTGGATGACGCTCGTCAGCCCGCGGGGGACCGAGAAGCCCCAGAACTCCCGGTAGGTCGGTTCCCGCGTGCTCGGCGTCTCGGCGGTCCCCGTTCGCCCGTTCCTGTCGGCGCCGCTGTCGAGGCCACTGTCGGCGCCACTGTCGGCGTCACTATCAGCGTCACTGGCGGCGCGAGGCGCATAGGCCTGCCGCAGCCGCCGCCACGACCGCAGCGCGAGCAGTGCCGCCGCCAGATACGGAAGTGACCAGGCCCAGCTCACCGCCGTGGTCCCGGCCGCCAACGCGGCCACGACGACGAGCACGAGCTGGAGCACCGGACGCCCGATCTGCTCGATCATCGAGTACGGGCGCATCGTGCCGAGCCCGCGGGTTGCCGCCAGTGTGGCCATCTCGAACGCCACCACAGGCACGAAGATCGCCAGGACACGCAGGTAGGTGGCGGTCTGCCCGGCCGAATCGCCGGCGATGAGCCGCGCCAACGGCCCGGCGAGCACGAAGGTGAGCACCGCCATTCCCACGGCCACGGCGAGTACGGGACGCACGGCGATCCGCACATACGCATCTATGGCGCTGGTACGCCGCTGCGAGCGGGCCCGGGACAGGAAATACACCAGTGAGGTCTGGGTACCGAGCTGCCCCACCGAGGTGGCGAGCAGGAACAGCGAGGTGGCCGTGAAGAAGACGCCGGCGTCCGCGCGCGACAGTCCCCGCGCCACGGCGACCGCGACCGCGAACGTGCACACCGCGGTGATCGCCGCACCGACAAGGCTCGCGGTGCTGCCGCGGGCCATACGCGTGAGCATCTCCGAGTGCCCGGCGCCGGCGCCGGGTTGCGGACGGGTCTGCGCCGGCCGGCTCACGGAACGCCGAACGGGGTACGGGCGAGCGGGAGCGCCTCACCGATGCGCCGGATGTCGTAGCCGTACTCGGCGATCGCGTCGCCGAAGCGGGTTTCGATGGTGCGGCGCACGTGCCGCTGGATCGGGTTACCGGTGGCCATCGCGTCCCACTGCCGCTGGTAGCGATCGCCCATGCCCGGTCGCACGGCATCGGCCGCGAGCGGGCTCGACAGGCCGAGCAGCTCTGCGATCCCCGACAGTTCGGCGTGCGGTGCGGCGACGAGGTCCTCGTAGCGCAGGACCCGCAGCCGGGTCAGGCCCGGGGCGTCGCGGCGCAGTAGCTCGTGCGCGTGCAGCCAGTGCGCGACCAGGCCCGCCAGGCTCACGCGGCGCCGGCCGTTCCGGGCGACGATCAGCGGATTCCACTTCTGCATCGCGAGTGCGACGGCGAGCGGATGCCGCATCACCACGATGAGGGCCGAGCCCGGGAAGAGGGCCTGCAGGAACCCACCCATGATCATGTTCGCCGGGGACTTCTCCAGCAGCAGACGCTTGCGCAGATCCCAGTACGGTTCCCAGGTCTCGACCAGGCGCGCCGCGTTGCGGTCGCTGACCAACGCCGACTCCGCCGTGAGATGCGCCGCGGGGGCGTTCGCGAAGCGGCCCATGCCGCCGTGGGCCCGGATCCGCGGGTACACGTCCTGCAGGTGCTGACCCTCGTCCTCGGCGACGCCGGTGCCGCTCAGCCCGCTGATCTCGGGATGCTCGGCGAGCAGCCGCGCGAGGGGCGTGGTCCCGCTCCGATGCAGGCCGCCGACGAACACGTACCGGCTGCCGTCGAGCATGACCTCATTGTCGTCCACCGTTGCGCAAACGCCGAATGCGTGCCGCTGCGCGAGACCCCACCCGCCGTCCGGGTCAGGCCGAGAAGGACACATTGAAGCACCCTGAGCCGCCGGCGGACCGCATCGTCAGCCGGTACGTGCCCGGCCGTTCGATCGGCAGCATTAGCGCGAAGTACCGCGCCGCATCGGCTTGCTCGACCTGGGTCGAGGCGGCCGTCGTTGTCGGCCCGCGTCCGAGCGGGTCGATCATGACCCGCACCCGGTGGTTCCCGACGGCGGTGCGCGGGATGACGTACATGTTCATCTCGGGCACCTCGGTCTTGCGGTACTGCTTCGCGAACGAACGCCGTGCCGCGGCGAAGTTGCCGGCGGCCACGCCCCCGGACCGGACGTCGCGCCGGTTGCCGACAACCGCGCACGCGCCCGAGGCGTTCCCCGGCAAGGCGTCGAGCACGGAGGTCTGGTCCTTCAGCGCCGCCGGGCCGGTGCCCGGCGTGGGGTACGGCGCCGGGCGCCCCGAGCGGTGGCCGGCAGGCGGCCCGCCGGTACCCGCCGGCCGGTGCGTGCCGCGCGCCGGCGTCGGTGCCGCCGAGCGCACCGAAGGTGTCGCTGCGCCGCGCGATGCCGTCGACGTGCTCGGCGCCGCTACGGGCGTGCGCAGCGCCTGCGGTGCACCGGCCGACCCGGACGTGCAGGCTGCCAGAGCGACAACAGGTGCGAGCACCAGGGCCGCGCAGCCCATGCGGCGGGTCAGCATGTCGATCATCAACTTCCAGAAGTGCTCGAGATCAGGCCGACTTCAGCGCGATCGTCCACATGTTGGCGCGATCGGTGCCGGCATCCGTCGTCGCCGTGTAACCGCCCACTGTGCCGCCGGCCGCCGGAGCTCCGGCATCGGTGACCAGACCGTTCACCGTCACTCCGCTCCCGGTGTCCGGGGACGCGTCGCGCACCACCTGGCCCGCGGGGGCGGTCCAGGTGCGCACCGATGCCGATCGGTCCGCCCACCACGACACCACGTAGTCGCCCGCGGCGGCGTCGACCGTCGGCGTCGTGTGGCTCGTGCCCGACGCGTCCCCGCTGTGCGCGAAGGCCGCCACGGGCGCGCTCTGGTCGACACCCGAGTAGATGGCGAGTTGGGCCGACCCGTGCGCGTAGGTGCTCGAGTCGAACCTGACGGTCGCGCCGAGATCGCCGGCCGTGACGGTTTTGGTCCATGCCGAAGTCACCAGCGTGCCGTTCGTGTAGGAGTCCAGCAGCGTCCAGCCGGACACGCCCGTCGGGCCTGCCCAGGTGGCCGCCGACGGCTGCGCGAACAACAGGACCGCAGTGTCGCCGACACTCGCCGAGCCGGGCACGGTGACGGTCTGCACCTTGCGGTTGCCGCCGTCCGAGTGCGCTGCGGCGACGAAGGCGACGCCGCTGCCCTGGTCGGCCGGTGGCTGATTCAGCACGATCGTCCACATGTTCGCGCGGTCGGTGTCAGCATCCGTCGTCGCCGTGTACCCGCCGACGCTGCCGGCGTTCGCGCCCGTCCCGAGATCGGTGACCAGGCCGTTGACCGTGACGCCGGAGCCGCTGTCCGGTGACGCGTCGCGAGTGGCCTGCCCAGCGGGTGCCGTCCAGGTCCGCGCCGAGCCGGCTCGGTCGGCCCAGAACGAGACCACGTAGTCTCCGGAGCCCGCCGTCGCGGTCGGTGTCGTGTGGCTGCTGCCCGACGCGTCCCCGGTATGGGCGAACGACGCCACCGGCGCGGCGGTGTTCACGCCGGAGTACACGGCCAGTTCCGCCGAGCCGTGGGCGTACTTCGCAGAGTCGAACCGCACGGTCGCGCCGGCGTCCGCATCGGCCAGCGCCTTGGTCCACACCGTGGTCATCAGGGTGCCGTTGGCGTAGGAGTCCAGCTGGGTCCAGCCGGAGACGCCGGTCGGCCCCGACCAGGCGGCCGCGGAGGGCTGGGTGAAGAACAGCACCGCGGTGTCGCCGGCAGCGGCTGCGCTCGGCACGGTCAGCCGCGCCACCTTCGTGTTGCCGCCGTCGGAGTGGGCGGCGCCCACGAACTGGATGCCGCTGGCCGGCGGTGGCGGCGGCGCGGTGACGGTCACGTGCGAGGTTGCCGAGTTCTGCAGGCCGCCGTCGTCGGTGACCGTCAACGTGACGGTGTAGGTGCCCGGTGACGCGTAGGTGTGCCCGGTGCTCACGCCGCTGCCGGACGCCGTGCCGTCGCCGAAGTCCCACGAGTACGACTGCACATTCCCGTCGGGGTCCGAGGACGCCGACCCGTTGAAGGTGCAGCTGAGGTCGCTGCAGTTGGAGTCGAATTGCGCGTTCGGCGCCTGGTTCGCGCTCTGCCCGGACAGGAACAGCGCGCGGTTTCGCCAATTGACGCCGTCGACAGCCGGTCCGCTCACTGTGGTGGGCGTTCCGGAAACGGTGCCGCCCGAAAACGCCACACTGTTGAGGTTTCCGGTTGATTTGGAAACGAAGTACAGCTTTCCACTGGCGACGAACATGCCGTCCGCGTCGCTGAAGTCGACGCTGCTCGACTCGGTGCGCGTCCGTTCGTCGAGGATGCCGCTGTCGGGAAGGAACCAGCGCGAGTACAGGTGCGAGTCGCCGTACAGCGTGTAGTACAACCGCCCTTGGTAGTACGTCATACCGGTGACGTTCGGCATCTGCGGATAGAGGGACGGGACCGCCCCGCGGAACGTGGTGCCGTCGTTGGTGTCGACGTCCGACCAGTACGGGTCGTTGTACGGATCGACCTTGCGGGCCGGGCCGAACGTGCCGTTGTCGAAGGAGCGCGAATACAGCGCACCGTCGGTGTAGCCGTAGTAGACGGTGTCGTTGACCAGGAACGCGCCGCGCCAGTTGCCGAAGTCGATGGACTGGTTCGACGCATCCGCAGAGCTCGCGTGGGTGCCGTCGAACGAGATCGTCTTCAGTGAGTCGGCCGAGTTCGGTGGCGGCGCAGGCGCGTCGAGATTGATCAGCTCGATGCCGTTGACCAGCGGGTTCTCGACGTAGTGCGAGAAGTCGATGTTCACCGTGCCGTCGCTGGTGATCGAGAACGACTTCATGGTGCCGGTCTGATCGCCGACGTCGGCGACGATGTCGTAGTGCTGCAGCACAGTCTGGTTGTCGATCGCCACGTTGAACTCGCGCTGGCCGGCACCGCTGGTGCAGGTACACCGGTTCGCGAAGTACAGCCGCACCTCGACGTGCGTACCGGCAGGGACAGCGAAGGCCCACCGCATCGCCGGGTTGTCCGACGGCGACCACCGCTCGGTGTTGAAGATCGCGTTCGGCGTCGAGGCCGGGACGTTGGCGGTCTCGGCTGCACCGGCGCTGTACGTCGCCGTGTTGCTGCCGGTGTTCCGGTACGGGCTCGGGTCGGTGGAATCGGCCGCCCAGTCGGGCCCGTTGTCGATCGCCTGGACCACCGGTCCACCCGCATCCACCCGGTAGAGGACGTTGGACTGCGACGTGCTCGTCGCACCCGCGGCGTACACGGTTCCCGGTAGCGCCGCGATGGCGGTCGAGGCGGCCTCATACCCGCCCGTGTACGGGAAGAAGGCGATCTTCGGCCGCTTGTACTGGCGGTTTCCGATCCAGTCGGTGTTCGACCCGATCCACAGCCCGTCGGACGTCGCGAGCATGGCGTAGACCGCCGTGCCCAGCGGGTTGCGGCCGGGGTTCCAGCTGAACGGGCGACCGGTCGCGGGGTCCAGGGCGGCGAGTCCGGGTCGCGGCACGGCGCCGGGCTTCGCCTGGTCGACGCCCAGCGGGTTGTTGTTCCACCGGTTGTGGCCACCGACGTAGACGACCGTGTCGGTGAGGGTGACGCCCCACGTGGTGTCGCCACCGGTCTCGTCGACCCAGGTCGGCTGAGCGGCCGTGTCGGTCAGGTTGGTCTCGAAACGGGCGGTGGCGTCGCACAGCGTGCCAGGGTTGCCGCCGCCAGTCGCGTTGATGACGAAGTAGGAGCCGTCCGGCGAGAACGAGACGCCGCGCACGTAGCTGTCGAACGCCCAGTTGAAGCACAGTGGCGAGTAGCGGTCGGTCGCCCACGGCGCAACCTGGGCGGTCGCGCCGGACAGGTCGATCAACGCTGCCTGGTCGCGCAGCAGGCCGTCGGCGTACTTGAAGTTGCCGATCACCACCATGGTCTTGCCGTCGTTGGTGACGTCGATGTTCGACGGGCCGATCCAGCCCTGCGCACCGCTGCCGGAGTCGTTGTGGTGCCCCGTGAACTGGATGTTCATGGAGTCGTCGATGGCGCCGGTGGTCGCGTCGAGCTCGACGATGCCGGCGTGCGGTTTGCCGCCGGCGCGGCTGAACGTTCCGGCCACGTAGAGGTGATTGCCGCGCCGGACGACGTCGTTGACGAACCCGTAGTCGAAGGCGGGCGGGTTGAACCCGCTGACGAGCTTGCCCGTCGTCAGGTCGATCTCGGCGAGGAACTGTGCAGGTGCGGAACCCACCTGGGTGAACGCACCACCGAGGATCACCGTGCCGGGCGTCGGGCCGGGCACGACCGCGTTGACGTCGCCGTTGAGGTCGGGCGCGATCGGCGACAGCGCGCCAGTGTTCTTGTCGAACGCCGCGAAGTGGTGGCGCGCCTGGCCGCCCACGGACGTGAACGAGCCGCCGATGGCCATCGTGCTGCCGGTCTGGGCGATCCCGTACACCTTGCCGTCGTTGACCGCGGGCGTGATCGCCGACGGGACGGCCGACGGGAGTTGCGTGCTCGACGGCCCGGGATCGGACGGCTGAGCGGCGACGGCCGCCGGCGCACCCGCCGCGGCGGTCGCGGCCAGTGTTGCGGCGACGAGCACGCCGACAGTGGCGAACGACACACGCGCGCGGATTCTGAACTTCACGCCTTACCCCCGTTGCGCCGCCGACAAGAAGTCGAGCGGCTATCCCCCGTATCCGGCAAAGGGGCGGCATACCGCGAAATCCAAACGACGCCCCCGTTCGCCGATTGATCGCTGCCTTTATATCCTGTTTACCGATGGTTGCAAAGTCCGCCTGACCTCCTGGGGACGCCGCGTAATCGGCCCCGCCGGCGCTGCGTTGCCACGAGCCGGGGGGCCCGGTAGCAGCCTCGGCGAGCCGGCTGTGAAGTTGCCAAGGCCGGCGGGGGTGAGATTTCGGGTCCGTTTCCGTACGGTGATGGGGCGACGGGGGGCAGCCGCCCCAATTGGGTGGCTTTCGTAGGGGGGCGCGGGGATGCGCGGAAAGAAATTGCTTGTTGCTGCGGCATTGACCGCGGTTTCGACGATCGCCGGTGTGGTCGGACTGCCGGCCGTCTCGCCTGCCGGAGCGGCCGGGACGCGAGTCGGAACGACACCGGCCGACTACACACCGTGGCTGTCGGCCGATACGCCGAACCAATACGTTCGCTATCTGCGGCCGTGCGGCAAGCTCATGTATGCCGTCGGCAGGATCAGCGATGTGCAGCAGGGCAGCGGCGGCGACGCCGCGCCGCATTACCACCGGTACAACGCATTCAGCTTCTCTATGACGACCGGCGCGGTGACGAACTGGGCGCCGCGCTTCAACGGCGAGGTGCGCTCGATCGTCTTCGGGCCGAAGTGCGGAACGGCTTACCTGGGCGGCAGTTTCACCAAGGTCAACGGCGTCCGGGCTCGGCACATCGTCGCTCTCAACGCGCGCACCGGGCAGATCCGCTCCGGTTTCCGGCACGCCGCGAACGCTGAGGTCGATACCCTTCAGTTCAGCCACGGCCAGATACTCGCCGGTGGCCGGTTCACGCGGATCAACGGCGCGAAGCGTGTCCTGTTCGCGAGCCTGAACCCCCGGACCGGGGCGGCCACCAAGTACGCCCGGTTCCAGATCGCGGGCTACTACGCGAACACCATGCCGGTCATCTGGAACTCGCAGCGCAGCAACGCGGGCAGCCGGATGCTGATCGAAGGCGTCTTCACCTCGATCAACGGCAAGCCTCGCCAGCAGATCGCGATGCTCAACCTCGGTCGCAAGCACGCCTCGTTGAACGGCTGGACCTCTCGGGAGTTCCGCCGGGCATGCCGGGTCCAGGAGTCCTTCTACGTCCGCAGCGCCGCATGGGGACCCAACGACGGCACCGTCTACATCGCCACAACCGGCGGGCGTCCGGCCAAGGGGCCCGGTTCGCGGGTCGGCGAGCCGCGCGCCGGGCTGTGCGATGCCGCGGCTGCCTTCCCGGCTGCGGCGCATCGCGTCTCGCACAGGTGGGTGAACTACACCGGCTGCGATTCGCTGTACGGCATCGCCGCGGACAACCGCGACGTCTACGTGACCGGCCACGAGCGCTGGGCGAACAACTCGAATGCCTGCAACCAGTCGAAGCCGCCCGCGGTGAACCGGCCCGGGGTCGGGTCCATCAATCCGCGCACCGGCATGGCCACGCCGTGGAATCCCACGCGGTCACTGGGCCACGGTGGTGACGCGATGCGGTTGACCAGCGGCGGGCTGTGGATCGGCAGCGACAACTTCACCAACGGGTTGGCGCAGATGTGCGGCGGCCAGGACCACCACGGCGGGATCTGCTACTTCCCCTACTGATCGGTCCGGTTGCGGGCCTTGACGGTCACGTAGAAGCGGTCGGCGTCCGACACCATTGCGTGCAGGTCGCGCGTAGGGAGCCAGTCGAGCAACTCGCGCGCCGGTCGTTCGAGGCGACCAGTGCAGCGGGGTCACCCGGGCGCCGGCCGGCTTCCACCACGGGCACGTCGCGGCCGACCACCGCGGCGACCGCGTCGAGCACCTGGCGCACCGAGTAGCCGGACCCCGTCCCGAGGTTGACGATCTCGTGCGCGCCCGGCGAGGCGGCGGCCATCGCGGCCAGATGAGCCTCGGCGAGATCCGCGACGTGCAGGTAGTCGCGGATGCAGGTCCCGTCGGGCGTCGGGTAGTCGGTCCCGAACAGTTGCAGGGCGGGGCCGTCCCCGTATGTCGCACGCAACGCTTTCGGGATGAGGTGCGTCTCGTTCGCGTGCCGTTCGCCGTAGCCGGTGGCGCCGTCGGCGAGTAAGGCGCCCGCGACGTTGAAGTAGCGCAGGCTCACCGCCGCCAACGCGTAGGACCGCGCGTAGTCGGTCAGAGCAAGGTCGATCGCCAGTTTCGACGAACCGTACGGGCTGGTCGGCCGGGCCGGTGCCTGCTCGCGTATCGGCTGTTCCTCGGGCTGGCCATAGGTTGCCGCGGACGACGAGAACACGATGCGCTCGACCCCGTTGCTCCGCATCGCGTCCAGCAGCGCGAGCGTGCCGACCACGTTGTTGTGCCAGTAGCGCGCCGGGTCGGCGACCGACTCGCCGACCAGGGACTTCGCGGCGAAGTGCATGACCGCGTCGATGTGCCAGCCGGCGATGTATGCACCGACGTCGAAGATCGACAATTGATGGAAGTCGGCTTCCCGCGGCACCGCGTCGGCGTGCCCGGTCGACAGGTCGTCGACGACCACGACCTCGTGCCCCTCGGCCAGGAGCCGCGCCGCGACGACGCTGCCGATGTACCCGGCGCCACCGGTCACCAGTACGCGCATCGGTTCTCCTCGTCGTGCCGTGGCCGGTCCGGGGTTGCGTACCCGGCGGACCCTACCGAAGCGGCGAGCGGCCACGGCCCGGCGCGCCTCTCGGCCGGCATGTCGGGTGCGCCAGGATGGGCACGTGGAGTTCGAGCCGGATCTCGCTGCCGACCCCGCGACCGGGGCGTTCGCCGACGACGATGCCCTGCTACGCGCCGACGTGCGCCGCGTGGCGAGCTTGCTCGGCGAATCCCTCGTCCGCCAGCAGGGCGAGCCGGCGCTCGCCTTGGTGGAGCGCGTCCGCACCCTTACCAAGCACAGCAAGAGCGGTGACCAGGACGCGAGCGAGCTCGTCCGGAACCTGCTCGCCGCGCAGCCCATCGAGACCGCGACCGTGCTCGTGCGCGCGTTCTCCGCCTACTTCCACCTGGCGAACATCGCCGAGCAGGTGCACCGGGTGCGCGGGCTGCGCGCCCGACCCGCCGACGACGGCTGGCTGGCGGTGGCGGTGCGCGATGTCGCCGACGCCGAAGGCCCGCGTGGTCTCGATGAGGCGCTGGGCAAGCTCGCCGTCCGTCCCGTCTTCACCGCCCACCCGACCGAGGCGAGCCGCAGGTCGATCCTCACCAAGCTGCGCCGGATCGCCGACCTGCTCGCCGACCCGACCGAGCCGGGCAGCAGGGCTCGGGTCCGGCAGGACCGCGATCTCGCCGAACTGGTCGATCTCATCTGGCAGACCGACGAGTTGCGCCGGCACCGGCCGACGCCGTTGGACGAGGCCCGCAACATCGTCTACTACCTCCAGGACCTGGTGGACGAGACGCTGCCGGAGCTGGTGACCGAGCTCGCCCAGGAGGTTGCCGAACAGGGCGCCCGGCTCGGCACCGCAGCGCATCCGCTCACATTCGGCACCTGGATAGGCGGCGACCGCGACGGCAACCCGAATGTGACCGCCGAGGTGACCCGTGACGTCCTGCGCATGCAGCACCACGTGGCGACCCGGGCGATCGACCGTGCCCTCGACGCCCTGATCGCCGAGCTGTCGTCGTCGACTGCGGTCGTGCCCGCCTCGGCGGAACTCACGCGCTCCATCGAGGCCGACCTCGCGGTGCTCGACATCGACGCGCGGGTGATCACGCTCAACGCCGACGAGCCGTACCGCCTCAAGCTCACCTGCATCAAGGCGAAGCTGGCGAACACCCGGCGGCGGGTCGATGCGGGGCTCGCGCACCGACCCGGTCGCGACTATCGGGGCGCCGCGGAACTGCTCGCCGAGCTGGCCGTGATCGGCGATTCGCTGCGTGCCCACGCCGGCGAACTCGCCGCCGACGGGCTGCTCGCCCGCGTGGAGCGGACGGTCGCGGTCTTCGGGCTGCACCTGGCGACGATGGACGTGCGCGAGCACGCCGACGCCCACCACCACGCCGTCGCCCAGCTGATCGACCGGCTCGTCGAGGAGACCTGGCTCTATCACGACGTGCCGCGCGGCTCCCGGTTGCAGATGCTGTCCAAAGAACTCCGCTCGCGCCGTCCGCTGGCAGCCTCGCCGCCGCCGCTGGACGAGGTCGGCGCGCGGACGTTCGCGGTGTTCACGACCATCCGCGAGGCGCTCGACACGTTCGGCCCGGAAGTCGTGGAGAGCTACATCGTCTCGATGACCCGCGGCGCCGACGACATCCTTGCCGCCGTACTGCTCGCGCGCGAGGCGGGCCTGGTCGACGTGCACGGCGCCGGGCCGGGCGGCTCCCGGGCGCCGTTCGCGCGCATCGGCTTCGTCCCGCTGCTGGAGACGGTGGACGAGCTGCGCCGCGCCGATGCGGTGCTCGACGACCTGCTCACCGACCCCACCTACCGGCTGATCGTGCGACTGCGCGGCGACGTCCAGGAGGTCATGCTCGGCTACTCGGACTCGAACAAGGAGGCCGGGATCGCGACGTCGCAATGGGAGATCCACCGCGCGCAGCGCCGATTGCGCGATATCGCGGCCCGGCACGGCGTGCGGCTGCGGCTGTTCCACGGCCGGGGCGGGACGGTCGGACGCGGCGGGGGGCCGACCTACGACTCGATCCTGGCGCAGCCGTGGGGCGTGCTCGACGGCGAGATCAAGTTCACCGAGCAGGGTGAGGTGATCTCGGACAAGTACACACTGCCGGATCTCGCGCGCGAGAATCTCGAACTCACCGTCGCCGCGACGCTGCGCGCGTCGGTGCTCCACCGCAGGCCACGGCAGCCGATCGAGCAGCTGCGGCGGTGGGACCACTGCATGGACGTGATCAGCGAGGCGGCGTTCGCCGCGTACCGCCGCTTCGTCGACGATCCGGATCTGCCCGACTACTTCCTCGCTTCCACACCGGTCGAGCAGCTCGGTTCGCTCAACATCGGGTCCAGGCCTTCGCGCAGGCCGTCCTCCGGCGGCGGGCTCGACGGCCTGCGCGCCATTCCCTGGGTGTTCGGCTGGACGCAGTCGCGGCAGATCGTGCCGGGCTGGTTCGGCGTCGGCACCGGGCTCGCCGCGGCACGTGCAGCCGGGTTGTCCGACGTCCTCACCGAAATGCACGAGCAATGGCACTTTTTCCGCACCTTCGTGTCCAACGTCGAGATGACACTCGCGAAGACCGATCTCGACATCGCGGCGCACTACGTAGAGGCGCTCGTGCCGCGTTCGCTGCGCCACCTGTTCGACGTGGTGCGCGCCGAGCACGAGCAGACCGTCGACGAACTGCTGCAGGTGACCGGCGAGAAGGACCTGCTCGACGACTCGCCGGTGCTGCAACGCACCTTCGCGGTGCGCGACGCCTACCTCGACCCGATCTCCTACATGCAGGTCGACTTGCTGCGCCGAGTGCGGGAGGCGGAGCAGGGCGAGGTCTCGCCGGAGCTGCGGCGCGCGCTGTTGCTCACGATGAACGGCGTCGCGGCCGGGCTGCGTAACACCGGCTGACGATCACGATCCGCCCGCGGCGTAGCGAGCTTCCACGGCCTCCTTCTGCGGCTCCCACCAGTCCCGATGTTCGATGTACCAGTCGATCGTCTGCGCGAGGCCCGCGTGCATGTCGCGGTAGCGCGGCTGCCAACCCAGCTCGTCGCGCAGCTTCGCGGCATCCACCGCGTACCGCAGGTCGTGACCGGCGCGACCGGGCACCTCGTCGTACCAGTCGAGCGGCCGGCCCATGAGCTCGAGGATCATCTGCAGAACCTCGCGGTTGCTGCGTTCTCCGTCGGCACCCACGAGATACGTCTCGCCGGTACGCCCGCGGTCCAGGATCGTCCACAGCGCCGCGGTGTGGTCGTCGACGTGGATCCAGTCGCGCACGTGCACACCGGTGCCGTACAGCTTGGGCCGGCGGCCGCTGAGCACGTTGGTGATCTGGCGCGGGATGAACTTCTCGATGTGCTGGTACGGGCCGTAGTTGTTCGAGCTGTGCGAGATCGTCGCCTCGACACCGAATGAGCGCACCCACGCCCGGACCAGCAGATCGGAGCCCGCCTTCGTCCCGCTGTACGGGCTGGAGGGGTTGTACGGCGACCCAGGCGTGAACTTCTCGGGGTCGTCCAGTTCCAGATCGCCGAAGACCTCGTCGGAGGAGATGTGGTGCAGCCGCACGCCGTGCCGCCGGATCGCCTCGAGCAGCGTGAACGTCCCGACGATGTTGGTGTGCACGAACGGCGCCGGGTCGCGCAGCGAATTGTCGTTGTGCGATTCCGCAGCGAAGTGCACGACGACGTCGCAGCCGCCGACCAGCTCGTGCACCAGTTCGGCATCCGTGATGCTGCCGCGCACGAACTCGATCGCCGGGCGGACGTCGTCCAGGCTGGTTTCGTTGGCTGCGTAGGTGAGGGCGTCCAGCACGGTGACCGACACGTCGGGACGGGTGGCGACCGTGTGCCGTACGAAGTTCGCACCGATGAAGCCCGCTCCCCCGGTGACCAGCATCCGCATGGCGCAATCTTGCGCGCCCACCGCCCCCGCCGTCACGTCCGAAATCCGCCAGTCGTTGTCCGAGGCATGGGTCAGACTGGTGGACGTGACAAGCCCTGACGAGGACACCTGCTACCGGGCCGTCCAGTCGCGCGACGCCCGCTTCGACGGGTGGTTCTACACGGCGGTCCGCACCACCGGGATCTACTGCCGCCCGTCCTGCCCGGCAATCACGCCGCAGCGGGCGAACGTGTCGTTCTATCCCAGCGCGGCTGCCGCCCAACGCGCCGGTTACCGCGCATGCAAGCGGTGCCGGCCGGACGCGTCACCCGGCTCCCCGGAGTGGAATCTGCGCGGCGATCTCGCCGGCCGCGCCCTGCGCATGATCAACGACGGGATCATCGACCGCGCCGGCGTGCCGGGGTTGGCCGCGCGCCTCGGCTACTCCGAACGCCAGGTCCACCGCACCCTTGTGGCCGAGGTCGGGGCGGGACCACTCGCCCTGGCGCGCGCCCAGCGCGCCCAGACGGCGCGGATCCTGCTGGAGACCACCACGCTGCCGATCACCGATGTGGCCTTCGCCGCCGGCTTCGCCAGCGTCCGGCAGTTCAACGACACGGTGCGCGAGATCTTCGCGACCACGCCGAGCGGGCTGCGCGGCGGCCGGCCCCGCCCGGCGAACGAGGCCGGCGTGGTGTCGCTGCGGCTGCCGTACCGGGAGCCGATGGCGGTCTCCGGTCTCCTCGACTTCCTGGGCGCGCACGCCGTGCCCGGCCTCGAGTCCTACGAGGACGGCGTGTTCACCCGCGTCATCGGGGCACCCGGCGGGCCGGCGCTGGTCTCGCTCACCCCCGGCGACGGCGCGGTGTTCTGCCGCGCGCGACTGCACGATCTGCGCGATCTCACCACGGTCGTCTCGCGGATCCGCTCGCTGCTCGATCTCGACGCCGACCCTCTCGCGGTGGATGCGGCACTTGCCGGCGACACGGCGCTCGCGCCGCTGGTGCGCAAGCGGCCGGGACTGCGCTCACCGGGGGCGGTCGACGGTTTCGAGACGGCCGTGCGCACCGTGGTCGGTCAACAGGTGTCGCTGAAGGGCGCACGCACGGTGCTCGGCCGCATAGTCGCCGCACACGGCACCGTTGCCTTCCCCGAGGAACCGTGGCGGACCTTTCCGACACCGGCGGCCCTCGCCGCGGCCGATCCCGCGTCCCTGCCCTTGCCGCGCAACCGCATCCGTTCCGTCCAGTCGATCGCGGCTGCCTTCGCGGCCGAGCGGATCTGCCTGGATCCCGGCGTGGATCGCGACGACGTCCGCGCCGAGCTGCTCGCCCTGCCGGGCGTGGGGCCCTGGACCGCCGACTACCTGCGCATGCGGGCCACCGGGCACCCGGACGTCCTGCTGCAGACGGATCTCGTCGTGCGCCGCGCTGCCGACCAGCTCGGCCTCGACCTCGCCGGCGGCCGTCCCGACTGGGCGCCGTGGCGCAGCTATGCCACCCACCACCTGTGGGCCCACCTGTACGCAGACCTATGGAGCGAGAGACCATGACCATGATGACCACCAGCACTGCTCCGGCCCGGCCGTCCACGACGCCGCAACGCTGGACAACCATCGACTCGCCGATCGGCCCGCTGACCGCGGTGCGCGACGAGCATGGCATCACCATGCTGCTGCTCCCGGAGGGCAAGCACACCGTCGACCCGGCCCCCGAATGGATCCGCGACGACACCGCCTTCGACGATGTGCGCGCCCAGCTGGCGGAGTACTTCGCCGGCACGCGCACCGACTTCGACCTTCCGCTGCATCCGGCCGGCACGCCGTTCCAGCAGCGGGTGTGGGCCGCGCTGTCCGATATTCCGTACGGGCAGACAACCAGCTACGGCGCAACCGCGGCGGCGATCGGCGCGCCGGGCGCTGCCCGCGCGGTGGGCGCGGCCAACGGCCTGAACCCGATCCCGATCATCGTCCCGTGCCACCGGGTGGTCGGCGCGAACGGCGCACTCACCGGCTACGGCGGCGGCCTGGACGCCAAGAAGTGGCTGCTCGCGCACGAAGCCCTGCACGTGACCGGCCTGTTCGCCGGGTGATCACTCGTTGTAGGTGTTCTGCGCCGCTTCGAGGCCGCGCGCGAGAAGCAGTTCGACGGCGTCCGCCGCGCGGTCGACGTGGAAGCCCAGATCCTTGCGCTCGGCCGCGGAGAACTCGCGCAGCACGTAGTCGGCCGGGTCCTGGCGTCCTGGCGGACGCCCGATGCCCAGGCGCACCCGCAGGTAGTCCTTGCCGCCGAGCGCCGCGGTGACCGAACGTAAGCCGTTGTGCCCGCCGTCGCCGCCGCCGCGTTTGAGCCGCAGCGCGCCGTAGGGCAGGTCGAGCTCGTCGTGGACGGCGACGACGCGCTCGAGCGGGATCTTGTAGAAGCGGGCGAGCGAGGCGACCGGTGCGCCCGACTCGTTCATGTACGACAGCGGGCGGGCTAGAACGACGGGCAGCCCGGCCAGGCGCGCCTCGACGATCTCGGCGCGGCCGCCGGCGCCCTTGTACGCCTTGAAGCGGGCGCCGCAGCGCTGCGCGAGCAGCTCGACCACGAGGTAGCCGAGGTTGTGCCGGGTCGCCGCGTAACGCGGGCCCGGGTTGCCGAGACCGACGACGAGGAAGCGGTCGTCGGCCACGGCAGCGTACGGAAGTCCGGTCGTAGGCCGGTGTTACTCGCCCGACTCGGCGGGCTGGGCCGACTCTGCGGACTCGGTGCCCTCGGCCGCCGCTTCGGGAGCCTGCTCGGGCTGCTCCTCGACGATGCCGAGCTCCTCGGCGGCCTCGGAGACCTCGGCCTCGAGCTCCTCGGCGGTCGGCGCCTCGACGATCGCAAGCACCAACACGTCCGGCTCGGTGATGAGGGTGACGCCCGACGGCAGCGAGACGTCACCGGCGGTCACGTGGCCGCCGATCTCGAGACCCTCGACACTGACCTCGACACCGCTGGGCAGATGGGTCGCCTCGGCCTCGACGCTCAGCACCGCACGCTCGTGGTTGAGCAGGCCGCCGGGCACGACGTCGCCGGTGACGGTGACCGGCACCTCGATGGTCACCTTCTCGCCGCGGCGCACGGTGATGAGGTCCACGTGCTCGAAGTAGCCCTTGATCGGGTGCCGCTGGATGGCCTTCGGAATGACCAGCTGCTCGCCACCCTCGAGATCGAGAGTGAGCAGCACGTTCACACCGCCGTGCCGAATCGCGTTGGCGAAGTCGTGCGCCGGCAGCGAAACGTGGCGCGGGTCGGCGCCGTGGCCGTAGATGACGGCCGGTACCTTGCCGGCGCGGCGGGTGCGGCGCGCGCCACCCTTGCCGAACTCGGTACGCGGTTCGGCGGCGAGTCGGACCTCGGACACGGGAACTCCTTGCGGTTGATGCCTACTGAAGCGACGTCGAAGATCTGTCGTTGTCTCGTTCCGGTGCCTCGGACGCACGGCGCGCGTCGACGAGCGACACCGCGTCGATGCCGGATCCGCACGGTTCGTGCGATCCCTCGCCGAGGCAACCGCACCAGCTTACCGGCCCGGCGGGGGGCCGTCGCACACCCCTCCGGGCCGGAGGCCGACACCGCCGAGGGGCCATGCCGCTGTCCGTAGCATGAGGCAGCGTGCCACCCGCTGATCCGTCGCCCGACGCCGACGTGTGCGGCGCGGTGCGGGTTCAGGCGCCCGCGAAGGTCAACCTGCATCTGTCGGTCGGCCTGGCGCGCCCGGACGGCTTCCACGACCTGGTCACCGTCTTCCATGCGGTCGATCTGGTCGACGAGGTCTCTGCCGCGCCGGCGAGCGGGCTGCGGATCACCGTGCTCGGTGACGGCGCCGCGGACGTGCCGGCCGACGAACGCAACCTGGCCTGGCAGGCGGCGCAATTGCTCGCCGACACGGCCGGCATCGCGGCACACGCCCACCTGACCATCCGCAAGGCGATTCCGGTCGCCGGTGGCATGGCGGGCGGCTCGGCCGATGCCGCCGCCGCCCTGGTCGCTTGCGCGCGGCTGTGGGATCTGGACGTCGGGCCGGCCGAACTCGCGCCGCTCGCCGCGCAACTGGGCAGCGACGTCACCTTTCCGCTGCTCGGCGGCACCGCGCTCGGCACCGGACGCGGTGAACTGCTGGAACCGGTCGAGTGTGCGGCGCCGCTGCACTGGGTGTTCGCGCTCGCCGACCACGGCATCTCGGCGGGCGCGGCATACGGCGAACTCGACCGGCAGCGCGACGCCGGGCTGGCGCCGCCGCCGATCGGGGCGCCCGATTCGCTGCTCGCCGCGCTCGCCGACGGCGATGTCACCGCGGTCGCCGCCACGCTGGGGAACGACCTGCAGCCGGCGGCACTCGCCCTGGCGCCCCGGTTGGAACACACGCTGCGGGTCGGCGGTGAGGCGGGAGCGCTGGCGGGCATCGTCTCGGGTTCCGGGCCGACGTGCGCGTTCCTCTGCCGGGACGGCGCGGCTGCAAACCTCGTCGCGGCGACGCTCGAGGCGGCGGGCGGATGCCGAACCGCGCGGGTGGCGACCGGTCCCGTCCCCGGCGCCAGGATCGCGTCCTGATGGCTGCGAACCTGGTCAACCTGGAAGCGGTCGGCAAGGTGTACGGCACCACCGTGGTGCTCGACGACGTGTCGCTCGGGGTCGCCGACGGTGAGCGCATCGGCGTCGTCGGCCGCAACGGCGGCGGCAAGTCGACGCTGCTGCGCCTGATCCTGGGAGTCGAGCCACCGGACGCCGGTCGGGTCACCCGGACCAGGGACGTCCGGATCGCGGCGGTCGCGCAACGCGGAGACTTCGCCCCGGCGGCGACCGTCCGTTCGGCGGTCGTCGGGGACGCCGCCGTCCACGAGTGGGCCGGCGACGCCGCCATCCGCGAGATCTTGAGCGGGCTGGGGCTCGCCTCCGTGGGATTGGACGCGGCGGTCGAGCGGCTCTCCGGCGGCGAGCGGCGTCGCGTCGCGCTGGCCGCGGCGCTCGTGCAGCAGGCGGAGTTGCTCGTCCTCGACGAGCCGACGAACCACCTGGACGTCGAGGGCATCACCTGGCTCGCCGAGCACCTGCGCACCCGCAAGGGCGCGCTGGTCGTGGTCACCCACGACCGGTGGTTCCTCGACGCGGTGTGCGAGCAGATGTGGGAGGTGGGCGACGCCACAGTTCGGCGCTTCGACGGCGGGTACGCGGCGTACGTCCTCGCGCGCGCCGAACGGGCCCGGCAGGCCGACGCCGCCGAGGCGCGTCGGCAGAACCTGCTCCGCAAGGAACTCGCCTGGCTGCGCCGCGGCGCGCCCGCCCGCACGTCCAAGCCGCGCTTCCGCATCGACGCCGCCGAGGCGCTGATCGCCGACGTCCCGGAGCCACGCCATGGCGTCGAGTTGCGCGCCCTCGCGCAGCGGCGGCTCGGCCGCTCGGTGGTCGACGTCGAGGACGTCACGCTGCGCGTCGGCGGCGAGCGGACGCTGCTCGACCACGTCACCTGGCATATCGGCCCCGGCGACCGGATCGGCGTGATCGGCGTCAACGGCTCGGGCAAGACGCACCTGCTGCGGCTGCTCGCCGGCGAGATCGAGCCCGACGGCGGCACCGTGCGCATCGGCAAGACCGTGCACGTCGGTCACCTCACCCAGGAGGTCCGCGAGCTGCCCGACGACCTGCGCGTGCTCGAGGCCGTCAGCGAGGTGCGCGCCACGGCGGAGCTGGGCGGCGTCGAACTCACCGCGGGCCAGCTCGCCGAGCGATTCGGGTTCCCGAACTCCCGGCAGTGGACGCCGGTCGGCGATCTGTCCGGCGGTGAGCGGCGCCGGCTGCAGTTGTTGCGGCTGCTGCTCACCCGTCCGAATCTGTTGCTGCTCGACGAACCCACCAACGACCTGGACACCGACACGCTCGCCGCGCTCGAGGATCTCCTGGACGGGTGGGCGGGCTCGCTCGTCGTCGTCAGCCACGACCGGTATCTGCTCGAGCGGGTCTGCGATTCGACCGTCGCGCTGCTGGGTGACGGATCGTTGGCGGCGCTGCCCGGCGGGGTCGAGGAGTACCTCGCCCGCCGCGCGGACGGCGCCGCCGACGCCGAGCGGGCAGGACGGGAACGGCGCGGCGACACCCGCGCCGCACGCAAGGAGCTCGCACGGCTCGAGCGGCGGGTCGAGACGCTCCAACGCCGCGAGGCCGCGCTGCACGAGCAGCTGGCCGAACATGCCACCGACTTCACGAAGGTGTCCGAACTCGACGCGCAACTGCAGAAGGTCGCGCGCGAGCGCGAGCAGGCCGAGCAGCAGTGGCTGGCGTTGGCCGAGGACGCGGAATAGCGGCCCGTGCGGCACGAGCCGCGGCGCGTGGTTATTTCTTCTGCGGCGTGCTCTCGGCCGGCGCGGCGGCAGCGGTCTCGCTGTCGTCCGCGGTCTCGCTGTCGTCCGCCGTCTCGCTGATCGTCTCGATCTCGGCGGTTTCCGCCTCGGCGTTCTCCTGCACGTCGGTCGCAGCGGGCGCGGTGCCCGACAGGGTGGCGAGCATCTGCCGGACGTTGGTCAGCTGAGCGTTGATCGCGTTGCGCCGCTGGGTCGCCGCCGCAAGCTCGCGTTCGGATTCCTCACGGATGCGGTCCGCCCGCGCAATCGCCTCGGCGACGATCTGCTGTGCCCGCTGTTCGGATTCGGCGGTCACCTGCGCCGCGCGGTGCTGCGCGTCACTGGCGATCCGATCGGCGTCGCTGCGCATCTTCGCCACTCGCTCGCGGGCCTCACCGAGTGCACGCTCGGCCTCACCCGTCCGCTCCTGGAAGATCTTCTCGGCCTTGGCGCGCCGTTCCGCCAGCGTCTTCTCGAAGTCCGCGGCGGCCTTCGCCGCCCGGGCTTGCTGCTCCTCGTAGACCGCCTCGGCCTCGCCGCGGCGCGACATCGCCGCGCGCTCGGCGTCGTCAATCATCTGGTCGGCGCTGCGCTTCGCCTGCTCGAGGATCCGAGTCGCCTCGTGCTCTGCGTTCTCGCGGGTCTCCTGGGCGTACCTGTCGGCATCAGCACGCGCCTGGGCCGCCGCGGCCCGCGCGTCGGCGAGGCCGCGCCGTGCTTCCTCGGCGGCGATCGCGCGCATCTCGTCGGCTTCCTCCTCGGCGAGCGCCAGGATGCTGCCGACCCGCTTACCGAAGTCGTGAAAGCTCGGCTCGGCCGGCGGCATGGGATGGGCCCTGCGTTCCTCTTCGGCCGCGGCCAGCTGTTCGGAAAGCGCCTCGACCTCGCGGGCGAGCTCGTCGGCGCGTGCTTGCGCGTCGGCGTACCCGCGCCCGAGATCGGCGAGGCGGCGATCGACCTCGGCCGGGTCGTAGCCGCGCATGACGGTGCGGAAGGTGCTCGTGCGTTGTTCGCTCATCGTGTCAGTCACCTTGTGCAGATCGGTTGGCGGGATTTGCCGTCGAAGACGTGGGTTGCTCGACAGCATCGGTGGTGGGTTCGGGGCGTTCGGGGACGGCGAGGGCGTTGATGACTCCCGACAGATCGCCGAGCTGGCGGCTGATCTCGTTGCGGTGGGCGGTGAGGACGGCGACCTCGGCGCGGGCGTCGGCAAGCAGTGCCCGCGCGGTGGAGCGCAGCTCGTCGGCCTCGGCGCGAGCTTCGCGGATCGTCCGATCCGCCTCGTCCTGGGCGGCTCGGCGCACCTCCCGGGCCTGGCCCTGCGTTCGGGTCAGCTGGTCGGCGGCCTGCTCACGCACGCGGCGCGCGCCGGCCTCGGCCTCCTCGAGCCGACGCCGGCCGCGCTCGGCCGCCGTCTCGGCCTGCGCCTCGGCCGCCGCGACGATCTGCCTCGCGTCCGTCTCGGCCTGCCGCCGGATCGCGGCCGCCTCCGCCGCGGCCTTCTCCAGCAGCGCGGACGCATCGGCGGCGGCAGCGGCGCGCTCCTTCTCCAGCTGCTGGGCCTGGCGATCGCGTTCCCGCTGCGCCGCGTCATTCATCCGTGCCGCGTGGTCACCGGCCTCCCGCCTGATCGCCTCGGCCTCGGTGTGCGCATCGGCGCGCACCTTCTCGGCGTCGGCCTCGGCCGCGGCCAGCAGGTCGGCCATGGCCTGCTTCGTCCACGCAGTCTGCTCGGCGGCCTCGGCGGCCGCCGCGGAGACACTCTCGCGGGCCTCGTCGAGCAGGCGTTCGCCCTCGGCCCGGGCATCCGCGCGGATCTGTTCCGCGTCGTCGCGAGCACCGGCGAGCTCGTCGAGCGCGTCCCGACGGATCCGGGCGGCCTCGGCCCGGGCTTCCTCGAGAAGCTGCTGGTGCCGGGCGCTTGCCTCGGCGGCCTCGCCCTCGCTGCGCCGCTCGAAGTCGGCGCGTTGCTCGGCCAGCAGCTGTTCGTGGTCGGCGCGGGCGCGGTCGAGTTCCGCGGTGAGGGCGGCCTGCCGCTCGGCGCCGGCCTGTTCGAGCTCCTGCACCTTGCGGCGCGCGACGGCAACGACCGCCTCGGCCTGCTCGCGCAGTAGCCGCGCAGTGGTGCGCGCGTCCTCGACGTGCTGCTCGGCGTCGGCGCGGGCCTCGGCCAGCGCCTCGTCGGCGGACTGCTCGGCCCGCGACAGCACCAGCGCGGCCTGCGCCAGCGCATCGTCGATGATGGCCCGCGCTTCGGCGGAGCCGTCCGGTGCCGCTCCCCCTCCAACGGCCGGACTCGGGACGCTGTCGTCCGAGTCGGACTCGACCATGCCCGCCATCGTTGCAGGCGCGACCGGATCGGGCTACCGGTATGCGGACGAACCGTCCGGGTCAGCCCGCCGGATCACCGGTCTCGCGCCGCGAGCCGCGAAGCGGGCGCGGCTCGGCCTCCATGTGCGCCAGCCCGTTCCAGCCGAGGTTCACCAGATGGGCCGCCACGACCTCCCGGCTCGGACGGCGTTCCTCGAGCCACCACATTCCGGTGAGCGCCACCATGCCCACGAGCATCTGCGCGTACATGGGCGCCAGGCCGGTGTCGATCTCGCGGTGCGAGAACTCGCGGGCGAGGATGTGCTCGACCTGGCTGGCGATGTCGTTCAGCAGCGACGAGAAGGTGCCGGCCGAGCCCGCCATGGGCGAATCGCGGGCGAGGATTCGGAAGCCGTCCGTCTCTTCCTCGATGTAGGTGAGCAGCGCGAGGGCTGCCTGTTCGACCAGATCGTGCGGCTGCCCGGAGGACAACGCGGTGGTCAGCCGGTCGAGCAGATTGCTCATCTCGCGGTCGACGACGACGGCGTAGAGCCCTTCCTTGCCGCCGAAGTGCTCGTAGACGACGGGTTTGCTGACCCCGGCGCGCGCGGCGATCTCCTCGATGGAGGCGGCGTCGAAACCCTTCTCGGCGAACAGCGTGCGGCCGACTGCGACCAGTTGCTCGCGGCGCTGGTGCCCGCTCATGCGCACCCGGGGACGTCCCTCAGCCTCGGTCATCGTCCATGATGATTCCATGACGCCACCCGGGACCCTGCCGGCGGACGCGGAGCCGGAACCGCTCACGTACGGCAGCTACCTGCGACTTCCGGAACTGCTCTCCTGCCAGTCGCCGCGCACCGAGCACCACGACGAGATGCTGTTCGTGATCATCCATCAGGTCTACGAGCTGTGGTTCAAGCAGATCCTGCACGAGGCACGGCTGCTGCAGGCTCGCCTCGAGGCGGGCAACGCCCCTGGGTCGCTGCACACCGCGCGGCGCATCGCGAAGATCCTCAAGACGATCGTGGGCCAGCTCGACGTGCTCGAGACGATGACGCCGCAGCAGTTCGCCGCCTTCCGCCCGGAGCTCGGCGGCTCCAGCGGGTTCCAGTCCGAGCAGTTCCGCGAGCTCGAAGCCGTGCTGGGACGGCGCGATCTCGACGCGAACGGCGAGCCCCGAACCGAGGCCGCGCTGCACCGGCGATCCGTGTTCGACTCGCTGCTGCGCTACCTGCACAAGGAAGGCTGGGACGTCCCGCAGGCCGCGCTCGAGCGCGATCCGCACGAGCCCTGGCGCGGCGGTGATCCGGACATCCTGGCGGTGTTCACCGCGGTCTACGAGGACGAGTCGAGCCCGGCCCCCGAGGTGTGCGAAGCGCTCGTCGACATCGACGAAGGCATCCAGGAGTGGCGCTACCGGCACGTGAAGATGGTCGAGCGGATCATCGGCGCGCGCCCGGGCACCGGGGGGTCCGCGGGGGCTGCCTACCTGCGCTCCACCCTGTTCCGGCCGGCGTTCCCCGACCTCTGGGAGGTTCGCGGTGCCTGAGCCGCGGGGAATCCCGATGAACCACCCGGTGACCAGCCGCGAGGCGGCCCTGGCCGCGGACGCCGCCGATCCGCTGGGCTACCTGCGGGCCCGGTTCAGCGTGCCCGAGGGGCTGATCTACCTCGACGGCAACTCGCTCGGCGCCCTGCCGGCCACCGTGCCGGACGCGCTGGCCGACACGGTCGGGCGGGAGTGGGGCCGCGATCTCATCGCGTCGTGGAACACCAACGGCTGGTGGAGCCTGCCTGCCCGGCTCGGTGATCGGATCGGCGCGCTCGTGGGCGCCGCGCCCGGGCAGGTCATGTGTGGGGATTCGACGAGTGTGCAGCTGTTCCAGGCGGTCGTCGCGCTCGCCCGCCTCGCCGAAGGCCGGAACGTGATCGTCACCGACGGCGCGAACTTCCCGACCGACCAATACCTGGCCGAGTCGGCGGCGCGGCTGCTGGGCATGCGCCTGGTTCGGGTCAGCCCGCCGGAGCTCGCCTCGGTGCTTGACGACCAGACGGCCGTCGTCGCCTTCAGCGCCGTCGACTACCGCACCGGCGAGCTGTGGGACTCCGCCGGCATCACGTCGGCCGTGCACTCGGCGGGCGCGCTGATGTTGTGGGATCTCGCGCATGCCGCGGGCGCGCTGCCGTTCGCCCTCGACGAGGTGGGCGCGGACGCCGCAGTGGGTTGCGGCTACAAGTACCTCAACGGCGGGCCCGGCGCACCGGCCTGGATCTATCTGGCACAACGCCATCACGCCCGCGCCGACCTGCCGCTCACCGGCTGGCAAGGGCACCGGGAGCCGTTCGCGCTCGATCAGGCCTACCTGCCTGCTGCGGGCATCGAGCGGGCCCGGATCGGGACGCCGCCGGTCCTCTCGATGCGCGCGCTCGACGCCGCGCTCGACGTCTTCGACGGCATCGCCATGACCGACGTGCGACAGAAGTCGCTCGCGCTCGGCGAGCTCGTCCTTCGCTACGCCGACGATCGTCTTCCCGGCGTGCGACCGGTGACGCCCCGCGAGCCCGTGCGCCGCGGCTCGCAGGTCGCCCTGCAGATGCCGAACGCCTACGAGGTAGCGCAAGCCCTGATCGCGCGCGGCGTGGTCGGTGACTTCCGGGCACCTGATCTGCTGCGGCTCGGCTTCGCGCCGCTGTACCTGAGCTACGTCCAGGTCTGGGATGCCATGGAGATCTTGCGCGACGTGCTGAGCACCGGCGCCTGGAACGACCCCGCGTTCGCGGAGCGCCGCGCCGTCACCTGATCGGCGCCGCGCGCAGCTGATCTTCCTGCGGCACCGTGGCCGCGGATCTTCCTGCGCCTGGGCTGCCACAGCCACCAGCACGCAGGAAGATCACCGGCGTCGGAGCCGGACTGACGCGGCTAGCTGGCGCGCAGCTTCGCGAGGCGTTCGGGCCTGGGCCAGCGCACGTCGGTGACCCAGCCCAGCTTCTCGAACATCCAGATCAGCCGGGCCGATGAGTCGAGCTGCCCGCGCAGCACGCCGTGGCGCGCCGCGGTCGGCTCGGCGTGGTGCAGGGTGTGCCAGCTCTCACCGCAGCTCAGGATCGCCAGTGGCCAGAAGTTGGTGCTGCGGTCGCGCGCGGTGAACGGCTTGTCGCCGATGGTGTGGCAGATCGAGTTGATCGACCAGGTGACGTGGTGCAACAGGAACACACGCACCAGCGAGGCCCAGAAGAACGCCGAGAGGGCGCCGGCCCAGCTACCCGCGACCAGGCCGCCGATCAGCGCGGGCAGCAGCAGCGACACGGTGAGCAGCACCGGGAACAGCGCCTGGACGATGCGCATGTCGCGGTCGGCCATCAGCTCGGGGGCGTACTTCTCGCGGTTGGTGTGCTGCTCGTCGAACATCCAGCCGAGATGCGCCCAGAACAGGCCCTTCATCAGCGCGCCGACCGTCTCGCCGTAACGCCACGGCGAATGCGGGTCGCCGTCGCGGTCGCTGTACTTGTGGTGGCGGCGGTGGTCGGCGACCCAGCGGATGACCGGTCCCTCGATGGCCATCGACCCGGCCACCGCGAGGGCGATACGCAACGGCCGCTTGGCCTTGAACGAGCCGTGCGTGAACAGCCGGTGGTACCCGATCGTGATTCCCCAACACGTGACGAAGTAGAACGCGACGAACAGGATCACGTCCGTCCAGCCGAGGCCCCAGCCCCACGCCACCGGCACGGCGGCCAGGAACGCGAGGAAGGGCACGATCACGAACGCGTAGAGCGCGAACTGCTCGCCGGGACGTTTCGTGCCCTCGAATACGGGCTTGGGACCGTTGGGCTGGACGCGTTCGTCGAGAAGGGTCATGGGTTCCTTCGGATCGGGGGCTCCGGAGCGTGGGTTACGTCACCGTAACTTACGTGAGCGTAGCCAAGACCGGACAAAGCTGCCAAGAGACGGTGAGTAGGCTGGCCCGCGGCCGTTGGGGGATGGGGTAATCGGCAGCCCGCAGGCCTTTGGAGCCTTGCAGTCTCGGTTCGAGTCCGAGTCCCCCAGCCAACGGCACACCGCGCGTAGAGAGGTCCCCCGCCCCGTGCCTGCCGAAGCCGCTGCCTC
>DASSEP010000030.1:0-6760 GCA_035695205.1 Jatrophihabitans sp. | reverse complement strand
CGCAACGCCAAGACTCTCTGCAGGCCGAACGAACACAAGCCGGTGCACCTGTCCGGCGGCAAGTGGTACCAGCTGCGCAACCCGTACTGGAAGGGCACCGGCCGGGCGTGCATCCACTCGCTCGGCGGCACCCGGTTCAAGGTGCTGCGCACGCCGCGCCCCGGGGGCAACGTGACGACGTACCCGGACATCCTGCGCGGCTGCATCTGGAACATCTGCACGCCGAACAGCAACATCCCCATCCGCGTCTCCCGGATCCGCCACGCCACCACGTCCTGGCGAATCCGGACGTCGCACGCGCCGGGCACCTGGAACGCCGCCTACGACATCTGGTTCGGCAAGCACCGGATGATCCAGGGCCACGCCGACGGCGCCGAACTGATGATCTTCCTGACGACGCACAACTGCTGCGGGCTCAACGGCCCGCAGCGGGTGAACATCGGCCACCACGCGTTCCTGTTGCAGCACTGGCGCCCGTACGACCCGGACTTCCACGTGTCGTGGAACTACATCCAGTTCCGGTTCCTGCAACCGCGCACCTCGGTGCACGGGCTGAACCTCAAGCGGATCATCGAGGTCTGCGTCCGCAAGGGCCTGATCCGGCCGTCCTGGTGGATGGAGAACGTGGAAGCGGGCTTCGAGATCTGGAGCGGAGGCCGCGGCCTCACGACCGCTGCCTACCGGGTCAACGTCCGCTGACGCCGATCTCGGCGCAAGATCCGCCGAAGATCAGCGGATCGGGCCCTGCGGGCAGGATGGGCGGCATGAGCGACGTCCTCGTCGAGAAGCTGCTCGCCCGCATCGCCGAGCTGCGCGCGGCCGGACCTGCGCGAACGCGGCTGCTGATCGGCATCGCGGGCGCGCCGGGCGTCGGCAAGTCGACGCTCGCCGAGGCGCTGGTCGCCGGGTTGGCGCGCGAGCCGTGGCAGACCTCGCCGGTGGCGCACGTCCCGATGGACGGGTTCCACCTCGCCGACGCCGCCCTCGACCTGCTCGGCCTACGCGACCGCAAGGGCGCGCCGGAGACGTTCGACGCCGAGGGGTACGCGGCGCTGCTCGAGCGGATCGCGGCGGGGGAGGAGGTGTGGGCGCCGGCCTTCGAGCGCGAGCTGGAGCAACCGATCGCGCAGAGCATCCCGGTACCCGCGGCGGCGCGGATCGTGATCAGCGAGGGTAACTACCTGCTGCTGTCCGCCCCGCCGTGGCCGCGCGTCCGGGCGCTGTTCGACGAGGTCTGGTTCTGCGAACTCGACGACGACGTGCGCCGCGCGCGGCTGATCGACCGGCACGTCCGGTTCGGCAAGACGCCGGAGCAGGCGCGGGCCTGGGTGCTGCGCTCCGACGAGGCGAACGCCGCGCTCGTCGCCGCCGCAGCCGATTCCGCCGATCTGCGCCTCGACCTGTCCGAACTCGGTGGCGGCTGACACGGCGGTCGCGGCACGCGTGGTGCCCCGCCCCGAGGTGGCGGCCCTCGTGGTGGTGGCCCGTGGTGGGGTTGCTCAGGTGGCGACGAATCCGACGTGGGGTGCGTACTTCCGAGTAGATCGCCGTTCTACCGGGAAGTACGCAGGGGATGTTGCAATCGGCGGCGGGTCAGAAAGGCTCAGAATGCGGTCCGCGGGTCGCCGGGGTCCTCGGGCGACAGGACCCGGAACAGCGGCGCCAGCCCGAATTCCTCCAGGCGGGCGTTGATCGCCCGGGCGACCATGTCCCGCGTCCGCGCGCCGACATCCTCGGCGTCGCCGAGCGCGTCGCAGATGCTGGCGAAGGCGAGGACCTCGCCCGTCAGCGAGTAACAGCCCTGCCAGAGATCGCCGGCGTCCATTCCGGCCAGCGCGGCTCCCGCGCGCAGGCTCAGGACGTCCTTCTGGTCGTCACCGCACACCCACATGGCGCACTCCCGGCCGGCAGCGTCCGCTCACCAGGGCTTCGCTTTCGCCCGTGAGGGACTTGCGGCCGAAGGATGCCCGCCGCGCAGGCGCGTTGCCGCGCTCCGGCACGGATTCACCGGGTCGACGGCACGCAATGTGCGGCCGTGGGTTGTTGGGACGTCGGTTGCGCCGGGGCCGGAACCGCTGCCCAATAGTGAGGTGCTCGCCAAACCGCCCGCGAGCGCGGAGGATGCGGTTGTGTCGGGAAACCGTTCGGCGCCCCCCGCGTCAGTGACCCCCGTCCTCGTCTATCCCGACGTCGGCGCCGCCGTGGCCTGGCTGACCGGGGCATTCGGATTCGTCGAGCACGTTCGGATCGCTGATCACCGGGCGCAGCTGGGATTCGGCGACGGCGCACTGATCGTCGCCGATGCCACCCACGGACGACGCCCACCCGACCCGGACGCCGGGATAGCGCACTCCGTCATGGTCCGTGTCGACGACGTCGATGCACACTGCGCGACGGCGCGAGCGGCGGGCGCGCGCATACTCAGCGAGCCGGCAGACCAGCCCTTCGGCGAGCGGCAATACACCGCGGCGGACCTCGCGGGCCACCACTGGACGTTCACGCAGTCGATCGACGACCTCTCTCCGGAACAGTGGGGTGGCACGACCGTTTCTCCGTGGTAGCCCGGTTGGTCGAGCGCATCGAACATCGAGTACCACCGGCAAATCGGGGCCGCCCGGCCACAGCGCGAGGAAAGGCCGACGTGCCGGGGCGCGACCCGGGAAGCCCCCCGACCGCCGGGCTGGTCGTCCCGGCACGCCGGCCTCATCTGCGCCAATACCCGGACTCGAACGTCAACTCACGCGCTTCGTTTACCGTCCGCCGAGCCGGGTAGGAGCCCTCCATGAGCGGAAAGAAGATGGAAGGCAACGAGCAGCAGCGCCGGGCCGCCGCCCGGCACGCCCGCGAGGACGGCGCCGAGCCGTCGGCGGCGGCGGTCACCACGGGAGCGTCCAAGCAGCGCCACCACCTGCCCCGCCACGACGACCACGACGAGAAGATCGACGCCCCGCTGCAGGGCAAGCAGACCGACCCCGGCCGGCTCTCCTAGAACCGGCCTGTCTCAGGCCTCCGGCTTCCCGGACGTGAACTGCAGCCCGGCCGGCACGAGCGAGGTGATCACGAACTCGCCGACCGCCACCTGCCAGCCGGCGCAGTCCGGCACGGACTGCGGGTAGCCGGTCACGGCGAGTTGGGTGCAGCCGTTGCGGCACCGGTAGGCAGTGATCCCTGTGCTCGCCGGCTCCACCGACGCCTGCGCGAGGCTCTGCACGTCCGCGCACACGGGGCAGGCCGTGCGGTAGCCGTCGTCGGCCGCGGGCAGCGAGGCGAGCCCGGCGCGCTGCATGACGTCGGACACCCGCAGCGGGTGCTGCGGGCTCGGCGCGGGAGCGGGTGCCGCCGGCGAGCTGCGGCGCAGGCGGCGCACCGCACTGCGCAGTGCCGCGAGGCCGCTTCCACCGCGCACGCCGATCACCCCGGCCGTCATCAGCAGGTGGCCGAGTTCGTGAGCAGGTGCTCGACCGCCGGCGCGGGCTGCGGCCGGCCGAACAGGAAACCCTGTGCCCGGGGGACGCCGCACGCGCGCAGCATGGCCAGCTGGTCGGCGCACTCGGTGCCCTCGACCACGAGCGCCACACCCAGATCCGCGGTCATGCTGACCATCGCCCGCAGCAGGGCGGCGGTCACCTGCGGATCAGTGGATGGCGCGGTCAGGCTGCGGTCGAGCTTGAGCGCGGTGATCGGCAGCCGCGCCAGCCGCTGCAGCGACGAGTAGCCGACGCCGAAGTCGTCCACCGCGAGCCCCACGCCCAGCTCGCGCAGCCGGTGGGCGTTGCGCACGAACGCGTCGTCGCCGATCGCCGCGACCGACTCGGTGATCTCGAGCACCAGTCGGTGTGCGGGCAGGCCCGTTTGGCGCAGGCACTGCTGGACGCGGTCCGGGAACGACGGCGTGGGGAACTGCCGCGCCGAGATGTTGACCGACACGGTGAGATCGCCGGTGCCGCCGAGCTGCTGCTCCCACCGGTGCAGATCCCGGCAGGCCAGGCGCAGCGCCTGGTCGGTGAGCGGCTCGATCAGCTTGGCGTGCTCGGCGATCGCGATGAACTCCTCGGCCGGCACCGGCCCGAGCTCGGGATGCTCCCAGCGGGTGAGCGCCTCGAAGCCGCAGATCCGGCCCGTGGCGACCTCGACGATGGGCTGGTAGACGAGCGACAGCTCGTCGTTGTCGATGGCGCGGCGCAGATCGGCCTCGAGGCCGAGCCGGCGCGCGGAACTGAGCTGCATGCCGCTCTCGAAGCGGGCCCAGCCGCCTTCACCCGCGGCCGCGGCGTGCCCGGCGAGCGCGGCGCGCTGCAGGATCGTCTCGAGCGGGACGCTGCCGCTGCGGTCGGTGTCCAGGCCGATGCGGGTGGTGACGGCGGTGGCGCCGTGCTCGGTGACGATGGGCTCCTGCAGCGCCGTGGCGATGGTGCCGGCCAGCGTCGCGCCCGTCCACCCGTCCAGGTCGTCGATCGCGATCGCGAACTCGCCGTCGCCGATCCGGGCGAGCAGTGCGGCACCCCCGCAGCAGGAGCGCAACCGGCCGGCCACCTCGACGACCAGCCGCTGGGTGCCGGCGTGACCGAGCGTGCCTTCCATGCGGTTGAAGTGCTCGAGCTGGATGTAGAGCACGCTGCGCGGCATCCGATGCGGCTCGACCCGCAGCGCCAGCCCGGTGCGGGTCAGCAATCCGGTCAGCTGGTCGCGCACACGCATCTCGAGCAGCTGGTCGGCGGCGTTCTGCTCGGCGCTGATGTCCTCGATGTGCAGCAACAGGTACTCGGCACGGCCCTCGCCGTTGCGGGCGGCGGTGGCGACCCGCCGGCAGTGCACGATGTGGCCGTCCTTGTGCCGGTAGCGCTTGACGGTCTCGTGCACGTCCAGCTGGCCGGAGAGCAGCTGCTCGAACACGGTCTGCGCGTGGCCGCGGTCGGTCGGGTAGCTGATGCTGCGGAAGTCCGAGCCGAGCAGCTCCTCGGCGTCGTAGCCGAGCATCGTCTGCAGCGTCCGGTTCAGTTGCACCAGCTTGCCCTGCGAGTCGATCAGCGCCATGCCGATCGGGGCGTAGTCGAACGCGAGCCGGAACCGGCGCCGCTCGTTGGCGAGCTCGGCCTCGACCGCCTTGCGGTCGCCGAGGCCGTGCAGGTGGACGATGCCGTAACGCCGCCCCTCGGCGTCCGGCCGGGTGATCGTCCAGGTCACCGACAGCCACACGACCTGACCGGCGCTGGTGAGCGCGCGCAGTTCGGCGCGGTCGACGTCGTTGGGGCCGTCGCCGGCGTTGCGGATCGAGTTGAAATAGCCGGCCAGCGTGGCGGCCCGGTCCTTCGGGTGGACGAAGGTGAGGAATGAGCGGCCGACGATCTCGGCGCGGTCGCGCTCGAGCAGCCGGGCCAGGGTGGTGTTGACGGCGACGAACCGGCCGTCCTCGTCGCAGATGCCGACACCTTCGGGCGATTGGTCGAACGCGGCCTGCAGGATTTCCGGCGTGAAGGTGTGCAGCGGGGGGACCGACGGCTGCCAGGTCTGGCTCACGACCGGCACCTCCCCTGACTCTCGCGGGTGCTCCTGCCCGCGGCGACACGTCGGCTTGACCACGGTACGACCGCTTCGTCGCAAAGACGGGGAGAGGCCGTGCATGCGACGGACGCCAGTGGCCGCCGCGATGTCACCGATTGTCGCCAACGCCAACCATTGGAACACACGGGGATCACACGCGGCCAGGGGTTACAGGCGCTGCTAAGCAACCGATTGCGCGTTCCGTCCGCAATTCTCCCGACAGCGGGTCGTGAGCAGGCCGCTCAGACCGGGACGGTGTCCTCCGCCGCGCGGGTCGCCCGCCCCGGGCGGCGCTGATGCCGCAGCCCGTCGACGGCCAGCACGGCCAACGCCGCCCATACCAGGCAGAAGCCGGCGAGCTCCGCGGGCGGCACCGCCTCGTGCCGGATGCCGACGCCGACGCAGAACTGCAGCACCGGCGCGAGGTACTGCAGCAGGCCGAGGATGGACAGCGGCAGCCGCGTGGTGGCCGCGGCGAAGAACAGCAGCGGGATCACGGTGACCAGACCCAGCGTCGCCAGCAGGAGCGAGGTGCCGGCGCGGGTGCCGAACACCAGATCACCCTGCGCGCCGATCACCGCGATCGCGATTGCCGCGGGGACGAACTGCACGCCGGTTTCGACGGCCAGCGAGTCGACCGCGCCGACGTTGGCCTTCTTCTTGCAGAACCCGTACATCCCGAAGGAGAACGCGAGCACCAGCGCGATCCACGGCGGATGCCCGTAGTCGACCGCAATCACCGCGACGGCGACGGCGCCGATGCCGACCGCCGCCCACTGGGCCACGCGCAACCGCTCGCCGAGCACCAGCACGCCGAGCAGGATCGTGAACAGCGGGTTGATGAAGTAGCCCAGGCTGGTCTCGACGACGCGGTCGGTGTTGACGCCGTAGATGTAGGTGCCCCAGTTCAGCGCCACCAGGGCTGCCGCGGTCGCGAGCAGGCCGAGCTTGCGGCGGTCGGCGACGAGCGCGCGCACCCCGCCGAAGCCCTTGCCCAGCCGCAGCACCACCAGCATGGTGATCAGCGAGAAGGCCATCCGTTCGGCCAGGATCTCGGCCGTCCCCGCCGGTTCCAGCAGCGGGAAGTACAGCGGTAGGACGCCCCACAGCCCGTACGCGGCCGCTCCGTAGAGAAGTCCCCTGCGGCTCTCGTCGGGCGAAGGGGACTCCACGTCCACCAAGCCTAAGGGCTCGCACGACCGGCGTACCGGGCCACCGA
>DASSEP010000029.1:0-8133 GCA_035695205.1 Jatrophihabitans sp. | reverse complement strand
CTACGACGAGGGCGGCCAGCTGACCGAGAAGGTGCGCCGCAAGCCGTTCAGCGTGGTGCTCTTCGACGAGGTCGAGAAGGCCCACCCGGACGTCTTCAACACCCTGCTGCAGGTGCTCGAGGACGGCCGGCTGACCGACGGCCAGGGCCGCATCGTGGACTTCAAGAACACGGTGCTGATCCTGACCACGAACCTCGGCACCCGTGACGTCTCGAAGGCCGTCCGGCTCGGCTTCGCCGCGGCCAACGACGAGCAGTCGAACTACGAGCGGATGAAGGAGAAGGTCAACGACGAGCTCAAGCAGCACTTCCGGCCGGAGTTCCTCAACCGCATCGACGACATCATCGTGTTCCACCAGCTGACCGAGGCCGAGATCGTGAAGATCGTCGACCTGATGACGGCCCGGCTGGATCTCCAGATGCGCAACAAGGACATGGGCCTGGAGCTCACTCCGTCGGCGAAGACGCTGCTGGCGAAGAAGGGTTACGACCCGGTGCTCGGGGCACGGCCGCTGCGCCGCACGATCCAGCGCGAGATCGAGGACCCGGTGTCGGAGAAGATTCTGTTCGGCGAACTGCAGCCCGGCCAGATCGTCGTCATCGACACCGCGCCGGTGGACCCGATGAAGAAGGACGGCCCGCTGAAGTTCACCTTCCGCGGCGAGCCGAAGGAAGCGCTGGTGGCCGAGGTGCCGGCCGCTGGCGTGTCCGCCGACTGATCGCTGCACGACCCTCGGGGCCCGGACGAGCAATCGTCCGGGCCCCGAAGTCTGTGCGAAGAGGGCGCGCTGCGCGAAACCGGTGAAACCGACTCTTGTGACTTTTCCGGATCCACGCTAGACAGGTACACACGCGCAATTGGCCTAGACCATTGGGCCGTTCGCGTGCATGCCGGATCTCTCGCGGGAGGAAGTCATGAGCAGAAGCAGAACCCGGGCGGTCGGCCTTGCCGTCGCGGCGGTGACCGCGGCCGGTCTCGCCACCGCGGCAGGGGCGTCGGCCACTGCGAACGCGGCGCCCAGGCCGTCCTCGGACGCCTCGGTCCCGAGCGTCGTGCCGAAGCCGGTGTCGGAGACCGCCGGCACCGGCACGTTCGTGCTCACCCGGCACACCCAGCTGGTGGCCCGCTCCGGGCCGGCCAAGGCGATCGCACGGGACCTGCGGGCCGAGCTGCGCCCGGCGACCGGCTATCCGCTGCCGGTCAGCTCCCGGTCGCCCCACTCCGGCGACATCCGGCTCGTCCTGGCCGACCCGGGCACACTCGCCGGCGACACGCTCCACGAGGGCTACCAGCTCACCGTCACGCCCGACGGCGCCACGCTGACGGCGCCGCGGCCGGAGGGCCTGTTCAACGGCATCGAGACGATCCGCCAGCTACTGCCCGGACGCGCGGGCAGCAGCACCCGTCAACCCGGCCCGTGGACGATCCCGGCCGTCACGGTCACCGACTACCCGCGCTACCAGTACCGCGGCTTCATGATCGACATCGCGCGGCACTACCGGACCCCGGCCGAGGTGAAGACGCTGATCGACATCGCGTCCACCTACAAGCTCAACGTCTTGCACCTGCACCTGAGCGACGACCAGGGCTTCCGCGTCGTCATCAACGGCTTCCCGCGGCTGACCTCGATCGGCGGCCAGGGCTCGGTCGGCACGCAGGGCCGCACCATGGATCCCGGCGGCTACTGGACGCAGGCGCAGTACCGCAGCGTGGTGGCCTACGCCGCCGCCCACTTCATGTCCGTGGTGCCCGAGGTCGACTCGCCGAGCCACAACAACGCGATCGTCATGTCCGAGTACAACGACGTGAACAACCCGCTGCTGAACGGGCACCCGCAGGACATCAACTGCGGTGCCTACAACCCGCCGCACTGGAACTACAGCATGGACGTCGGCTACAGCGGCATGTGCCCGGACAGCGCGAACACCTGGGCGATCTACCGGGCCATCATCGACCAGCTCGCCGCGATGTCGAGCAGCCCCTACTACGACCTGGGCGGGGACGAGGCGCACCAGTTCACCGCCGCGCAGTACGCCGACTTCGTCAACAAGGAAACCCCGATCGTCCAGGCGACCGGCAAGATCCCGATGGGCTGGGCCGACGGCTACGCGACGACGGCAGGCACCACCCCGCCACCCGGCTCGGTCGCCGAATCGTGGCTGCCGGGCGCGACCGACGCCGCCGCGGCCGTGCAGAAGGGCATGCAGGTCGTGATGGCACCGGCCGACCACACCTACCTCGACCAGACGTTCCCGAACGACAACAGCGGCCTCGGCCTCGGCTGGGCCTGCCCGCACTGCGACCTCGACAAGGCCTACAACTGGGACCCGACCTCGTACCAGGGCGTGCCCGACAGCAGCGTCCTCGGCGTGGAAGGCGCCATGTGGTCGGAAACCACCCGCACGCTCTCGGACGTGGAGTACATGATCCTGCCCCGGCTGCTCGCGGTGGCCGAGGTCGCCTGGTCGCCCAAGGCCGACCGCAGCGGCCCGGATAGCGCGGCGTTCGCCGACTTCGTGCAGCGGGTGGCCGCCAACCAGGCGCTCTTCGACGCCGAAGGGTGGAACTACTACCGCAGCGCCGAGGTGCCCTGGCCGAATCCCTGATCAGGCGAGGCCCGGCAGGGCGAAGCTGCCGTCCGGCAGCGGGTCCACCAGCCCGTCCACGACCAGCGAGTCGAGCGCACGGCGTCGCTGGTCGTGGTCGCTCCAAACCGCGTCCAGCCGGGCCTGCTCCACCGGGCCCGGCGCCTCGCGCAGCACCGCCATGAGCAAGCCGCGTACCTGCCGATCGGTGCCGGCGAAGCGTTGCGGACGAACGGCGGCCCCGCTCGCCGGCGGCGCCCCGGCCCCGAGCCAGGCGCACGAGAAGGCGAGCGGGCAGCCGCCGCAGCGCGGCGCCCGGGCGGTGCACACCAACGCGCCGAGCTCCATCACCGCCACCCCGAAGCGAGCTGCGCGAGCGGGCTCCGTCGGCAGCAGCGGCTCGACGGCGGCGTGGTCGCGAGATGCGGACGGCGGCCCGGGTGCCGCCCGGCCGTCGACCACCCGCCCGATCACCCGGCGCACGTTCGTGTCCACCACCGGGTGCCGCTGCCCGAACGCGAACGACGCGACGGCGCGCGCGGTGTAGGTCCCGATTCCGGGAAGTGACTCGAGTTCGCCCACCGAGTCGGGCACCGCGCCGCCGAAGCGGTCGGTGATCGCGGTGGCGCACTCGTGCAGTCGCAACGCACGGCGCGGGTAGCCGAGTTTGCCCCACATGCGCACCGCCTCGCCCGGGGCGTCGGCGGCGAGCTGCGCCGGCTGCGGCCAACGCGCCAGCCACGTGGCGTAGGCCGGCAGCACGCGCGTCACCGGCGTCTGCTGCAACATGATCTCGCTGACCAGCACCGCCCAGGCGCCGGCGTCCGGGCGCCGCCAGGGCAGGTCCCGCGCCGCAGCGTCGTACCAGTCGAGCAGCGGCGCAACGAGCGCGGACTCGGACGGTCTGTTCGGCATCGCCGGGGAATCTTCGCATGTGTTCGACGCCGCGCTCCGCGCGCGTCTGCGCCGAGTGGCCGTGCCGACGAGTTAACGTGACGAGGACATGTTCCATCCCGTAGGAAACCAGCATCCGTCGGTGTACTGGCGCCGGCGCCTGCTGTTGTTCGCGGCGTTGGCGCTGCTGGTCGTGCTGCTCGCGCTCACCGTCCGGGCGATGAGCTCTAATGCCGCAGGCAAGCCTGCCGCCGCCGGGCCGCAGCACTCGGCGCCGGCCGGGCCGGCCGCGACCAGCCACTCGAGCTCCGGTTCGACGGCCGCGTCGAGCGCCGGCCGCTCGAACCATCGGCAGCACCAGCACGCCACCGAGTCCAAGCAGTCGAGCAGCGTGGCGAACAGCGCCTCGAGCAGTGCGTCCAGCAGTGCGCCCGATGCCGCGTCGTCCGGTGCGTCCACGAGCGCCGCCCCACCGGCGCGGTGCCAGGCCAAGGATCTCGACATCCGGGCCGTGGTGGCTCGTCCGTCGTACCAGGTCGGGCAGCGGCCCGAGGTGGAGCTCCAGGTCACCAACACCGGCACCCAACCGTGCGTGCAGGATCTCGCCGACAAGCAGGTCGTCCTCAAGATCTACAACGGGGAATCGCGGGTCTGGGGCAGCCACGACTGCCAGATCGAGCCGGGCACCGACGACCGCGTGCTCGCCGTCGGCAGCCCGGTGCGGGTGAGCATCACGTGGTCCGGCCTCACGTCGCAGCCCAACTGCGCGGGCACCCGCCAGCGGGTCGGCGCGGGCACCTACACGCTGTACGCGTCGCTGTCCGGGCACACTGGCAAGGCAGCCCAGTTCACGATCAGCTGAGCGCCCGCGCGGTGCTGTCGGGCCGCAAGCGGATCAGGAGAACCGGTCGATGATCGAGACCTCGGCGAGGCGGGAGATGCCTTCGCGGACGGCCCGGGCCCGGTTCTCGCCGATGCCGTCGACGATCTGCAGGTCCTCCACCGAGGCGGCAAGCAGCTTCTGCAGCCCGCCGAAGTGCTCGACGATGCGGTCGACGATGCTGGGCGGGATGCGCGGGACGCGGGCCAGCAGCCGGTAGCCGCGCGGGCTCACCGCGCTGTCCTGGCCCTCGGGCGTGCTGGGCAGCCCCATCGCCTGGGCCACCTGGGTGAGGTCGAGCAGGTCGACGGCGGACAGTTCCGAGAGCTCGTCCAACACTTCGTCGCTGGAGCGGGCGCGCCGGCCGTTCGGGACGTAGTCGCGCGCGATCAGTTCCCGGTCGGCGTCGACGCCGGCCATCAGCTCGTCCAGTTGCAGGGCGAGCAACCGACCGTCGGTGCCGAGCTCGACCACCTGGCCGGTGACCTCGTCGGCGATGCGGCGCACCATCTCGAGCCGCTGCGAGACGATCGCGGCGTCGCGCACGGTGACGAGATCCTCGATCTCGAGCGCGGACAGCGCGTGCGACACCTCGTCCAGGCGGGACTTGTACCGTTCAAGGGTGGCGATGGCCTGGTTGGCGCGCGAGAGCAACTCGCCGCTGCTCTCGAGAACGTGCCGACGGTCGCCGACGTAGAGGCTGATGATGCGCATCGACTGCGAAACCGAGATCACCGGGTAGCCGGTCTGGCGCGCGACGCGCTGGGCGGTGCGGTGCCGGGTGCCGGATTCCTCGGTGGGAATGGCCGGGTCGGGCATCAGGTGCGTCGCCGAGTAGACGATGCGGGTGCCGTCGGTGCTGAGCACGACGGCGCCGTCCATCTTGCAGAGCTCACGCAGCCGGGTGGAGGAGAACTCGACGTCGAGCGGGAACCCGCCGGTGCACAGGCTCTCGACGGTCGGATCCCAACCGATGACGACGAGCGCGCCGGTGTTGCCGCGCAGGATGCGTTCGAGCCCGTCGCGCAACGACGTGCCGGGGGCGACGGTGGCCAGGACGCTGCGCAGCAGCTCGTCGCGGTCGGTGCCAGGCAACCCGTACCCCCTCTCGCTTGCGTCGGTGGCCTCAGTCTAGGGAACGAAGTCCACTAGCCGGGAAGAATTCGGCAGAAGCGCGGCGCTAATCGCCGGGCACGGGCCGCAGGGACACCCGGCGCCGCCCGGCGGCGGGGGCAGGCGCCTGCAGGGCCAGCACCGCGTCGGCGAGCGAGGCGACCTCGACCAGCCGCGCCGCCGGCACCCGTCCGCTGAGCCGGGCCCGGGTGCCGACCGGGACGAGCACCCGCCGGTAACCCAGGCGCACCGCCTCAGCGACCCGCTCGGCGGACATCGGGACGGGCCGGATGTCGCCGGACAGCGCGACCTCGCCGATCGCGGCCGTGTCGAGCGGGACCACCTGGTTCTCGGCGGCGGAGATGACCGCGAGGCACACGGCGAGGTCGGTGGCCGGGTCGGAGACGCGCATGCCGCCCGCGGTGGCCAGGAACACGTCCTTGTCGAACAGCCGCAGCCGGGCGGCGCGCTCGCTGATCGCCAGCAGCATGGCGCTGCGCCCGGAGTCGAGGCCGGAGACGCCGCGGCGGGGGTTCGGGTTGGTGGTGCCGGCGACGAGCGCCTGAATCTCGGCGATGAGCGCCCGGTGCCCTTCGATCGTGACGGTGGCGCACGTGCCCGGGACCGCGGTCTCGCGCTCCTCGCGGAACATGCTGCTCGGGTCGAGCACCTCGCGCATGCCCGAATCGGTCTGCTCGAAGGCCGCCACCTCGAGCGATCCGAAACGGTTCTTGACGGTGCGCAGGATGCGCAGCGAGGTGTGCTTGTCGCCGTCGAGGCTGAGCGTGGTGTCGACGATGTGCTCGAGCGCCCGCGGGCCGGCGACCGTGGAATCCTTGGTCACCTGGCCCACCAGCAGCATCGCGAGGCCCTGCGTCTTGGCCACCCGGGTGAGCATCTGCGCGACCTCCATCACCTGGGTGACGCCGCCCGGCCGGCCCTCGACCTCGGCGGATGCGATGGTCTGCACCGAGTCGACGACCGCCAACGCGAGATCGCTGCCGGCCGCCTCGATGTGGCCGAGGACGCCCGCGAGTTCGGTGTCGTCCGCGAGCAGCAGCGACGGGCTGCGCGCGCCGATGCGTTCGGCGCGCATCGCGATCTGCTCGGCCGACTCCTCACCGGAGAGGTAGAGCACGGGCCGCTCCAACCGGGCGGCGACGGCGTCGGCGACGGCGAGCAGCAGCGTGCTCTTGCCCGACCCGGGTGGCCCGCTGCACAGGCAGACCTGCCCGGCGACGAGCCCGCCGCCGATGACGCGGTCGAACTCACCGATGCCCGTGCGCATCCGCGACGCCGGCGCCGAAGTGACGATCTGCGAGACCGGGCGGGCCGGGCGCCTGGGGGTGGTGCCGCCGGCGGCGGTCTTCAAGCCCGCGTGGCGGGCCGGCGCAGTCTGCTCGACGACGGTGGAGAACTCGCCGCATTTGGGGCAGCGGCCGTACCACTTGCCGGTCGTCGCGCCGCAGGACTCGCAGCGGAAGGTCGCGGTGGTGCGGGGCGGCTTGGCGGGCGTCACGACGGAACCGTAACGCCGGGTGCCGACAGATCCGGCTTACTGGACGCCGGGCACGCGGGTCGCCTGGACCGTCTGCTCGGGCGGGGTCTCGGTGAGCGCGACCGGCACGTCGACGGTGACCGAGCCGGCGGTGGCGAACGTGAAGGTGATCTCGATCGCCTCGCCGGGGTACAGGCTGCGCTTCATGCCGGTGAGCAGGAGCACCTTCTCGGTCTCCGGCACTCCGAAGGAGACCCGCGAAGCGGCCGGGATGGTGATCGAGTGCAGGGCTGCCGGCGCCGCCGGCGCCGACTTCGTGTGGTGGTGCACGCGCGTGGGCGTGCTCGACACCGCGGGCGTCGCGGTCTTGGTAGAGGTCGCCGTGCCGGTCGCGGTCGTGCTGGACGCCGGGACCGGTGAGCTCGTCGTCGCCGGGCTCGTCGAGACGGGAGCCGGCACGCTGGAGGTCACCGCGACCGGCGGGGCGGAGTTGTAGCCGGCCCAGCCGCTCGCCGCCGAGGAGCGGACCGAGGTGAGGGTGTCCGGCTTCGAACTCGAATTGACCAGGACGATGCTGATCGGCGCGTCGTCGCCGGGCTTGTAGGAGACCTGGGTGGGCGCTTCGATCGCGATCGCGCGCAGCGCGATAGCGCCGACGTCGGCATTGGTGCCGTCCAGGGTCGGCTTCTCGTCCGCGGTCTGGGCCTGCTGACCCGCGGCGCAGGCCGAGGCGAGCAGGGCGGCGGCGACGGCGAGACCGATGCGCAGGCGGCCTGCGGAAACCCGCGGTGCGTTCACGTCGACTCCTCGTGCTGATGGCAACCGCAATCAGCCTAGCGAGGCTGTTCGGGGCGTTTCGTCCGGGCTGACTCGACGCTGCGATCCCGACGCGGTTTCCGGTCCCGTACCGCGCCGGAGGCCCCAAGGCAATTCAACTCGCAGCGGGTCCGCCGACTGTGCTGCGTGTTACCCTGGTAGGAGCGAAAGGGGCTTCTGCACATGACTTTCAAGGTCGGCGAGACCGTTGTTTATCCCCATCACGGGGCCGCTCTGATCGAGGCAATCGAGGAGCGAGTGCTCAAGGGAGTCAAGAAGACCTACCTTCGCTTGAAGGTGGCTCAGGGCGACCTCACCGTACTGGTCCCGGCCGAGAACGCAGAGGT
>DASSEP010000028.1:0-8889 GCA_035695205.1 Jatrophihabitans sp. | reverse complement strand
CGGGCTGCCGCCGGCGCCGCCGGCCGCCGAGGCGCGGCTGACCGGCCGGCTGCACACCAGGCTGCGCGACCGGGCCGCGATCGCACACCACTACGACCTGTCCAACGAGTTTTACGGCTTGATCCTCGACCCGGCGATGGCGTACTCGTGTGCCTACTACGAGCGACCGGACGCCACCCTCGTCGAGGCGCAGCGAGCAAAGCTCGACCTGATCTGCGGCAAGCTGGGGCTCGCGCCCGGCATGACTCTGCTGGACGTCGGCTGCGGCTGGGGCTCGCTGATCCTGCACGCCGCCGAGCACTACGGCGTGCGGGCGACCGGCGTGACGCTGTCGGCGCAGCAGCGCGACCACATCGCCAAGCAGATCGCCGAGCGCGGCCTCGCCGACCGCGTCGAGGTGCGGCTGCAGGACTACCGCGAACTCGGCGAGACCGGCGAGCAGTTCGACGCGGTGTCCTCGATCGAGATGGGCGAGCACGTCGGCGAACGGCAGTACCCGGCGTACGCGGGCATCCTCTTCGGCGCGCTGCGGCCGGGCGGCGGGCTGCTGCTGCAGCAGATGTCCCGGCGGCAGGACGCCGCGCCCGGTGGTGGCGCGTTCATCGAGAGCTACATCGCGCCCGACATGCACATGCGGCCGCTGTCGCAGACGCTCGCGCACCTGGAGCGGGCCGGGTTCGAGATCCGCGGCGTGCAGGCGCTGCGCGAGCACTACGTGACGACGGTGCGGCACTGGGCCGACACCCTCGAGGCCCGGTGGCCGGAATTCGTCGCGCTCGTCGGCGAGGAGGTCGCGCGGGTGTGGCGGTTGTACCTGGTCGGCGGCGCGCTGAGCTTCGAGGAGGGCCGCATGGGGGTCGACCAGGTCCTCGCGCAGCGGCCGTGAGCTTCCCGGTCGGCCCGTTCGGCTGGGGCCTGCTCGCCGCCGGGATCGCGATCCTCGCGGTGCTGGCGGCGACCTTCGTCGCCTCGAGGGTCGCCGGCAAGCACAGCGTCATCGACACGGTGTGGGGGCTGCTGTTCGTGGCTGCGGCGATCGCGGCGTTCGTCGTGTCGAGCGGGCACGGCGACGTCGTGCGCCGCTGCCTGCTACTCGTGCTGACCGTGCTGTGGGGGCTGCGGCTGGCGGTGCACATCGGCCGCCGGTCGGCCGGCAAGCCGGAGGACCCGCGCTACGAGGCGCTGCTGGCCAAGGCGACCGGCAACCCCGACCTCTACGCGCTGCGCGTGGTGTACCTGACGCAGGGTGTGATCGCGTTCGTCGTCGCCGGCCCGGTGCTGGTCGGCATGTTCGAGCCGGCGCCGGTGTGGGGCCTGGCCTGGGTGGGTGTCGCCGTCTGGGCGGTGGGGGTGTTCTTCGAGGCCGTCGGCGACCACCAGCTCAACCGCTTCCGCGCCGACCCGGCCAACCGCGGCCGGGTCCTCGACACCGGGCTGTGGCGCTACACCCGCCACCCCAACTACTTCGGCGACGCCTGCGTGTGGTGGGGGATCTTCCTGGTCGCCGCGGACGCCCTGCCGGGTGTGGCGACGATCTTCAGCCCGATCATCATGACGCTGCTGCTCACGAAGGGCTCGGGCGCCCGGATCCTCGAGAAGCACATGTCCAAGCGCAATGGCTGGGACGACTACGCGGCGCGCACCAGCATGTTCTTCCCGCTACCGCCCAAGAAAACCGTGCGCCGTTGATCGCTCACGGCGTGTAGATCACCAACTGCCGGTAATTGTTTTGGCCAGGATCCTGGTCGGAGAAGCCGCGGTCGATCAACATCCAATCGGGTCATTGAAGACGGTCGGCTCGCGACGCCCGTCCCTAGACCACAAGCAGATCTGGCGCGATCTTCGGGAAGTGCGGCGGCCGACGACGGAGGCTTCGGAACTCAGGTGTGCGCGGGATCGACGGTGACCGCGAAGTTGGTGGTGGCCAGGCCCCGTCCGCCGCTCCACACCTCGAAACCGGCCTCCACGTTCTCCATCCACCAGGACGGACGGATGACCCCCAGGCGCTCGCAGAGCTGGAGGAAGGGCTCGAGCCGCAGGTGGTCCACGTGCGCGGTCGGGTGGACGCGGCGGAACTGGATGTAGTTCCACGAGAGCCCGAAGTCGGGGTCGTAGCGCCGCCGGTTGATCAGCCAGTACATGTGCCGGCCGACCCGGACCTGCGGTGCGTGGTGCAGGGCGCAGCAGCCGCCGTGTTCGCGGATGAAGATCATCAGTTCCGCACCGTCGGCGTGGCCCTGGGTCATCGCGTGCTTGCCGAACCAGATGTCGTACGACGCATTCCACGTGCCGGCAGCGGTGGCCGAGATGTGCCAGGTCGTGACGGCGCGCTCGATCGCCGACACCTGGATCGGCATGTTCGAGTTCGGCGTGCAGATGTTCCAGATGCAGCCGCGGAAGATGTCCGGGTACGCGACAACCCGGCCCGCCCCGTCCGGCGCAGGCGTGCCGAGAACCCGGAAGCCGGGGCCCGGCAGACTGCGGATGCACGATTCGCCGCTGCCCCGCCAGTAGGGATTGCGGATCTGGTACCACTTGCCGCCAGGCGCCTGGACGAGCTGGTGCTGGTTGTGTCCGCACATGCTCTCGGACGCTGCCGGCAGCGCGTGCGCCGAGGCGACGGGCCCGCCGCCGCACGTCGCAGCGACGACCAAGGCCATGGCCGCCAGAACCCGTCGCAGCACGAGCTGACGCCCTCTCTCCGCGTGGGGCGAATGTCATCGGGCGGAGGGCTGGGCCGGGGTCCCACTGAGCGGCTGCGGCCTCCGCGACGGTGCACTGTATGGGCCGCACGCCGGAAATCGCATCCTCCATCTGCAGGAGCCCGCATCCGCCATTTGCACGGCTGCGCCTTCCCGGCCGTGAGGCGCGACAATGGCCGGTGCCGGCAGCATCCGGGCCGACACACACCGGCGAGGGCGGTGGTGCATGTGGCGGGAGGACACGTCCTGGGCAGTCGACGCGCGAACGGTCCGACGGCGCGCTTCGCGGTCGACAGGACGAGAGCGCTGGTGGCCGTGGCCACCGTGGTGCTGATCCTGCTCGCCGTCCTGCTCATCGTCGGCGGCTACGTTCTGCACTGGCGGTGGACCGGGTTGTCGGATTCGGTCACCTTGTGGGACCGGCTTCAGGTGATGGCTCTGCCGATCGCTCTCGGCGCAACCCCCATCCTCATGCGTCATCGACGGCAGATGCAGTCCCGGCACCGGCGCGTTCTCGGGGGCGTTGCGGCCGGCTTCGCGGGGCTCGTCGTGGCCGGCTACCTCGTGCCGGTCGCCTGGACCGGCTTCACCGGCAACACGCTGTGGGACTGGCTGTCGCTGCTGCTGTTGCCCGCGGTGGTGGCGACGGCATCGGCGTGGGCGACGACCTGGCCCCCACCCCGGACGCACGTCCTCGTGGCGGGCGCGGCCACCATCGCGCTGATCGCGGTCGCGGTGCCCGGTTACCTCGTGCCGTGGAAGTGGACCGGGTTCACCGGGAACACCGTCTGGGACTGGGTCAAGCTGCTGCTGTTGCCGATGCCGTTCCGGTCGTGCTGTTGCCGCCCGTGACGCGCTACATCACCGGACGGCTCGCCGGAGACGACCCGGCGTCGCGGACCAGTACCCCGGAGGGCGACCCCTAGCCTGCGAATGCACCGGTCATGTCGGGCGCGCTCGCCGTCACGCCGCCCCGGCCGCAGCCTCGACGATTTCACGCAGTTCGATCTGCACGGACGGCTCACCGTCGAATACGACTTTCGTCGCATTGACCTCCACGTTGATCTCCTTGCCGTCCAGGCGGAGGAGCCGGAAACGGCCTTGCCGGATGACTGCGCCGTCGACGATGCGCTGCACCCGCTGCTGCCACCCCGTCATCAGGTCGGCCGGGATGACCTCGTAGGCGTAGCGGGAAAGCATGTCGTCGAGGTCGCGGGCGCCGTAGAGGACGACGGCGCTCTGGTTGGCGTAGACGAACTTGGCGTCCCGGCCCCGGTAGACGGCCACGGAAACCGGTGACGCCTCGACCAGGGTCTGGTACCGCCGCTCGCTGACGCTGCCGAGCCGGAAGACGGCCCGCCGGACGTCCACCACCATCTCGTCGAGCTCGCGTACGAGCTGTTGCGCACGCTCGCCGGCCGGCCCGGGCTGCGCGAGTTCGAGCAGGCTGTGCGCGAGCATCGATGCCGTGGACGCGCGCCGCAGCACCGTCCGGTGCAGATTGCCTGCGATGCGGTCCCTGTCATCGATGAGCGCGAGTTCCCGAGCGAGTGCCAGCCGTTCGGACAGATCTCGAAAGATCACCACAGTGCGCCGTTGGCCGTCGGCTGCGGTGAAGATGGCCGAGCTCAGATCCACCTCGAAACTCGCGCCGTCGGCGCGCAGCATCCGCGCCTGCATGCGCAGGCGGCCCGTGCGAGCGCGCTCGGCGACGCCGGTGACCCAGCGAGGATCGCCGGCATCGGCAAGGCCTTGCCGGCCGATCGCGCAAATCTCTTCCTCCGACCGGCCCAGCAACTGGCACGCCGCCGGATTCGCGGCGAGGACCTGTCCGTCCGGCACCGTGAACAGCACCCCGTCGAGGCTGTACTGGAAGATCGCCAGATACGCCTCGAAGCCCATCGCGCGGGTATCGACGATCTCGGACATCACCAGAGCCTCCACCGTGAGCACCCGCGGCCCACGCACAGCTCAGCACCGGCCCGGTGCGCCTGCCCTGGCCCTACGACCCGCTGCGGCAGACCGATGGTCCCCCAAGGGCCGCTCAGGCGTACCCGCCGGCTGCGACCACGTCGCCGCTGAACTGCGTCTGGCGCAGGCCCTGGACGCTGACGGCGATGTCGCGGTAGGAGAGCATCACGCTCGACGGCACGGTGATGTCGGCGGTCCGGCCCGGGCCGATGAAGCCGACGGCCTGCATGGTGCTGCCCCGCGTCAGCCACACCTCGTAGTGGTGCCGGGCGTCCAGAGGCGGCAGCGTGGTCGCGTCGATGCGCATGTGGTCGGTTCCGATGAGCGTCGCCGTGACGTCGGCGTGGTTGGCGCCGACCGGCTTCAACGCCACCGTCCGGGTGGGCGGCCCGGCCGAGCCGGACGTCAACGTCACCGCCGCTGCCGTGCCTCCGGCCACCACGGCGGCGGCAGCCAGGCCGGCGATCAGCTTGCCGCGGCGCGGGCGCCGCTTCGCGGCGGCATCCGCGCGGGCGTGGGTGAAGACCGGGGTGAGATCCGGCAGCGGACGCGGCGGTGCTGCGCCGGCCGTGTTGTCGTCGCCGGCGTCGGCCTGCCGGCTGACGACGTCCGGGGCGAAGCGCTGGGCAGAGGCCAGCGACGCGTGCGCCACCACCGCAGCCACCAGTTCCTGCCGGCAGTCCGGGCAGGTCCGCAAGTGCGCGGCGGCCTCGAGCACCACGTCGCGGGGCGCCTCGCCGGTGAGCAGGAGCGGCAGCTCCTCGGAGATGTGGGCACTCATCGGTTCCCCCCGGAGCTCTCGAGCAGCCCGGCCAGGCGCTGGAGTCCGCGCGCCGTGCGGGTCTTGACGGTGCCGAGCGGGATGCCCAACGCCTGGGCTATCTCGGATTGGGTGTAGCTGTCGAAGTAGGCGAGTTCGATCACCTCGCGCTGCAGGTCGGGCAGCATCTGCAGCGCGGTGCGCACCTCGTCGGCCCAGGCGAGCCGCTCGGCGATCTCCCGACCGTCGTCCGCGGTGATCTCGCGCATCGAGTCGAGCGGGACGACGACATCGCGGCGCTTGCGCAGATGGTCGATCGCCCGTTTGCGGGCGATGCCGAGCACCCAGCCGCGCAACGACTGATCCGGGTCGTAGCGGGAATGCACCCGCCACACCTCGTAGAAAACCCGCTGCAGCACGTCCTCGACGTCCGGCTGCGGCACGTAGCGGCCCAAGTAGGACATCACCAGCGGACCGAGGGTCCGGTAGGCGTCCTCGAGCGCCTCCGGCTCGCCCCGGTTGAGGCGAACGCCGATCTCGGCCAGAGCGGGCTCCACACCCACCAGTTCGTCGCCGACAGGGCGTTCGGTTCCGCCGGCGAAGGACGGGACGTCGTTCTCGCTCACCGGGCGGCGCGGATCCGCCCGGTGACCTCGCCGAGCGCGATCGACCCGCTGTGCGCGCTGATGGCCACGACGTCGCCGTCGTGCAGCCACTCGCGCTGCGACCCGTCACCGAGGACCAGCGGCTGGGTGCCGTTCCAGGTGAGTTCCAGCAGGCAGCCGCGCTGGGCGGGATCCGGCCCGCTCACCGTGCCCGAGGCGAACACGTCACCGGTGCGCACCGACGACCCGTTGGAGGTGAGGTGGGCGAGCATCTGCGCGTACGTCCAGTACATGTCGGCGAATCCGGGTGTGCTGACCACCTCGCCGTTGAGGCGTACCTCGAGGTGCAGGTCGAGGCCGTGCGGAGTGGCGGAGTCCTGCAGGTGCGGCAGCGGCGCCGGATCCTGGGGGGACGCCACCCGTGCGCCCGCCAGGGCGTCGAGCGGAGTGATCCAGGCGGCGATCGACGTGGCGAACGACTTGCCGAGAAACGGGCCGAGCGGCACCGTCTCGAAGCGCTGGATGTCGCGCGCGGACCAGTCGTTGAGCAGACACACGCCGAACACGTGCTCGTCGGCGTCGGCCGTCCTGACCGGTTCGCCGGGGGTGCTGGGGGCGCCGACGACGAACGCCAGCTCGGCCTCGAAGTCCAGCCGCTCGGACGGGACGTATCGGACGGTGTCGTCCACGCGCACCTGCCCGCTCGGGCGCCGGATGTCGGTGCCCGAGACGCAGAGCGCGCTCGCCCGGCCGTAGTAGCCGATCGGCTGGTGCCGCCAGCTCGGCGGCAGGGCGGGGGAGTCCGGGCGGAAGATCCGTCCGGCGTTGGCCGCGTGGTGTTCCGAGGCGTAGAAGTCGACGTAGTCGGCGACTTCGAACGCGAGCACCGGCCGCACGCTGTGCAGCGGAACCAGCGGGAACCGCTCGGCGCGCAGCGCGTCGGTGACGGCGCCGCGGACCTCGCGCCAAACCGGGTGCCCGCCAGCGAGGAAGCGGTCGAGCCCGCCGCCGGCGAACAGTTCGGCGTCGAGTTGCGACAGATCCAGGACGTCGTCGCCGAAACGCACCGCCGCGAATTGGCGGCCCTGCGCGTCGACGACCGCGCCATAAGGCAGATGGTCGATGCCGAACCCGGCGTCGGTCATGCGGGCCCGCGGCCCGACCACGACCAGGCGTAGCGGCCGTCGTCGGCGGCGCGACCGCCTTCGCCGAGGCGCAGCGGGCGGAAGGTGTCGACCATGACGGCCAGCTCGTCGAAGAACTCGACGCCGATCGAGCGCTCGTACGCGCCCGGCTGCGGCCCGTGCGAGTGCCCGCCCGGGTGCAGGCTGATGGACCCCTGCCCGATGCCCGATCCCTTGCGGGCCTCGTAATCGCCGCCGCAGTAGAACATGACCTCGTCGCTGTCGACGTTCGAGTGGTAATACGGCACCGGTATCGACTGCGGGTGGTAATCCACCTTGCGCGGCACGAAGTTGCACACGACGAAGTTGTTGCCCTCGAACACCTGGTGCACCGGCGGCGGCTGGTGCACCTTGCCGGTGATCGGCATGAAGTCCTCGACGTTGAACGTGTACGGGTACAGGCAACCGTCCCACCCGACCACGTCGAACGGGTGGTGCGGCAGCACGTGCACCGAGCCGGCGAGCCCCGACGCGGTCGACCCGCGGTGCTTGACGTACACCTCGACGTCTCGCTCCTCGACCAGCGGCGGTTCGGACGGTCCGTGCAGATCGCGTTCGCAGTAGGGCGCGTGCTCGAGCAACTGGCCGAACTTCGACAGATAGCGCCGTGCCGGGCTGATGTGCGAGTTCGCCTCGATGCAGTAGGCGCGAAGCGGCTCGGCGCCGGTGGGCAGCCACCGGTGCGTGGTGGCCCGCGGCAGCAGCACGTAGTCGCCCTGCCGCGCCTCGAGCGTGCCGAACACCGTCTCGACCGTGGCCGTGCCCGACTCCACGTAGACGCACTCGTCGCCGACCGCGTTGCGGTACAGCGGCGACGGCTCCCGCGCCACCGCGTAGGAGATCCGCACGTCGTCGTTGCCCAGCACCAGCCGCCGCCCGGTGACGACGTCCACCCCCGCGCCGTCGTCGAAGAGCTCGTGCAGCTTCAGGTGCCGGGGCAGCAGCGGCTCGTTGGGCACCGTGCACAGATCCGGCAGTTCCCACGCCCGGGCGTCGACCAGCGCCGAGGGGATCTCCCGGTGGTAGAGCAGCGACGAGTCGGAGGAGAAGCCCTCCTCACCCATCAACTCCTCGTAGAACAGCCGCCCGTCCGGGCCGCGGTGCTGGGTGTGCCGCTTCGGCGGCACCGTGCCGCGTTGCTGGTAGTAGGCCACGTCCGCCCTCCGCAAGGACTCGGTGGATCAGCGGTTCTGCCGGTCAGCGCTTCTCGATCGGAACGAGGTGACGCTCGCTCTCGCCGGTGTAGAGCTGCCGCGGACGGCCGATCCGGGTCTCCGGGTCATTGATCATCTCGTGCCACTGGGCGATCCAGCCGGGCAGCCGCCCGATCGCGAACAGCACGGTGAACATCTTGGTCGGGAAGCCCATCGCGCGGTACAGCAGCCCGGTGTAGAAGTCCACGTTCGGGTAGAGCTTTCGCTCGATGAAGAAGTCGTCCGACAGCGCCACGCCCTCGAGCTCGAGCGCGATATCGAGCAGGTCGTCGCGCTTGCCGAGGCCGGTCAGGATCTCGTCCGCGGTCTTCTTCACGATGGCCGCGCGCGGGTCGTAGTTCTTGTAGACGCGGTGTCCGAAGCCCATCAACTTGACGCCGGCCTCGCGGCTCTTCACCTTCTGCACAAAGGCGTTCACATCGCCGCCGCTGTCGCGGATCGACTCCAGCATCT
>DASSEP010000027.1:0-11548 GCA_035695205.1 Jatrophihabitans sp. | reverse complement strand
GTTATCCCAGTGCTAGGGGCAGGTTGCCCACGTGTTACTCACCCGTTCGCCGCTAGGACACTCTCCCGAAGGAGAGGCCTCGCTCGACTTGCATGTGTTAAGCACGCCGCCAGCGTTCGTCCTGAGCCAGGATCAAACTCTCCGTGGATGTTTATTGACATCGCTGCGCGGCGAGCCGCGCAGGTGAGTCGACACAGAAAGTCCCCGTCCGAAGACGGGTGTCAATCACTGGTTCATCCGAGCTGGGCACAGCATCGCGGCAGAGCCGGGATGCTGATGTTGCTCGATGTACCAAAGGAATCTCTTTCGCGGATTCGGACGAGCCGGACCCGCGAGACGAGAGTTATAAATGGCACTAACTTTCGGCACGCTGTTGAGTTCTCAAGGAGCGGACGCACACCGTCGCGACCCTTTCAGGCCGGTCGGGGGCAACCCGAGATACTTTACTCCGGTCAGTGAGCCCCGGTCAAACCGACCGGCACCGCCCGGACTTCCCACTTGGTCGCCGCACACGATCGGTGATCCGACCGCGGCGCGTCGCGCTTGGGGGAACGTTCGACCGGCCCCACTTGGCTGCTCAGGCGGCTCCCGCTGGGCTCCGCGCTGCCGGTCCGTCGTGGCTCCGTGCGTCGAACAAGGAGAACATTAGCCAGGCGCCGGAGCGAGAGTCAAATTCGCTCGGCGCCGCCTCAGAATTCCCGGATTTGCTGGCCTGCGTGCGGGTCGAAGGGCCCCCCGCAAACCCCGAGGGCCCGCCGGTGAGCGGGGTGGATCTTTGTGAGCTGGCGCACCGGGTGGGGCTCAGCCCTCGACGCGCTGCTTCAGTCCTGTGGTCGCGGCGTTCACGGCCTTGCGCATGACCTGGCGGACGAGGATTCCGGGCATCGGCACCAGCGGGTCGATCGTCAGCTCGTAGTGGACGTGGCTGATGCCGTCGGTGCCGCCGTGGATCGTGTAGCTGCCGCGCTGGGCGCGCTGCTGGCCGGAGTGGACGAGCGTCCATTCCACGTGGTCGGCGCCCCAGCGGTAGTCGAGCGTCTGCTCGTCAGTGAGGCCCACGGCGCTGACCGCCATCTTGGCGCGGGCGGGCCGGCCGTTCGGATGGCGCCGCTCCACGACCGCGCTCTTGTGCACCGCCGACCAGCTCGGGTAATCGGGCAGATCGGCCAGCACGTCGAGCACAGCCCGCGGTTCGGCGTGGATGTCGATGTCGGCGCTCACCGTGGCCATGCCTGACGGTAGGCAGCCGGGCCCGCCCGCAACGAGGGCCGTCCGGCTCAGCCGATCCGGGCCGACCGGAGGGACTGACGCCCGCCGGCCGCCGCCGCCGCATGCCGGTTTCAGCCGGCTTCGACGAGCCGCACGGACTTCCGCTTGCCGATCCCGAGCACCCGCCCGCTCAACCGCGCGCGAGGAAGGTCGTAGGTGCGCGCGGGAATGCCCTCGCCATCCACCCGTACGGCCCCGGCGTCGATATCGCGACGCGCCGCGCTGGTACTTCGGGCCAGCCCGCCGGCGACGAGCAGGGCCGGCAGGTGCACCGGGTCGCCGTCGGGGAGGGGGAACGTCGGGACGTCGCTGGGGATCTCCCGGCGCTTGAAGACCGCGTCGAAGCGCTCTTCCGCCTCACCCGCGGCGTCGCTGCCGTGGTAGAGCTCGACGACCGCCCGGGCCACTGCCCGCTTCGCTTCGTTGGCGCGGGCCCCACCGGCGGCGACGTCGTGTTCGAGGCGTTCGATCTCGCGCGGGTGCAGTGCGGTGCACAGCCGCGCGTACATGCCCACCACGGTGTCCGGGATGCTCATCAGCTTGCCGAACTGCTCGGCGGCGGGCTCGGTGATGGCGATGTAGTTGCCGAGCGACTTCCCCATCTTCTCCACGCCGTCGGTGCCCACCAGCAGCGGCACGGTGAGCACGGCTTGGGGCGCCTGGCCCCGCGAGCGTTGCAACTCCCGGCCGACCAGGTTGTTGAAGGTCTGGTCGGTGCCGCCGAGTTCGATGTCGGCGTGGATCTCGACCGAGTCGATGCCCTGCAGCAACGGGTAGACGAATTCGGACAGGCTGATCGGCTGCTGGGCGGCGAAGCGACGTGCGAAGTCGTCGCGTTCGAGTAACTGGGCGACGGTGACCTGCCGGGTGTAGTCGAGGATGTCGGCAAGGCTCATCGTGCCGAGCCAGTCGGCGTTGTTCACGACCTCGGTGCGGTCGGCGTCGAGCACGCGCATCACCTGGTCGAAGTAGTTCTTTGCGTTCGCGATGACGTCGTCGGCGCTCTGCGCCACCCGGGTGGCGGTGCGCCCGGAGGGGTCGCCCACCTGGCCGGTGAAGCCGCCGACGACGAGAACCGCGACGTGTCCGAAGTCCTGGAACTGTCGTAGCTTGCGCAGCACGACCGCGTGCCCGAGCGTGAGCTCGGCGCCGGACGGGTCGATGCCGAGTTTCACCCGCAGGGGCCGCTGCTCGCGCCGTGCGGCCTGCAACTTGTCGGCCAGACCGTCGGCGGGCAGTATCTGGGCGGCGCCGGAGGCCAGCACTTCGTAGGCCTCGCGCAGCTCGGCGGGCAGCTCGGGCGGCGGCGTCGCCGAAGTCGGGGCAGTCACGACGTTCAGTCTGCCGGGCCGGTGCGCGGGCGTGTTCGGCCACCCGCCTTGTAGGCCGAGACCGAAGCGGCGTCGGCGAGCCAGAACCGCCACGGCCGGTCGGCCGCCCGGCTGATGCCCACCCGAGGCCCGCTGAGCACCTCGCGTCGGCGGCGGGCGGGTACGGACTCCAGGCGGACCGGCGAGGTGGGGTCGCAGAGGTCCAGGCCGTTGTGCTCGGCGGACAGCCCGAGGCAGGTGGCCAATCGCGCCGGGCCGCGGGCCAGCTCGGCCGGGCGCCGGGCCGCCGGACGTCGCTGCACCGCGGCTTCCACGCCTCTTATGACGTCCCCGGCGCGCAGCAACACGGCGGTGGCGAGCCCGTCGTGGCCGCAAACGATGTTCGCGCACCAGTGCATGCCGTAGGTGAAGTAGCAGTACAGGTGCCCGGGCGGGCCGAACATCACCGCGTTGCGGCGGGTCCGGCCCCGGAAGGCGTGTGACGCGGGATCCCGCGCTCCCTCGTACGCCTCCACCTCGGTGAGCCGGATCGCCACCTCGGCCCCGCCGAGGTCGGAGGTGACCACGGCACCGATCAGCCGCGGCGCCACCGCGAGCGCCTCGCGCGCCAGCAGGCTCCGCTCGGCGACGGCCGGCCGCGCCGGTTCCGGAACCCCACCGCCGCTCGGCGCGGCTGGACTCACCCTGGCCCCTCCTGCACCGCCCAGCTCGCCTGCGCGTGCACCTGCTCGGCGAGGGCGTCGAGCTGCTCGCGCACCTTGCGGGGCGCGGTGCCGCCGACAGCCGAACGCGCCTCCAACGCACCGTGCACGGACAGGACGTCGCGCACGTCGGGGGTGAGCCGCTCGTCGATGGCCGCCAGCTCGGCGTCGTCGAGGTCGTGCAGCTCGATTCCGGAACGTTCGCACTGCGCGACGAACGCGCCGCTGATCTCGTGCGCCTCCCGGAAGGCGACACCCTTGCGCACGAGGAACTCGGCGACGTCCGTGGCCAGCGCGAAGCCCTCCGGCGCCGCGGCCTCGAGGCGATCGGTACGGAACTCCAGCGTTGCCACGAGACCGGTCATGGCGGGCAGCAGCATGAGCAGCTGGTCGACGGTGTCGAAGACCGGCTCCTTGTCCTCCTGCAGATCCCGGTCGTAGGCGAGCGGCAGCGCCTTCAGCGTGCTGAGCAAGCCGGTGAGGTTCCCGATGAACCGGCCCGACTTGCCGCGTGCCAGTTCGGCGATGTCCGGGTTCTTCTTCTGCGGCATGATCGACGAACCCGTCGACCAGGCGTCGTGGAGCCGTACCCACCCGAATTCGGGCGTCGCCCAGAGGATGACCTCCTCACCGATCCGGGACAGGTGCACGCCCAGCAGTGCGGCCGTGAACAGGAACTCGGCTGCGAAGTCACGGTCGGACACCGCGTCGATCGAGTTGCCGGCCGGCCGGTCGAAGCCCAGTTCGCGCGCGACGGCCTGCGGGTCCAACGGCAGCGAGGAACCGGCGAGTGCTCCGGCCCCGAGCGGCGAGACGGCCGCGCGCCGGTCCCAGTCGCGCAACCGGTCGACGTCGCGGGCCAGCGCGTGCACGTGAGCCAGCAGGTGGTGCGCGAGCAGCACCGGCTGGGCGTGCTGCAAGTGCGTCATGCCGGGCATCGCCACCCCGGCGTGCCGGTCGGCCTGTTCGAGCAGCGTAGTTTCCAGGTCGACGATCGCCAGGGCGAGACGGCGGGCATGATCGCGCAGGTAGAGCCGCAGGTCGGTGGCGACCTGGTCGTTGCGGCTGCGGCCGGCGCGCAGCTTCCCGCCGAGCGCGCCGAGCCGCTCCAGCAGCCCTCGTTCCAGCGCGGTGTGCACGTCCTCATCGGCGACGGTCGGCCGGAACTGCCCGGTCCGCACGGCCTCGGCGAGGTCGTCCAGCGCCAGCAGCATCCGAGTGGCCTCGTCGTCGGTGAGCAGCCCGGCGGCGTGCAGAACCCGCGCATGCGCCTTCGAGGCCAGCAGGTCGTACTGGGCGAGGCGCCAGTCGAAGTGCACCGATACCGAGAGCTGCGCGAGCGCCTCCGACGGCCCGCCGGAGAACCGGCCGCCCCAGAGCCGCGTGCCGTGCGGCGTGTCAGTCATTGCCGGACTCCATGGCTGCGTGGTCGAGCACGGTCTCGTCGGGCCCGATGGCGAGTTGTTCACGGGGGTTGGCGGCGATCTGATCCGCCCCGCCCTGCGTCAGTCCGGACTCCTCGAGCTCGTCGAACAAGTAGGTGCGGGTGAGCTGCCCGGTGAAGCCGGCGTACTGCTCCAGCTTGGCGCGCGAGTCGGCGAGATCCAGGTTGCGCATCGTCAGCTGGCCGATGCGGTCGATCGGGCCGAACGCGGCGTGCTCCATCCGCTCCATCGACAGCTTGTCCGGGTGGTACGACAGCGCGGGGCCGCGGGTGTCAAGCACCGAGTAGTCCTCACCGCGGCGCAGCCGCAGCGTGACTTCGCCGGAGACCAGCGCGGCGACCCAGCGCTGGATCGACTCGCGCAGCATCAGCGACTGCGGGTCGAGCCAGCGGCCCTCGTACAGCAGCCGGCCGAGCCGGCGTCCCTCGCCGTGGTAGTTCGCGATGGTGTCCTCGTTGTGGATCGCGTTGAGCAGCCGCTCGTAGGCGATCCAGAGCAAGGCCATGCCGGGAGCCTCGTAGATTCCGCGCGACTTGGCCTCGATGATCCGGTTCTCGATCTGGTCGGACATGCCGAGCCCGTGCCGCCCGCCGATCGCGTTCGCCTCGATGACCAGGGCGACCGGGTCGTCGTAGTCGACGCCGTTGATCGCGACCGGCCGGCCTGCGACGAAGCGGACGGTGACGTCCTCGGGCTCGATCGCGACGGCAGGATCCCAGAAGCGGACGCCCATGATCGGTTCGACGGTCTCGAGCGAGACGTCGAGGTGCTCCAGCGTCTTCGCCTCGTGCGTGGCGCCCCAGATGTTGGCGTCGGTGGAGTACGCCTTCTCCTTGCTGTCGCGATAGGGCAGGTCGTGCTCGGTGAGCCACTGGCTCATCTCGGCACGGCCGCCGAGCTCGTTGACGAAAACCGCGTCGAGCCAAGGTTTGTAGATCCGCAGGCCGGGGTTGGTCAGCAGTCCGTAGCGGTAGAAGCGCTCGATGTCGTTGCCCTTGAACGTCGAGCCGTCGCCCCAGATGTGCACGTCGTCGGCCTGCATGGCGCGCACCAGCATCGTGCCGGTCACAGCTCGGCCGAGCGGCGTGGTGTTGAAGTAGGCGCGGCCGGCGGAGCGCACGTGGAAGGCGCCACAGGCGAGCGCGGCGAAGCCTTCCTCGACGAGCTCGCGGCGGCAGTCCACCGTACGAGCGATCTCGGCGCCGTACTGCAGCGCACGGTCCGGGACGCCGGAGATGTCGGCCTCGTCGTACTGGCCGATGTCGGCGGTGTACGCGCAGGGAATCGCACCCTTGGCGCGCATCCAGGCGACCGCCACGGACGTGTCGAGCCCGCCGGAGAACGCGATGCCGACACGTTCGCCGACCGGAAGGGAGGTCAGGACTTTACTCACTGAGCTGGGTCTCCAAAGATGTGATCACGGTTCGGATCGCGGGTGTGCGAGGTCGAGGAAGCGCCGGACGAGGCTGGGGCCACCGGCCAGATCCCGTGCCACGACGAGGATCGTGTCGTCGCCTGCGATGGTGCCGAGCACGTCCGGCAGGCCGGCGCGGTCGAGGGCGGAGGCAAGGAACTGCGCCGCACCGGGTGGGGTGCGCAGAACGACCAGGTTCCCGCTGGCCTCGGCCGAGGTGAGGAACTCGCCGAACAGCCGAGCGAGCCGGTGCGGCGGGGCATCGTCTGCGCTGCGCGCGGTGAGTGGCGCGCCGTCCTCCGGGATGACGTAGACGGGCAGTCCGCCGTCCGGCGGGCGCAACTTGACCGCGCCGAGCTCCTCGAGATCGCGTGACAGCGTTGCCTGGGTGACGTGCACGCCGGCGTCGTGCAGCACGGCGGCGAGCTCGGCCTGGGACCGGACGCTGCGCTGCGCGAGGGCCTCGGCGATGCGCGCGTGGCGGGCGGCCCGCGAGGTGCGGACCGGCATCGGTTCGACGTTCGACGCGGCCATCACGCCCGCTCCAGCAACCAGGTGAGCAGCGCCTTCTGCGCATGCAGCCGGTTCTCGGCTTCGTCCCACACCACGCTCTGCGGGCCGTCGATGACCTCGGCGGAGATCTCGTTGCCCCGGTAGGCGGGCAGGCAGTGCAGCACGATGGCGTCGGTCGCGGCACGCTCGAGCGCAGCTGTCGTGAGCGCATACGGCCGGAACGGCTCGGCCCGCTCGGGCCGCTCGTCCTCCTGTCCCATCGAGACCCAGGTATCGGTAGCGAGGACGTCCGCGCCGTCGAGGGCACGGGCAGCGTCGTCGGTCACCATGATCGTCGCCCCGGTGGCGGCCGCAATGGCCTGTGCGTCGGCGACGACCGCCGGGTCGGGGGCGAACGCGGCGGGACCGGCCAGCCGGACGTGCATGCCCGCCGCCGCACCGCCGAGCAGGTACGAGTGCGCCATGTTGTTGGCGGTGTCGCCGAGGTAGGTCAACGTCAGACCGGCCAGGCGTCCCTTGTGCTCGCGCACGGTCTGCAGGTCGGCGAGAACCTGGCAGGGGTGGAACCGGTCGGTCAGCGCGTTGACGACCGGCACCGGGCTGATGGCCGCCATCTGCTCGATGCGGTCCTGCCCGAACGTGCGCCAGACGATCGCAGCGACCTGGCGGGACAGCACTCGAGCGGTGTCGGCGATCGACTCCCGGACTCCGATGCCGGCCAGCCGTCCGTCGACGACGATCGGCTGGCCCCCGAGCTCTGCCACGCCGACCGAGAAGGACAGCTGGGTGCGAAGGGTCGGCTTGTCGAACAGCAGGGCGACGGCGCGAGGCCCGGTGAGCGGGCGGAACCGGTGCCGGTCGGCCTTCATGTCGGTGGCCAGGTCGAGCACCTCGAGCAGCTCATCCGGGCTGAGGTCGTCGTCCCGCAGGAAGTGGCGCACCATCAGGACTCGACCTCCGTCAGCGCCGCGGCGAGACGCGGCAGCGCTGCGTCGACGTCGGCCTCGTTCAGGATCAGTGGCGGGCTGAGCCGGAGCGTGTCGGGCCGCACGGCGTTCAGGAGCAGGCCGTGCCCGCGCGCCGCTGCCTCGACGGCGCCGGCCTTGTCGCCGGCGATGCCGACCCCGCGCCACAAGCCGGTTCCGCGCAGGCCGGTGACGAGCGGGCTGTCCAGCCCGGCGAGGCCGTGCGCCAGGTACTCGCCGACACGCTTGATCTGGTCGAGCAGGCCCCCCTGCTCGATGGTCGTCAGCACCGCCAGGGCCGCCGCACAGGAGACCGGGTTGCCGCCGAACGTGCTGCCGTGGTCCCCGGGAGCGAGCAGCCGGCCGGCGGCGCCGACGCCGAGGCAGGCGCCGATCGGCAGCCCGCCGCCGAGCCCCTTCGCCAGGGTGAGGACGTCCGGGCGCACGCCCTCGGCCTGGCACGCGAACCAGTGGCCGGTGCGCCCGATGCCGCTCTGCACCTCGTCGACGATCAGCAGCGCACCGGCCGCGTCGCAAGCGGAGCGGATCGCGGCGAGGAACCCCGCGGGCGGCGCGACGAGGCCGCCCTCGCCCAGCATCGGCTCGACGATGACCGCCGCGGTTTGCGCGCCAACAGCGTTTTGCACGGCGGCGACGTCCCCGTAGTCGACGAACCGGACCGGCCCCGGCAGCGGCTCGAACGGCTCCCGCTTGGCCGGGTTCCCGGTCACCGACAGCGCGCCGAGTGTGCGGCCGTGGAAGCTGCCCCGGAACGCGACGATCTCGGTGCGCCGCTCGGCGCGCCCGTGCAGCCGGGCGATCTTGAGCGCGCATTCGTTCGCCTCGGCTCCGCTGTTGGCGAAGAACACCCGCGCGGGCAGGCCGGTGAGTTCGACGAGCCGCTCGGCCAGGCGCACGCCGGGCCCGTGCATGGCGAGGTTCGACGTGTGCGCAAGACGCTGCACCTGGGCCGACACCGCAGCCACGATCGCCGGATGCGCGTGCCCCAGCGCGGACACCGCGATGCCGGCGACGAAGTCGAGGTACTCGCGGCCGGTGGTGTCCCAGACGCGCACGCCGGTTCCGTGCTCCAGGGCGATCGGCGGCGTGCCGTAGTTGCGCATCATGACCGCGTCCCAGCGCTGCGCGATCGTCATCGCGGGTCCCCCTTCTCCGTCCGCTGCGGAACCACCATGGTTCCGACGCCCTCACTCGTGAAGATCTCCAGCAGCAGGGCGTGCGGTACCCGCCCGTCGAGCACGTGAGCGCGCGGCACGCCGCCCTCGACGGCGCGCAGGCACGCCTCCATCTTCGGAACCATTCCGCTCGCCAGGCCCGGCAGCAGGACGGCGAGGTCGTCGGCGCTGATCTCGCTGACGACCTCGGTGCCGGCCGGCCAGTCGGCGTAGAGCCCCTCGACGTCGGTGAGCACGATGAGTTTCTCGGCCTCGAGCCCGACGGCGATCGCAGCAGCGGCGGTGTCGGCGTTCACGTTGTACGTGAGCCCGTCGGTCCCGCGCGCGACGGTTGCGATCACCGGGATGCGTCCGGCATCGAGCAGGGCATGCACCGCGGAGGGGTCGACGGCCACGACGTCGCCGACCTGGCCCAGGTCGAGTTGTTCGCCGTCGACGACCGCACAGCGCCGCTCGGCGGTGAGCAAGCCCGCGTCCTCGCCGGACAACCCGACCGCGAACGATCCGTGGTCGTTGATGGCGTTGACGATCTCGGCGCTGACCTGGCCGGTGAGCACCATGCGCACGATGCCCATCGCCTCGGGCGGGGTGACCCGGAGGCCGCCGCGGAATTCCGAGGGCATACCCAGCCGGTCGAGATGTGCGGTGACCTGCGGGCCGCCGCCGTGGACGATCACCGGCCGCAGCCCGGCGTACCGCAGGAAGACGACGTCCTCGGCGAAGGCGGCCTGGAGGTCCGGGCTGGTCATCGCGTTGCCGCCGTACTTGATCACGACGATCTTGCCGTGGAACCGCTGCAGCCAGGGCAGCGCGTCGACCAGCGTGGCGGCCTTGGCGAGGGCCTGCTCGCGGTCTCTGCCGGGCACTGTGCGCGCGTCGGTCACGGGATGATCGTCCTCACGATGAGTAGGCCGAGTTCTCTTCGACGTAGGCGTGCGAAAGGTCGGTGGTCCAGATCGTGGCGCTCTGCTCGCCGGCGTGCAGGTCGATCCCGATGGTCACCTCGCGCCCGCTCAGGTCGACGGCGTCACGGGGCTCACCGGCGGCGCCCCGGCGGCACACCTGCACGCCGTTGATCGCGACGTCGAGCTCATCGGGCTCGAACAGTGCCGAGGTGGTGCCGACCGCGGCCAGCACGCGTCCCCAGTTGGGATCGTTGCCGAAAAGCGCGCACTTGAGCAGGGTGCTGCGCGCGACCGAGCGGCCGACCTCGACGGCGTCGTCCTCGCTGGCCGCGCCGACGACGTCGATGCGGATCTGCTTGGTCGCGCCTTCGGCGTCGGCGATCAGTTGAGCGGCGAGGTCGGCGCAGACGGTGCGCAACGCAGTGGCGAGTTCGCCCGGGGCCGGCGAGACGCCCGAGGCGCCGGAGGCCAGCACCAGCACCGTGTCGTTGGTCGACATGCAACCGTCTGTGTCGACGCGGTCGAAGGTGACTCGCGTGGCCGCGGCGAGCGCGGTGTGCAGCGTCGGCGCGTCGACGACCGCGTCGGTGGTGAGCACGCACAGCATCGTGGCGAGACCGGGCGCGAGCATGCCGGCGCCTTTGGCCATGCCGCCGACGGTCCACCCGCCGGACTGCCACACCGCCTGCTTGGAGACGGTGTCGGTGGTGCGGATGGCATCGGCCGCCGCCGGGCCGCCGGAGTCGGACAGTGCTTGCGCGGCGAGATCTACGCCGTGCAGCACGGCCGGCATCGGCAGCCGCTCGCCGATGAGCCCGGTGGAACAGATCGCAATGTCTCCCGCACCCACGTCAGCGGCGGCGTCGCCGAGGGCTTTCGCGGCGTACTCGGCGGTGCGGTGGGTGTCGGCGAACCCGCCCGGGCCGGTGCACGCGTTCGCGCCGCCGGAGTTGAGGACCACCGCCCGCAGCCGTCCGTCGGCGACGGCCTGCCGCGACCAGGTCACCGGCGCCGCGACGACCCGGTTGGCGGTGAACACGGCCGCCGCGGCATCGAGCGGGCCGTCGTTGACGACCAGCGCGAGGTCCGGCTCGCCCGAGGCCTTGATGCCGGCTGCGACGCCCGCGGCCCGAAAGCCCTGTGCGGAGGTGAGGCTCATCTAGGGTGCGACTCCGTTCCCTGTCAGCCCGGCGGTCTCGCGCAACCCGAGCATCAGATTTGCGTTCTGCACCGCCTGGCCGGCGGCGCCTTTGCCGAGGTTGTCGATCGCCGTGACGACGATGACGCGCCCGGTGCTCGAATCCACTGTCGCCTGAAGCTGGCAGCTGTTGGAGCCGAGTGTCGAGGCGGTGTGTGGCCACTGTCCGTCGGGCAGCACGGTCACGAACGGTTCGGCGTCGTACGCGGTGTTGAACGCGTCCCGGACAGTGCCGACGGGGGTATCAGGGCGCAACCTCGCCGTGCAGGTCGCAAGGATTCCGCGTGGCATCGGCGCCAGCACCGGCGTGAACGAAAGCGTCACCGCGGTGCCTGCGGCCGCAGTGAGGGCCTGGGTGATCTCGGGCGTGTGCTGGTGTGAGCCGCCGACCTTGTAGGGGGTGAGGTCGCCCATCACCTCGCTGCCGAGCAGATTTGTCTTGGCAGCCCGACCCGCGCCGGTCGTGCCGCTCGCGGCCACAACGACGAGATCGTCCGCATCGACGAGCCCGCCCGCGAGCACCGGTGCCAGGGCCAGGATCACCGCGGTCGGGTAGCAGCCCGGATTGGCCACCCGGGTCGCGGCACTGATCGCGGCCCGGGATCCCGGCA
>DASSEP010000026.1:0-33340 GCA_035695205.1 Jatrophihabitans sp. | reverse complement strand
GAGGAGCACGACATGCCCACGCCCACCAAGGGACCCCGCCTCGGCGGCAGCCCGGCGCACGAGCGGCTGATGCTGGCGAACCTTGCGACCTCGCTCTTCGAGCACGATCGCATCACCACCACCGAGGCCAAGGCCAAGCGGCTGCGTCCGCTCGCCGAGCGCCTGATCACCTTCGCCAAGCGCGGTGACCTGCACGCTCGCCGGCAGGTCATGACGGTGATCCGCGACAAGGACGTCGTGCACAAGCTGTTCGCCGAGATCGGCCCCAAGATGGCGGAGCGGCCCGGCGGCTACACCCGCATCATCAAGACCGGCTCGCGCAAGGGCGACAACGCGCCCATGGCGATCATCGAGATCGTCGAGGAGTACCGCTCGGCGGTCAAGGAGGCCGAGCGCGCCCGCGCCACCAAGAGCGCGCCGCGCAAGGCGCCGACCGGCCGCACCCGCGAGATCGCCGAGGAGACCGCCGCCGAGTCGGCGACCGCTGCCGGCGTGGCCACCACGATGGAGGACGAAGCCACCTCCGTCCCGGTCGACGAAGGTGTTCTCGACGACGCCGCGGCCCAGCAGGGCGAGGCGAACGAGGCTCCGGCCGACCAGGAGGGACTCGCCGCTATCGGGCTGTCCGCCGACGAGGCGAGCGAGGCGTCCGCGGCCACCGACGAGGCGATCGGCGGCGACGAGCCCGAGGCCGGCGCGCAGGAGAGCCCGCAGGCCGAGCCCGAGGCCGACAAGCCCGCCGACGAGTAAGTCGCGCCCGAGGTTCGCGTTTTTCCGTCGAGTGACGGATTGCCACGCATGAGTGACGTCCCTACGGCCGTCGCTGATCACGGCGATCCGTCACTCGACGTCGTTAAGCGGGTGCGGCTCGACCTCGCCTACGACGGGACGGACTTCTCCGGCTGGGCGCGCCAACCGGGCCGGCGCACCGTACAGGCGGTGCTCGAGGACGCCCTGGCCACCGTGCTACGGGTGCCGGTCGCGTTGACCGTGGCGGGGCGCACCGACGCCGGCGTGCACGCCGACGGCCAGGTCGCGCACGCCGATCTGCCCGCAGGCGTGTGGGCAGCGCACGAGGCGCGACTGGTGCGCCGGCTGGCGGGCGTGCTGCCGCCCGACGTGCGGGTGCGCGCCGTGGCCGGGGCTCCGGACGGGTTCGACGCCCGGTTCAGCGCGTTGTGGCGCCGCTACGAGTACCTGATCAGCGACGCGCCAGCAGGCGCGGCCCCGCTGCGGCGGCGGTTCGTGCTCGCGTGGCCGCGCCTGCTGGAGTCCGCGGCCATGGCACAGGCAGGGAGCCGGCTCGTCGGGCTGCACGACTTCGCCGCGTTCTGCCGCCACCGCGAGGGCGCGACGACGGTGCGCGCGCTGCATCGACTCGACGTGCGCCGCGACGGCGGCGAGCTGCGCTGCACGGTGGTCGCCGACGCGTTCTGCCACTCGATGGTGCGCTCGCTGATCGGCGCCCTGCTCGCCGTCGGAGAAGGGCGCCGGCCGGTCGACTGGCCGGCGCAGCTGCTCGCGCGCGACCGCCGCGCCGACGAGGTGACCGTCGCGCCCGCGCACGGGCTCACGCTCGCCGAGGTCGCCTACCCGCCGGACACCGAGCTGGCCGCGCGCGCCGTCGCGGCCCGCGCCCGCCGCGTCCCGCTTCGGTGAGCGGCGCGCCACTTCCCGAAAGAGCGGGAACGGGGAGCGAGGTCAGCGACGAGCCGGCTGGATGTTCGCCACGCGGTGGAAGACGTTGTCCGGGTCGTACCGGGCCTTGAGCTCGGCCAGCCGCTCGTACTTCTGCCCGTAGACGGCGCGCACCCGCACGTCGTCGAGCTCGGACAACCCGTTGATGTACTCGCCGCCGCCGAGCGCGTACGGCTGCAGCGTCGCCCAGGTCTCGCGGACCCAGTCCCGCTCCTGCGGAAGCTCGCTCGGGTCGGGCGTGAACCCGACGATGAAGGCCGCGAACTGCGGAATCCGGCGGCTGCCGAACGCCGTGGCGTCGTCCGGGGTCGCGCAGTACGCGCCGTCGAGGCGATAGAACAGCACCATCGACAGCGGCGAGCGCTTCCTCTCGGCCTGCCCGGCGAGCACCGTGATCGCCTCGTCGGACAGCTCGCCGAAGTTGGTGCCCTTCTCCCAGGCGTAGAAGCCCCAGCGGTTGCCCTCGTCGAGCAGCTGCTGCAGCTGCACGTACGGGATGGGCATGTCGGCGTCGAACAGGGTCGGCAGGCCCTCACTCAGTTTCGCGGCCCACTCGGCGTGCAGCTCGGGGCCGCCGAAGCTGGTGAGGACGCCGACGTAGCCGGGCCGGAAGTGGTGCTCGGGCGGCACGAACGGCGCGGGCGGCGCGTTCACGGCGCCGAACACCAGGTTGAGCTCGGGCGGGAGGTCGGAGGCGATGTCGCGCAGCCGGCGCAGCGCGGCGCTGCCCACTTCCAGTGGCCAGAAGTAGAGCCCCAGGTGCACCATCGGGTCCACGGGGTGCAGCGCGAACTCGAATTCGGTGACCACTCCGAACGCGGAACCGGCGCCACGCAGCGCCCAGAACAGGTCGGGCTCGCTGTCAGCGGACGCCCGCACGACGCGGCCGTCGGCGAGCACGACCTCGGCCGAGACCAGGTTGTCGATCGTCAGGCCGTGCTTGCGGGTGAGCCAGCCCATTCCACCGCCCAACGTGAGGCCCCCGACGCCGGTGTGACTGACCAGACCCGCAGGTACGGCGAGCCCGTGCTGTTGGGCTGCGGCGTCGAGATCGCCGAGCAGGGCGCCGCCGCCGACGCGGGCGCGGCGGGCCTCCGGATCGATCTGGACGCTGTTCATCGGCGACAGGTCGATCACCAGCCCGTCGTCGAGAACGCTTGCCCCGGCGCTGCTGTGCGCGCCGCAGCGAACGGCGATCTCGAGGTCGTGTTCGCGAGCGAAGGTGAGCGCGGCTCGGACGTCGGCCGAGCCGGCGCATCGGACCACCGCGGCCGGTCGCCTGTCGGTGGCGGCGTTCCAGACCCGCCGCGCGTCGTCGTAGCCGGCGTCGGTGCCCGTGACCACCTCGCCTTCGATGTGCGTGCGCAGTCCTGCGAAGTCGGCCGTCAGTGCTGTCATCGGTCCCCCCGATTCTGCTTGCCTTTTGGGCATAGGACGGCCCGGACTCTAGACCTGATACAGCGAGCTTGCGGATCTTCGGCAGGACCTCAGCGGGAAGTCGTCCGAACGTTCCGGTATGTCGGATCGGTCAGCGCAAGACGGCAGACATCAGCCGGGCGCAGCGCTCGACCATCGCCGCGGCTGACTCGTCCGGATGCTCCAACCACCAGGACACCAGGGAGTCGACGATGCCCAGCCAGACGCGGGTGAGCGCCGAGACGTCGGCGTCGCTGCGGATGCCGCGGGCGGCCAGGAACCGTGCCGAGCCGCTGGCGGCCAGCTCGGCGAAGCGCGCGCGGTAGCCGGCGAGCGCCTCGGGGATCGGGCCGTCGGCGGGCACCGACGGGTCGTTGAGCAGCCGCCAGGCGTCACGCTGCCCGTCCAGGGCCCCGAACACCGCGCGCAGCGGATGGATGCGCGACGAGACGGAGTCGTCGACGGCCAGTTCGGCGGTCTCGAGCCGGTCGAGCAGCTGGCCGGCGACCGAGTGCAGCCCGGCGAGGTACAGGCCGTCCTTGGAGCCGAAGTACTGGTAGACGAGCGGCTTGGAGATACCGGCCCGACCAGCGATCTCGATCATGGAGGCGCGCGCGTACCCCCGGGCGGCGAATTCGGTCACGGCCACCGCCACGATCTGCTGCTCGCGTTCGGGCCGGGGCACGCCCTTCGTCCCGATGACGGCGGCGGCTCTGGACACGTCCGCGATCTTACCCTACGGTAAGTGACCACAGAGTCAGTTCAGTCGGGGCCCGAGGAGGTAGCCAGTGGCGTCGTTCGCCGACAGCCTGCACGACCCGGTGACCTATGCGGTGCCGTTCTTCATCCTGTTCATGGTGCTGGAGTTCCTGTCGCTGAAGTTCCTCGAGGACGGCGACGAGCCCGACGCCGCCGCCTACGAGTTCCGCGACACGCGCACCAATGTGCTGATGGGTCTCGGGTCGCTGGTGGTGAACGGCGGCGCCCGGGTCGTCGCGCTGCTCGGCTACTCGGCGCTCTACGTGCTCACGCCGCTGCGGCTCGACCCGCACAAGTGGTGGACGTGGGTCTTCGTGCTGCTCGTCGTCGACCTGCTGTTCTACACCGAGCACCGTGCGGCGCACCGGGTCCGCATCCTGTGGGCCGCGCACCAGGCGCACCACAACAGCCAGCGGTTCAACCTCTCGACCGCGGTGCGCCAGAAGTGGAACCCGTGGTGGGAGCTGATCGTCTGGGTGCCGCTGCCGTTGCTGGGCGTGCCGCCGTGGATGATCTTCACGTCCTTCTCGATCAACCTGATCTTCCAGTTCTTCGTGCACACCGAGCGCATCGACCGGCTGCCGCGTCCGGTCGAGTTCGTGTTCAACAGCCCGTCGCACCACCGGGTGCACCACGCCAGCGATCCGGACTACCTCGACAAGAACTACGCGGGGATCCTCATCATCTGGGACCGGATGTTCGGCTCGTACGCCGAGGAGACGCACCGCCCGACGTACGGGCTGACCAAGAACATCGACAGCTTCAACCCGTTCCGGCTGCAGTACCACGAGTACGCCGCGATCGCGCGCGACGTCCGCCGCGCCGGCACGCTGCGCGAACGCCTCGGCTATGTCTTCGCGCCGCCCGGCTGGCAGCCGGCCCGAGTTGGCCCGCACGCGGAACCGGCCGCCGCAGCGGGGCCGAGCCTGGCGCAGTAGCTCAGTAGAAGGCGAGGTTGTCGCGCCGGCACCAGTCGAGCATCGCCGGCCACGGGCCGTAACCCGAATCCTCGTTGAGGTGGCCGCCGCCGGGGATGATCGTCGTCGCGATCTTCAGCGGCAGCCCGTAGGCGGCCGCGATGCCTTCGGGCAGGTACGGATCGTCGTCGCCGGCCACCAGCACCGTGCCGTCTGCGCCGTGCCGGACGGTGTCGACATCCATCGGCGGCGGGAAGAACCCGGCGATCTCGGGTACCGCGGTGGACGGTGACGGCGGCGCGACCAGCACCACTCGCGCCGCGCGTGGCGATCCCTCTGGATCGGCGACGTGGTGCAGCCACAGCACCGCGCCGAGTGAGTGCGCGACGACGTCGTACCCGTCCGGCGGCAACTCGGTGAGCGTGGCGCGCAGCACCGCGAGCCATGGAGCGAGCTCGGGTTGGTCGAGGTCGGGCAGGTCGGGACGCAAGGTGCGCCGTCCCGCGTCGGCGGCCAGCTGCTCCGCAAGCCAGCTCTGCCAATGACCGGGCCCGGAACCCTGCCAACCTGGAATCACGACGACGGGCACGGTGCGAGACGGTCGGCGCGGCACGAGCCGAGCCTATTGCCGCCACTCGACGCGATCGTCAGCGGAGGGATGCAGAGGGCACTGGAGTCCGCGATCGGCTTGTGAACCATCGCAGGGGCGTGCACGTATCCGTCGTGTGACCTCGACCGGGCAAGGTTTGTGATGCCCTACCCCAGCCCCGCGGCAGATGTCGCTGCCTTCCGCGGCGATCAGATTGACCAGCCGCTGGACGGCAGCCGGTTGCTCGCCCGCGGGCTGGTCGTCATCGGCTTGAGTGCGATCGCTGTCGTGCATCTCGCCCAGCTGCCTGACACCTGGCGCGACACGCCTGGGCTCGGCGCGCTGTTCGCCGTACTCGTGGCCGGCTCGGTGATCAACGCCGTGGCTTTGCTGCACAGCGATCGCCGCCGCGTTTGGCAAGCCGCTGCTTTGGTCGCGCTTTCGCCCATCGGCGGTTACCTACTCACCCGCAGTGTCGCCGTCCCGTTCGATCGAGATGACGTCGGCAACTGGCTCGAACTCAGCGCGTTGGTCGCCCTCTTCATCGAGCTCAGCGTGGTCGCGTTGTGCGGGCATACGCTTCTTCGAGCGCGCGCCCGGCAAGCCCGCAACACGACCGGGTACCGATCGGATCAGCAACGCCGACCCTGACCTGCCGCTTGGTCAGACCGCCGCAGGGGAGGTCTGCTGGTTCACCAGCGGACCAGGCCGATGAGGATCAGCGCCTGCGCCAGGTGATAGGTCACGATCACCAGCAGCGGGCTCTGCGGGACGGCACGGACGAAGCGTTCCCGCGCGAGCAACGTGTCGGAGACGACGAACAGCACCCCGCCGATGCCGGTGGCCACCACGCCGGTGCCCACGGCGAGCACCGCCATCGCGCCCAGCACGACCGCATACAGCGCCACGAGGCCGGCCAGCAGCCGCCCGTCGGCCGCTAGCGCGCCGCGCAGTACGGCCGGCAACGACGTCCCGGTCAGCGCCCCGACGACCAGCACACCGACCAGCACGCCCGGCGCCGATACCCCGGCGATCAGGAAGGCGACGACGTAACAGACATGCCCGACCAGGAACGCCCCCAGGCCGGCGAGGAATGGCGGGTCCGGCTCGTCCGACTTCGAGAGCAGGAGCCCCACATCTCCGAGCAGCCCGAGCACCAGCGCCGCAATCACCCAGGGCTTGACGGGGCCAAGGTCAGCGGTGGCCGCGGCGGCGACCAGCAGCGCGAGGGCCAGCGGCTTCGCGATGTGCTCGGTGCGCGACCAGCCGCCGTGCACGGCCGCCCAGTCGAGGACGGCGACGACGCCCGCCAGGACGAGCAGCGCGACGGTCACGGGGTGCGAGTATGCACCGGGGGATCAGCGGCCCAGGACGACGCCGGGATTGAGGATGCCGTCCGGATCGAGCGCGTCCTTGATGCGCCGGGTGAGGGCCATGACGTCCGGACCCAGCTGCGCGGGCAGCCACGGCGCCTTGAGCCGGCCCACGCCGTGCTCGCCGGTGATCGTGCCGCCGAGGGAGAGCGCGAGATCCATCACCTCTCCGAACGCGATACGGGCCCGGGCCTCGGCGTCCGCATCGCCGGGCGGATAAGCGATGATCGGGTGGGTGTTGCCGTCGCCGGCGTGTGCGACGACCACGATGTGCGTGTCGCGCCGGGCGGCGATCTCGCGGATGCCGTGCACGAGCGCCGGCAGCTCCGGCACCGCCACGCCGACGTCCTCCAGCAGCAGCGCGCCGAGCCTTTCCATCGCCGGGAACGCGGCACGCCGGGCCGCGGCGAACGCCTCGCCCTCGTCCGGGTCGGCGGTCGTGAACAGCTCGCCCGCGCCGTGCTCCACACACGTCGCCCGGATGATCTCGATCTCGGCGGCGGACGACTCGCCGGGCGCGTCCGAGCGGGCCAGCAGCAGCGCCCCGGCGCTGCGGTCGAGACCCATCGACACGAGATCCTCGACGGCGTTGATGGAGCCGTTGTCCATCAGCTCGAGCATGGACGGACGCAGCTTGCCCGTGATCGCGACGACCGCGTCGGCCGCGCTCTCGATCGAGCCGAACGTTGCCACTAGGGTGCACGCCGCGGGCGGTGCCGGCAGCAGTCGCAGCGTCACCTCGGTGATCACCCCGAGCGTGCCCTCGGAGCCGACGAACAGCTTGGTGAGCGACAGGCCGGCGACGTCCTTGAGCCGCGGGCCGCCGAGCCGCAGCGCCGTGCCGTCGGCGAGGACCACCTGCATGCCGAGGACGTAGTCGGTGGTGACGCCGTACTTCACGCAGCACAGGCCGCCGGCGTTGGTGGCTGCGTTGCCGCCGATCGAGCAGATCTCGAACGACGACGGGTCCGGCGGGTACCAGAAGCCGTGCTGCGCGGCCGCGGCCTTGACCTCGGCGTTGAACGCGCCGGGCTGGGCGACCGCGACGCGAGCCACCGGGTCGACGGTGATCTCGCGCATCCGTTCCATGCTGAGGGTGAGCGCGCCCTCGACGCCGGTGGAGCCGCCGGACAGGCTCGTCCCGGCGCCCCTCGGCACCACCGGCACCCGGTGCGCCGAGGCCCAGCGCAGCGTCTCCTGCACGTCTGAGGTGCTGCGGGCGCGGACGACGGCCAGCGGAGTGCCGGCGTCCGGATCCTTCGACCAGCACTGCCGGTACCCGGCGACGAGATCCGGGTCGGTGAGCACTGTGTCGGGCGGCAGCGCCTCGAGCAGCTTCTGCAGATCCGCGGCCATCGCCCGATCATCCCTCGTCGCGGGTCAGAACCCAACGCGCAAACTCGGGTGCACACCGACCACCGGTGGCCGACACTTCTTGTCATGGGTTACGTGGAGGCGGCCGGGATCCGCCACGTCCTGCCCGACGGGCGGGTGCTGCTCGACGACGCCGACCTGCGCGTCGGCGAAGGCGTCAAGGCTGCGGTCGTCGGCGCCAACGGCGCGGGCAAGACCACCCTGCTGCGGCTCATCGCCGGCGACGAACAGCCGCAGGCCGGCACGATCGCCCGCTCCGGCGGCGTGGGCGTGATGCGCCAGTTCATCGGCTCGGTACGGGATTCGACGACCGTCCAGGACTTCCTCGTAGGGCTCGCGTCGGCATCGCTGCGCTCGGCGTGGGCGGCGCTGCAGGCAGCCGAGCTGGCGTTGATGGAGCGCGACGACGAGGCGACCCAGCTTGCCTACGCCCACGCGATCGCGGAGTGGGGCGACGCCGGGGGCTACGACGCCGAGGTGCTCTGGGACACGGTGACCGTCGCTGCGCTCGGCGTGCCCTACGAGAAGTGCAAGTACCGCGAGCTCAGCACGCTCTCCGGCGGCGAACAGAAGCGCCTCGCCCTGGAGTTGTTGCTGCGCGGGCCGGAGGAGGTGCTGCTGCTCGACGAGCCGGACAACTACCTGGACGTGCCCGGCAAGCGGTGGCTGGAGCAGCGGCTGCGCGATACGCCGAAGACCGTGCTGTTCGTCAGCCACGACCGCGAGCTGCTCGCCCAGGTCGCCGACCGCGTCGTCACGGTCGAGGGCGGGACGACGTGGATCCACGGCGGCGGGTTCGCCTCGTACCACCGGGCGCGCGCCGATCGGCACGAGCGGATGGCCGAGCTGCGCCGCCGCTGGGACGAGGAGCACGCGCGGCTCAAGGAGCTGGTGCGCACCCTGCAGCAGCAGGCGAAGGTCAGCGAGGCGATGGCGCAGAAGTACCGCGTGATGGCCCGTCGGCTCGAGCGGTTCGAGCAGGCCGGCCCCCCGCCGGACAAGCCCGAGGACGAGCGGGTCAGCATGCGCCTGCGCGGCGGGCGGACCGGGGTGCGCGCCGTCCTGTGCGAGCAGCTCGAGCTCACCGGCCTGATGCAGCCCTTCGACACCGAGATCTACTACGGCGAGCGGGTCGGCGTGCTGGGCGCCAACGGCGCCGGCAAGTCGCACTTCCTGCGGCTGCTCGGCGGCGACAGCGTCGCGCACACCGGCGGTTGGCGGCTCGGCGCCCGGGTCGTCCCCGGCCTGTTCGCGCAGACCCATGCCCACCCGGACTGGCACGCCCGGACGCTGGTGGACCTGCTCTGGGAGGGGGCGGACGACCGGCCCAGCGCCGACCGCGGCCGCGCGATGTCGCTGCTGCGCCGGTACGGGCTGCAGCAGCAGGCCGAGCAGACGTTCGGCACGCTGTCCGGCGGGCAGCAGGCCCGGTTCCAGATCCTGCTGCTGGAGCTGTCCGGGGCCACGTTGCTGCTGCTCGACGAGCCGACCGACAACCTGGACGTCATCAGCGCCGAGGCGCTGGAGGACGCGCTCGACTCCTTCGACGGAACGGTGCTCGCGGTCACCCACGACCGGTGGTTCGCGCGCTCGTTCGACCGATACCTGGTCTTCGGCGCGGACGGCCGGGTCTACCCGTCCACCGAACCCGTCTTCGACGAGATGCGGGTGGCCCGCCCGCGGTGACGGCTCAGGGAGTCACGCTGCGGTGGGAGGCGGACGCCGGCACCGCGTAGGCGACGATGTTGTCGAGGTAGTTGCCGGTGGCCGCGTCGAACGGGCCGCCGCAGGTGACCAGCGCGAGCCTCCCGGCGCGGTGCTGGTCGAAGATCTTGCGGTAGGGCAGGTGCGTCTTGTGGTAGGTCCGCACGCCGGTGACGGCGAAGGTCAGCTCGATGGGCCTGCCGGCGTGCCTGCCGAAAATCTTCACCTTGTCGCCGGGGGACAGGTGGCCGATGTCGGCGAGCGCGCCGGTGACCCCCGCGTAGTTGATGTGCCCGGCCAGGATCGCGGTGCCCTTCCGCGCGCCCGGCTTGGCACCGGGGCTCCACCAACCGACGACCTTCGGGTCCTGCGGCACGTCGAGCTCGCCGTCGGCGGTGGTGCCCACGTGGATGATCGGCGCACTCGCGTGCAACGTCGGGATGACGATCCGGTGCGGCGAGACGTGCGGCACCGCCCGGGCGGCGGCGGCCACCGCCCCGACATTGTGGGTGGGTGGTTGGTCGGCGTTGCGTCCCCAGTACGGCGAGGCGATCCAGGTGAGCGCGGCCGCCGACACGACGAGCAGCGTCCCGATGGCACAGGCGAACGGCACCCAGCTTGTCCGCTCGAGCACCGTGCGCCGCGAGGCGCGGGTCGCGTTGCTCACTCGTGATTCCGTTCCGGTCGTCCAGCAGGGCCCACCGACACTAACGAGCGGCGCGGGAGCCGGATTCGCGCGGATTTGGAGAGCCTGTGTGCCTGCCGGTAAAGTCGTCTGTCGGCGCGTGGCAGATCTGCGCGCCCCGGCCATGCCTCGGGGTCGGCGGCACCGAACCGCTTCGGTGCGCGTGACCGTGGGGGCGCCGAACTGTCCGTCTTCTTGCGACAGTCTGCGTGAAGACCGAACGAGAGAGTTATCAGTGCCCACCAACTCCTTCCGGACGTACTCGCCGAAGCCCGGCGAAGTAGAGCGTTCCTGGCACGTGATCGACGCCGACGACGTCGTTCTCGGCCGACTCGCCAGCCATGCGGCTCAGCTGCTGCGGGGCAAGCACAAGCCCCAGTTCGCGCCGCACGTCGACACCGGTGACTTCGTGATCGTCGTCAACGCCGAGAAGGTGGCGTTGTCCGGCGGCAAGCGCGACGAGTACCGGTACCGGCACTCCGGCTACCCGGGCGGCCTGAAGAAGCAGACCGTCAACGATCTGCTCGAACGCAGTCCGGAACGGCTCGTCGAGCTCGCCGTGCGCGGCATGCTGCCGAAGAACTCCCTTGGCCGCGCCCAGCTGAAGAAGCTGAAGGTCTACGCCGGCCCCGACCACCCGCACGCGGCTCAGAAGCCTCAGCCGTTCGAGATCAAGCAGGTTGCACAGTGACAGCTCCGACCAACGCCCCCGTCGTCGGCCGCCGCAAGGAGGCCATCGTCCGCGTCCGCCTCGTGCCGGGTAGCGGCGAGTTCAAGCTCAACGGCCGCACGCTCGAGAACTACTTCCCGAACAAGGTGCACCAGCAGCTCATCCGCGAGCCGTTCGTGACCCTCGAGAAGGACGGCCAGTACGACGTCATCGCCACGCTGTCCGGCGGCGGCGTCACCGGTCAGGCGGGTGCGCTGCGCCTCGCCATCTCGCGCGCGCTCATCGGCCTGGAGCCAGACGACCGCCCGGCGCTGAAGAAGGCCGGCTTCCTCACCCGCGACGCGCGGGCCAAGGAGCGCAAGAAGTACGGCCTGAAGAAGGCCCGCAAGGCTCCCCAGTACTCGAAGCGCTGATTCCTCGCCGTCGGTGAGTAATCGGTATTTCGGAACGGACGGGGTCCGGGGGCTGGCCAACGGCGACCTGACGCCCGAACTCGCGCTCGCGGTGGCCAACGCCGCGGCGCGGGTGCTGGTCGCCCACGACGCGTCGCACCGACCGGTCGCGGTGGTCGGCCGCGATCCCCGCGCGAGCGGGGAGATGCTCGAGGCCGCGGTGGTCGCCGGGCTCACCTCGGCCGGCGCGGACGTCCTGCTCGTCGGGGTCGTCCCCACCCCGGGGGTGGCCTTCCTGACCGCCTCCTACGAGGCCGACCTCGGCGTCGTGCTGTCGGCCTCGCACAATCCGATGCCCGACAACGGCATCAAGCTGTTCGCCGCGGGCGGCCACAAACTGCCCGACGAGATCGAGACCGAGATCGAGGCGGCGGTGGCGACCGGCCCCTCGGTTCCGCGGCCCACCGGCTCGCTGATCGGCCGGGTCCGGGTGGCGCCCGACGCGATCACGCGCTACAGCCAGCATCTGCTCGCCGCGCAGCCCACCCAGCTGCACGGCCTGCACGTCGTGGTCGACTGCGCGAACGGCGCCGCCTCGACCGTCGCGCCCGCGGTGTATCGCACGGCCGGCGCACGGGTCACCGCACTGGCCGCGGCGCCGGACGGGCTCAACATCAACGACGGTGTCGGGTCGACCCATCTCGACGGCCTCATCGCGGCCGTGCGCGCCGGGGAGGGCGTCAGCCTGGGCATCGCCCACGACGGCGACGCCGACCGGTGCCTTGCCGTGGACGCCGCGGGCAACGTCGTCGATGGCGACCAGTTGCTCGCCATCTGCGCCCTTGCCCTGCGCGAGGCGGGCGCGTTGAAGAACGACACCGTCGTGGCCACGGTGATGAGCAATCTCGGCTTCCACCACGCCATGCGTGACGCCGGCATTGCCGTGCGTACCACCGCCGTCGGCGACCGGTATGTGCTCGAGACGCTGCGCGCCGAGGGACTGAGCCTCGGGGGCGAGCAGAGCGGCCACCTGGTGTTCACCGAGGCGGCCACCACCGGCGACGGCGTGCTCACCGCGCTACACGTGATGGCCCGGATGGTCGAGACCGGCGAGTCGCTGGCTGAACTCGCCCGCATCGTCCGGCGGCTGCCGCAGACGCTCGTCAACGTGCCGGTGCACGACCGGAGCCGGGCCGCGTCGTCGCCGGCGGTGTGCGACGCCGTCGCCGCTGCGGAAGCCGAATTGGGCGACTCCGGGCGGGTTCTGCTGCGCCCGTCCGGCACTGAGCAGCTCGTCCGGGTAATGGTCGAAGCGGGCAGCCAGGAGCACGCCGACGCCGTCGCGGCGCGCATCGCCGCAGCGGTCGCCGGCGCCTGAGAGGGGTCTGTCGGCCCGTCCATCGAGTGCCACCCCGCGATTACCCTCTCCGGGGAGCGGGTACGCCCGACGTGAACGGCGACGCGCGCCCTGGCTTCGGTGTGCGTGACGAGTCCGACAGGAGGGATCCGCAGTGGCCGACGATGCGGGCCACACCCAAGCGGTGTCGGCGCGCGTGCCGAACGCCGACGGTGCGCCTGCGGAGCCGGCTCAGGCCGCCACCGGCTGGGTGATCGCCGGACGCTACCGCGTGCTCGACCGGCTCGGGTCCGGCGCCATGGCCGACGTGTTCCGCGCCCACGACGAGATCCTGAACCGCAACGTCGCCGTCAAGGTCTTCCGCACCCTCGCCGATCCGGACAGCGAGACGAACGGCGCCGCGCGCCGCCAGCTCGAATTGCAGGCGCTCGCCCAACTCAGCCACCCCAACCTCATCACGCTGTTCGACGGGTCGGTGGCCGACGACGGCCCGTCGTTCCTCGCCCTGGAGCTGGTCGAAGGTCCCAACCTCGCCGCGCTGCTGCAGAACGGCCCGTTGAGCGAGCCGCAGGTGCGCGTCATCGGGGCGCAGATCGCCGACGCGCTCGCCTACGTGCACGAACGCGGCATGGTGCACCGCGACGTGAAGCCGGCCAACATCCTGCTCGGCACCGATGACGCCGACGACCCCGACGCCATGCGTGCGCGGCTGTCCGACTTCGGCATCGTCCGCCTCGTCGACAGCGCGCAGATGACCTCCGCAGACCTCACCGTCGGCACCGCGTATTACCTCGCCCCCGAGCAGGCCCGCAGCGCGAACGTCGGCCCGCCGGCCGACGTCTACTCCCTCGGGCTGGTGCTGATCGAGGCGCTCACCGGCGCCCGCAGCTTCGAGGGGACGATGCACGAGGTGCTGCTCGCCCGGCTCACCTCGGTGCCGGCGATCCCGGCCGGCCTGCCCGAGCCGTGGCCGGCGCTGCTGGCGGCGATGACCGCCAGCGATCCGGCTGACCGGCCGGCCGCGGCCGAGGTCGCCCGCGCCTTGCGCACCGGCGACGCGACGGCGATCACCGCAGCGTTTCCCGCAGCAGGAGCGGCCGCCGCCGCCGGGCTCGCCGGAGCGGGCGTCGCCGGCGCCGCGGCCCTGGCCGACATGCCGACCGCCGCCGCCTCGCCCGTGGGCGCCGCGGCGGCCGCGGCCACCGGCCCGATCGCCACCGGCCCCGTTCCGGGCGGGCCGCCGCCGCCCGGAGGTAGACCGCCCCGGGGCCCCGCCCGGCACGACGGAAAGCCGCACCGCAGCCGCAAGGTGAACACCCTGCTGCTGGCCTCGGTGGTGTTCCTGGCGATCATTGCCGGCGCGGGCTGGATGCTGTTCGGCCCTTCGTCGCAGCCGACGAATCAGCCACCGACGGTCCCGAAGCAGCAGCCAGGTTCGTCCTCGTCGACGGCGCTGGCCCAGAAGCACAGCCGCCATTCGGACAATGGGGGACCGGTGCCGGTCAACGAGTCCGTGCCTGCGAGTTCGTCGCAGGCCGGCGGGCCCGGGACGTCCCGCTCGCCCTCGGCGTCGGCGTCGACCTCGGCCGCCAGGTCGAGCTCCGCGGCGAGCAGCCGCCCGGCGCCGTCCACCTCGCACAGCGTCACGTCGTCCTCGCCGCCGCCCACCCGGTCGTCCACCGCGTCGTCGCCCGCCCCGAGCACCAGCGCGTCGACGCAGACCACCAGCAGTGCGGCGACGACGACCGCGCCGTCGCCCAGCCAGTCGAGCCAGACCAGCCAGGCGGCGAACACGTCGCAGCCCGGCCCGGGCGCCCGGTCGAGCGCCGTCAGTCAGCAGGCCTGACCCGCGCCGCGGCAGGCGGGACCGGCCGCCTACTCGCGGGCGCGCAGGATGAGTTCCGAGGCCTTCTCCGCGATCATCACCGTCGGCGCGTGCGTGTGCCCGCGGATGATCTGCGGCATCACCGAGGCGTCGGCCACCCGCAGCCCGTCGACGCCGCGCACGTTGAGCTGCTCGTCCACGACCGACGCGTCGTCGCTGCCCATCCGGCACGTCCCCGTCGGGTGGTACAGCGTCTCGGCGTGGACCCGGACGAACTCGGCGAGATCGTCGTCGGGATCGGCGGGCAGCATCGGGTCGGCGACGGCCGGGCGCAGCGCGTCGGTGGCGAACAGCGCCTTGGCCTGCTCGATGCCCGCCACCATCCGCTGCAGATCGGCCGGCGCGCGCAGGTAGCCGGCGTCCACCACCGGCGGCGTGGCGGGATCGGCGGAGCGGATCGTGATCGTCCCGCTCGACTCGGGTTGAAGCAGGATCACCCCGATCGTGATGCCGTGCCCGGGCGGCTCGATCTCGCCGTGCTTGATGAACGGTGCCGGCGCGAAGATGAACTCGAGGTCGGGGTGCGCCAGGCCCGGTTCGGAGCGGGTGAACGCCACCCCCTCGCCGACGTTCGAGGTCAGCATGCCGCGCCGCATCGCCAGGAACTTCAGCAGCTCCACGGGCCGCTCGGCGTCGACCAGGGTGCCGCCCGCCCGGGTGAACATGATCACCGCCGTCGACAGATGGTCCTGTAGCCCCTTGCCGACGCCGGGCAGGGGAACCGCTACCGGCACCCCCGCCGCGCCGAGCACGTCCGGGTCGCCGATGCCCGACAGCTGCAGCAGGTGCGGGCTGTGCACCGCGCCGGCCGAGAGGATCACCTCGCGCGAGGCGGTGAGCGTGCGCACCGCGCCCGCGGCGGTGCGGATCTCGACGCCGGTCGCGCGGCCGTCGCGCAGCACGATCCGTTGGGCCGCCGACTCGAGCAGGACGCTGAGGTTGGGGCGCTTCAGCGCCGGCCGCAGGTAGCCGTCGGCGGCGCTCCAGCGCCGGCCGCGGTGCTGGGTGACCGGCGTGGGGGCATAGCCGTCGATGTCCGGGTCGTTGAGCTCGGCCAGCCGGGCGAAGCCCTGCTCGTGGCAGGCCTCGAAGAACGCGGCACGCAGCGGGTTCGGGTCGCGCAGCTCCTCGATGTAGAGCGGCCCGCCGCGCCCGTAGATGTTGCCCTCGTTGGAGCCGACCCGGTTCTCGGTGCGGCGGAAGTAGGGCAGGACGTCGGCGTAGGACCACCCCGGCGCGACCGCGCCCCAGCCGTCGTAGTCGGCGCGCGCGCCGCGCACCCACATCTGGGCGTTCAGCGAGGACGAGCCGCCGAGGACCCGCCCGCGGGGCCAGTACAGCTCGCGGGCCTTCAGCTCCGGCTGCGAGGTCGTGTACAGGTTCCAGTCGTACTTGGTGTGGAACAGCTTGGTGAACGCCGCCGGCAGCTTGATGTTCGGGCTCCGATCGCGGGTGCCGGCCTCGACCAGCGCCACCCGCAGCCGCGGGTCGTTGCTCAGCCGGGCGGCGAGCACGCAGCCGGCCGACCCGGCGCCGACGATGACGTAGTCGAAATCAGCGTCCACTGCTGGCTCCTCCCGGCGCGCGTACGAAGAACCTACGCGCAAATCACGGCCGCGGAAGGGGCCGATCGGCTGCGCGCGGGCGCTCGGCGCGGCGTCAGCTGCCGGTCAGGCCCGCGTGTACCGGTCCACCGGGTCGATACCGGTGCCGGCCGTCTTCGTCAGCCACCCGCGCTCGACCAGCACCTCCAGGTGCGCCACCGTCTCGTGCGTGGCCAGCAGCTGGTTGAACAGGTCCAACTCGTCGAACGAGCGCTCCCGGCGCGTCCAGGTCAGGATGTGCGCGACCTCGAACGCCGACGTCGCGCCGGCGTCGACCGCCTTCGCGGTGTCGGTGAGGCGACGCTCGTGGTGCGCGACGAGCTCGTCGATCCGGGTGTGCACCGAGTCGGTGACGGGGCCGTGCGCGGGCAGCAGCCGCATGTCGGGCAGGGCCCGGACGAGCTCCAGCGAGCTCAGGTAGTCGCGCAGCGGCGAGGCCGGGCGGGCCGGCTCGGTGCCGATCGACGGCGTGATGTGCGGCAGCACGTGGTCGCCGGCGAACAGCGCCTGGTTGGTGACGTCGTGGTAGACGACGTGCCCCCGCGTGTGGCCCGGCGTGGCGATGACCCGCAGCGTGCGGGAGCGCAGCGCGATCTCCACGCCGTCGTCCAGCCAGGAATCCGGCTCGGCCCAGTCGTCGAGATCGCGGACGCCTTCCCACTCGGCGACCGCCTGCGCCAGCCGCTCGGCGCCGGCTGCGCGCAACCGCGCGACATCGGGGTGCGGGCGCTGCCTGCTGTGGATCGCGGCCAGGTTCGCCTGCTCGCCGAGTCCCAGCGCGACCCGGCTGCCGTAGGTGCGGCGTACGGCGACGGCCTGCGTGTAGTGGTCGCGGTGGATGTGGGTCACCAGGAAGTTGCGGACGTCGCCCAGCCCGTAGCCGATCGCGGCGAGGGAGTCGGCGAGCAGCTCGCGCGACTCGGTCAACGCCCAGCCGCTGTCGATCAGCACGACGGCGTTGTCCTCGGCGATGGCGTAGACGTTGACCGCCCGCAACCCGTCGCCGGGCAACGGGAGCGGGATCCGGTAGACGCCGGGCGCCTCCTCGTGGGCGCCGGGCCGCTCCCATTCGTGGCGGTCGGTCGGGCGATCGGGCATGCCTGCACGGTAGAGCACGTCCGATTCGTCCGGTCCGCACTGCTCGGCTTAGCGGCCGGTGAGGTGTAAGCGCTCTCGGCTGGCGCACTCGGCAGACTGGGGCGGGTCATGACTGCCGCTCCACCACGTCGGGACGACCGGCAGCCGTCACCAGCCGGTCCGGACCAACCGCCACCCAAGCTCGGCATCTCCGTGGTCCAGGTGCTGGCCGCCGCGCTGGCGGCGGCCACCGCGACCATCGCGGCCTCCTTCCTGGGCGTCACGGGCACCGTCATCGGCGCCGCTCTGGCAAGCGTCATCAGCGTCACCGGCACCGCCGTGTACAGCCACTCGCTGCGGCGCACCAGCAACCGGGTGCGCCAGCGGGTGGCGGGCAACACCGGGGCGCCGCCGGTCCGGCTGCCGGTCGACCGCTCCCCGCTGCAGGGCCCGGGCGGCCGCTCGCCGATGGACCGGCCCACCTTGCAGGGCGGCGGCTTCGCCGAACCGACGTACTACGGACGGCGCCGCAGCGGGCCGTCCCGCCCGCCGGAGCCGGCCGGGCATCGGCCCGCGCGGTCCCTGTGGCGGCGTCTGGCAGTGGCCGCCGTGGCCGTCTTCGCCGCCGTGCTCGCGGTCGTCACGGCGGTCGAGGTGCTCGCCGGCCAGCCGATCAGCGATCTGGTGCGCGGCCGCAGCGGCACCGGCACCACCCTGTTCGGCACGCATTCCGGCTCCCAGCCGGCGACGCCGTCGACTCCGTCCGGCCCGTCGGGTTCACAGTCCGCCCCGTCCGGCGCGCACCGGACCGGCGCGTCGTCCGCACCCGCCCCGGCGAGCTCCTCGCCGCTCAGGGGATCGCCTGCGCACAGCTCGTCGGCGAGCCCGCCCGCGCCGTCGTCCACGGCAGCGTCGTCGTCGGCGAGCCGGTCGCCGACGCCGACCAGCTCGCCGTCGCCGAGCGCCACCTCCGCCGCGCCGACACCCGGCGGCGCACGCACGCAGTCGGCGCAGCCCTGATCCGCCGTTAGGCTGTGCGGCGTGTGCGGCATCGTCGGTTACGTCGGACCCCGCCCTGCTCTGGACGTCGTGCTGGGCGGGCTGCGCCGGCTCGAGTACCGCGGCTACGACTCCGCGGGCGTGGCGATCCTCGGCGGGCCCGGGTTGCAGGTGGCCAAGCGGGCGGGGCGCATCGAGAACCTCGACGCCGAGCTCGCCGAGCGCGAGATCGCCGGCACGACCGGGATGGGGCACACCCGGTGGGCGACCCACGGCGCGCCCAACGACCGCAACGCCCACCCGCATGCCGACTCCGGCGGCCGCGTCGCGGTGGTCCACAACGGGATCATCGAGAACTTCGCCGAGCTGCGCGCCGAGCTCGAGCGCGAGGGTGTCGAGTTCAGCAGCGAGACCGACACCGAGGCTGTCGCCCACCTCGTCGCCCGCGAACTTTCCGCCGGCGCGGCCTCGCTCGCCGACGCGCTGCGCACGGTCTGCCGCGGTCTGCACGGCGCGTTCACCCTGGTCGTTCTCGACGCCGAGCAGCCCGACGTCGTGGTCGCCGCGCGTCGCAACTCGCCTCTGGTCGTCGGCGTCGGCGATGGCGAGATGTTCCTGGGCAGCGATGTCGCGGCCTTCATCGAGTACACCCGCGAGGCCGTCGAGCTGGGGCAGCACCAGGTCGTCGAGATCACCCGCGACGGCTACACGATCACCGACTTCGACGGCAAGCCGGCCGACGGCACGCCGTTCACGATCTCCTGGGATCTCACCGCCGCCGAGAAGGGTGGCTACGACTACTTCATGCTCAAGGAGATCGCCGAGCAGCCGGACGCCGTCGCAGACACGCTGCTCGGGCACCTGCGCGACGGCCAGATCGTGCTGGACGAGCAGCGGCTGGATTCGCAGGAGCTGCGCGAGATCGACAAGGTTTTCGTCGTCGCCTGCGGCACCGCCTACCACGCCGGGCTCATCGGCAAGCAGGCGATCGAGCACTGGACGCGGGTGCCGGTCGAGGTCGAGATGGCCTCGGAGTTCCGGTACCGCGATCCCGTCCTCGACCGCCAGACGCTCGTGGTGGCGATCAGCCAGTCGGGCGAGACCGCCGACACGCTCGAGGCCGTCCGGCACGCCACCGACCAGCGGGCGAAGGTCCTCGCGATCTGCAACACCAACGGCGCGCAGATCCCCCGGGAGTCCGACGCGGTCCTCTACACGCACGCTGGGCCGGAGATCGGCGTCGCCGCCACCAAGACCTTCCTGGCCCAGGTCGCGGCCGTCGAACTGGTCGGGCTCGCGCTGGCGCAGGCCCGGGGTACCAAGTACGGCGACGAGGTCAGCCGGGAGTTCGAGGCGCTGTGTGCGATGCCCGAGGCGATCGCCCAGGTGCTGGCTGTCGTCGAGCCGGTGCGAAAGCTCGCGCGCGAGATCGCCGACGCGAAGGCGGTGCTCTTCCTCGGCCGGCACATCGGCTACCCGGTCGCGCTCGAGGGCGCGCTGAAGCTCAAGGAACTGGCCTACATGCACGCCGAGGGCTTCCCGGCCGGCGAGCTCAAGCACGGCCCGATCGCGCTGGTCGAGGACGGCCTGCCGGTGGTCGTGGTCATGCCGTCGCCGAGCGGACGGCCCGTCCTGCACAAGAAGATGCTCTCCAACGTCGCCGAGATCCGGGCCCGCGGCGCGCGCACGATCGTCATCGGCGAGAGCGAGGACGCCGCCGCACGCAAGGTCGCGGCGCACTTCGTCGAGGTGCCGCACGTCCCCACCCTGCTCTCGCCGTTCGTCACCACCGTGCCGCTGCAGGTGCTCGCCGCCGAGATCGCCCAGGCCCGCGGGCTGGACGTCGACAAGCCGCGGAACCTGGCCAAGTCGGTCACCGTGGAGTAGGGACGGCTCAACTAGAGTCGGCGCTGTGACGGACGTCTCGAACACGAACGTCGACGTGCTGATCGTCGGGGCCGGCCCGGTGGGTCTGTTCGGCGCGTACTACGCCGGGGTACGCACGCTGTCCACCGTCGTCCTGGACTCCCTCGAGGAGCCGGGCGGCCAGATCACCGCGATGTACCCCGAGAAGGCGATCTTCGACGTCGCCGGGTTCCCAGCGATCAAGGGCCGCGAACTCGTCGAGCAACTGCTCGCCCAGGCCGCGCCGTTCGACCCCAAGTACCTGCTCGGCCAGCAGGCGGTCGGGCTGGAGCGCGGCAGCATCGACGGCGGCGGGTTCGCGGTCACCACCTCCACCGGGCACCGCATCGTGAGCCGGGCGATCGTCATCACCGGCGGCATCGGCACGTTCACGCCGCGGCCGCTGCCCGCGGGTGGCGAGTACCTCGGCCGTGGCCTCGTGCACTTCGTCCCCGACCCGGCGGCCTACGAGGGGCAGGACATCGTCGTCGTCGGTGGCGGTGACTCCGCTCTGGACTGGGCGCTCATGCTCGAGCCGATCGGCAAGACCGTCACCCTTGTGCATCGCCGAGCGGAGTTCCGCGCCCACCAGCACTCGGTCGAGCTGCTGAAGGCGTCCTCCGTCCGCATCCTCACCGACGCGCAGATCAGCGCGGTGCGCGGCGACCCGGACATCACCGAGGTCGACATCACCGTGAAGGGGCAGGACGGGCCGGTCAACCTGGCCTGCGAGAAGCTGATCGCGGCGCTGGGGTTCACCGCCAACCTGGGTCCGCTGATGGAGTGGGGCCTGCGCATCGAGAAACGCCAGATCATGGTCGACACCTCGGGAGCGACGTCCGTGCCGGGCATCTACGCGGCCGGCGACATCGTCGACTACCCGGGCAAGGTCAAGCTCATCGCCACCGGGTTCGGCGAGGTGGCGACGGCGGTGAACAACGCCTACGCGTACCTGAACCCGGGCAAGTCCGCGTTCCCCGGCCATCTCTCCGACTACGCACCGGCGCCGGGTGAAGGCGCACCGACCGCCTCACCCACTGCGTGAGCGGCTGATGGGAATCGTCGGGGTCGGCATCGACGTGGTGCCGGTCGAACGGTTCGCTGCGGCGCTGCGGCGCACCCCCGGGCTCGCCGACCGGCTGTTCACCCCGGCCGAGCGTCGGACGCCGTCCGGCGCGCCGCGCACCGCCGAGTCGCTCGCCGCCCGCTTCGCCGCGAAGGAGGCGCTGGCCAAGGCGCTGGGCGCGCCCGGCGGCATGGCCTGGACCGACGCCGAGGTGGTGGTCGATTCGGCGGGCCGCCCGTCGCTGGACGTGCGCGGCACCGTGGCCGCGCGCGCCGGCTCGCTCGGCGTCGCCCGCTGGCACGTGTCGCTGTCGCACGACGGCGGCATCGCGGCAGCGACGGTGATCGCCGAATCCGGGTAGGTCAGCCAGGGTCGATCAGATCGGGTCACGTCAGGTCACGATCAGGTCAGGTCACGCCGCCCTCTCGCGAGTTGTCCGCGCTTCGCGGCGTCGCGGCGGCGGGAGGCGCGGACAACTCAGCGGGGACGAACGAGCGGGAGGAGGACGTCACATGCAGGGCGTCTACTCGGTGGACGAGATCCGCGCGGCCGAGCAGGCCCTGATGGCGCGGCTGCCCGACGGCGCGCTGATGGCCCGCGCCGCGACCGGGCTGGCGGTGGAGTGCACGCAGCTGCTCGGCCGGGTGTACGGCGCGCGGGTGGCGGTGCTGGTCGGCGCGGGCAACAACGGCGGGGACGCGTTGTACGCCGGCGCCCAGCTCGCCCGCCGCGGCGCCCGGGTGAGCGCGCTGCTGCTGGAGCCGGACCGTGCCCACCCGGGTGGGCTGGCGGCGCTGCGCCGCGCGGGCGGGCGCACTGCCTCGGCCGAACCGGGAGAGCTCGCCGGTGCCGATCTCGTGCTCGACGGCATCCTCGGGATCGGCGGCCGCGGAGGCCTGCGTGGCGCGGCGGTCGAGCTGGCCGAGGCGGCGGACGGGTTGCCGACGGTCGCCGTGGACGTCCCGTCCGGGGTGGACGCGAGCACCGGCGAGGTGGCCGGCAGCAGCATCCGCGCCGACGTGACCGTCACCTTCGGCGCCCTCAAGACCGGCCTGGTCGTCGGCCGCGGCGCCGCTCGCGCGGGCGAGGTGCGCCTGGTCGACATCGGCCTCGGCGCTACGCTGCCCGCGCCGTCCGCCCGGGTGCTCGAGGCCCCGGACGTCGCGGCCCTGCTCGTCAGCCCCGGGCCCGAGGACGACAAGTACACCCGCGGCGTCGTGGGGGTGATCGCCGGCTCGGCCGACTACCCGGGCGCCGGCGTGCTGTGCACCGGCTCGGCGATCTGCGGCGGCGCGGGCTTCGTGCGCTACGCGGGCTCCGCGCCCGACGCCATCCGGGCCCGCTATCCGGAGGTGGTCGTGCACGACGGCGCCCGGCCCAGCGAGCTTCGGGTGCAGTCCTGGACGGTGGGTCCCGGCATCGGCACCGATGACGCCGCCCGTGACCTGCTCGCCGACGTGCTCGGCACCGACGTGCCGGTGATCGCCGACGCCGACGCGGTCACCGTGCTGGGCGAGCACCCGGAGCTGCTGCAGGAGCGCAGTCCGGCGACCGTCCTCACCCCCCACGACCGCGAGTTCGCCCGGATCGCGGACGGCCCGTCCGCCGACCGGCTCGGTTCGGCGCGGGCCGCGGCGGCGAAGCTCGGCGCCGTCGTGCTGCTCAAGGGCGACGCGACGATCGTCGCCGCACCGGACGGCTCGGCGTGGCTCAACCCGACGGGCACGCCGTGGCTCGGCACCGCGGGCAGCGGCGACGTGCTCAGCGGGCTGATCGGCTCGCTGCTCGCCACCGGGCTGGACGCGCCGCTCGCCGCCGCGGTGGGCGCCTACGTGCACGGCGTCGCGGGCCAGCTCGCCGCCGCCGACGGCCCGCCGTCCTCGCACGACGTGCTGCGCTCGGTGCGCGCCGCGCTGCGCGTCATCCGGCGCGGCTGAGCCGGTTTGGGAGGATGGCGGTGTGCTGCGTACCGAGGCCGTCGTCGACCTGACCGCCATCGCGGGCAACGTCGCGTCGATGAAGGCAAACACCACCGCCGAGGTGATGGCCGTCGTCAAGGCCGACGCCTACGGCCACGGGCTGCTCCCGGCCGCCCGCGCCGCGCTGGCCGGCGGCGCCACTTGGCTCGGCACGGCGATCGTCGACGAGGCGATCACGCTGCGGGCCGCCGGCATCGGCGTCCCGCTGCTCGCCTGGCTGTGGACGCCGGACGAGCAGGACACCGTGCGCCGCGCGCTCGCCGCCGACGTCGACATCTCGGTGAGCAACCCGTGGCAGCTGGACGCCGTCACCGCGGCGGCGCGCGCGCTCGGCCGGCCGGCCCGCGTCCACCTCAAGATCGACACCGGGCTGTCGCGCAACGGGTGCTACGTCGACGACTGGCCCGACCTGCTCGCCGCCGTCGGCAAGGCCCAGGCGGCCCGCGACGTCGAGGTCGCCGCGATCTGGAGCCACTTCGTCTACGCGGACGAGCCGGCGCACCCCACGAACCGAAGGCAGCTCGCCGCCTTCGACGCCGCCCTCGCCGTGGCCGCCCGGGCGGGCATCGACCCGCCCCTGCGGCACATGGCGAACTCCGCTGCGACGCTGACGCTGCCCGAGGCGCATTTCGACCTCGTCCGCCCGGGCATCGCGGTCTACGGGCTCTCGCCGGTGCGCGAGACGTACGGCCTGACGCCCGCCATGACGCTTCGCGCCGCCGCCGCCGGCGTGAAGCGGGTCCGGGCCGGTGAAGGGATCTCCTACGGCCACGAGTACTTCACCACCGCCGAGACCACGCTGGTGCTCGTTCCGCTCGGATACGCCGACGGCATCCCACGGCACGCCGGCAACGTCGGCCCGGTGTGGATCAACGGCGCGCGGTTCACGCTCAGCGGCCGGGTGTGCATGGACCAGGTGGTCGTCGACGTCGGCGATCTCGAGGTCGCGCCCGGCGACCCGGTGGTGATGTTCGGGACGGGACGCGACGGCGAACCCACCGCAGGCGACTGGGCCGACGCCATCGGCACGATCCACTACGAGATCGTCACCCGGGTCGGGCCCCGGGTGCAGCGCACCTACGTGGGCGGCGCCGCGTGAGGTTCGACCTGCCGACGCCGCGCGACACCTTCGACCTCGGCGCCCGCCTCGCCAAGCTGCTGCGCGCCGGCGATCTCGTCGTGCTCACCGGCGCGCTGGGCGCCGGTAAGACCGCCCTCACCCAGGGCATCGGCGCGGGGCTGGGCGTGCGCGGCCGGGTGGTGTCGCCGACCTTCGTGATCGCCCGGGTGCACCGGCCGGGCGATCACGGGTGCCTGCCGCTGGTGCACGTCGACGCCTACCGCCTGGGGTCGCTCGACGAGGTGGACGATCTCGATCTGGACGTCGACACCGCCGACGCGGTCACCGTCGTGGAGTGGGGCGCAGGGCTGGTCGAGCAGCTCGCCGAGGCCCGGCTCGAGATCACGATCGAACGGGCCGAGGACTCCGAGCAGCGCACCGCCACCCTCACGCCGCACGGCGGCGACTGGGCCGACCGGCTCGCGGGCCTAGGCTGAGATCGCGATGTTCGTACTGGCCCTGGACACCTCCTCACCCGCCGTGACGGCGGGGATCGTGGCCGTCGACGACTCCGTCGAGCTCGTCGCCTGCCGCGCGCCGCTGAACTCGCGCGGGCACGGCGAGCTGCTCGCTCCGGCGATCCACGACACGCTGGCCGAGGCGGGCATCGCGCCGGCGCAGCTCGCCGCCGTCGTGGCCGGCGTCGGGCCCGGACCGTTCACGGGCCTCCGGGTCGGGCTGGTCACCGCCGCGATGTTCGCCGAGCTGCTGCGGATTCCCGCCTACGCCGTCTGCTCACTGGACGCCGTCGCCGCGGCCGCCGGGAGCGACGGCGAGCTGATCGTGGCCACCGACGCCCGCCGCAAGGAGGTCTACTGGGCCCGCTACGCCCCGGGTGGCGCGCGGCTGACCGGGCCGCACGTGACGAAGCCCGCGGACGTCGACTTCGCCGGCGTCTCCGCGGTGACCGGCGCCGCTGTCGAGCTCTACGGCGAGCTCTGGCCGCAGGCACCGGCCCGGCTGCCGGCCCGCTACCCCGAGCCGGTGGGCCTCGTGGGCTGCGCGCTCGAGCGGATCCGGGCGGGTGCGGCGTCCGACCCGCTGACGCCGCTCTACCTGCGCCGCCCGGACGCGGCCCTGCCGCACGCGCCCAAGGCGGTGAGCCAGTGACCGCGGGGCTCGCCGACGTGCGCATCGTGCCCATGCAGCCGGAGCACATCGAGCTGCTCATGCCCTACGAGCAGGAGATGTTCGGTAGCGAGGCGTGGACGCGCAACGGCTACCGCGACGAGCTCGCCGACACCGCCCACCGCACCTACGTGGCCGCCGAGGGCGCTGCCGGCGAGCTGCTCGGCTGGGCCGGAGTGCGCGTGGTCGCCGACGAGGCCGAGATCCTCACCGTGGGCGTCATCCCCGCCGCCCGGCGCCGCGGCGTCGCCCGCCGGCTTCTCGCGGAACTGCTGGCCGCGGCCAGGCAGCGCGGCGCGGCGGACGCCTACCTCGAGGTGCGCGTCGACAACGTCGCCGCCCGGGCCCTGTACGCCGACGAGGGGTTTGCGGAGATCGGCGTGCGCCGCGGCTACTACGACCGGGGACGCGTGGATGCGGTGGTGATGCATCGTGAGCTCTGACGAACCGCTCGTCCTCGGCATCGAGACATCCTGCGACGAGACCGGCGTCGGCATCGTCCGGGGGACGACGCTGCTCGCCGACGCGGTGGCCAGCAGCGTCGACGAGCACGCCCGCTTCGGCGGCGTCGTGCCCGAGGTCGCCAGCCGGGCGCACCTCGAGGCCATGGTGCCCACGATCGAACGCGCGCTGGCCACCGCCGGGGTGGCCGCGGACGACGTCGATGCCGTGGCGGTGACTGCCGGGCCCGGTCTCGCCGGCGCGCTGCTGGTGGGCGTCGCGGCCGCCAAGGCGTACGCGCTCGCCCTCGGCAAGCCGCTCTACGGCGTCAACCACCTCTCGGCGCACGTCGCGGTCGACCTGCTCGAGCACGGTCCACTGGACGAGCCCTGTGTAGCCCTGCTCGTCTCCGGAGGGCATTCGTCGCTGCTGCACGTCCCGCGGATCGGCGGGCAGGAGCTCACCGAGCTCGGCGCGACCGTCGACGACGCGGCGGGCGAGGCCTACGACAAGGTCGCCCGGCTGCTCGGCCTGCCGTTCCCCGGCGGCCCGCCGATCGACCGCGCGGCGCGCAACGGCGACCCGGACGCGATCGCCTTCCCGCGCGGCATGACCGGCGCGCACGACCCGGCATTCGCGTTCTCGTTCTCCGGCCTGAAGACGGCCGTCGCGCGGTGGATCGAGGCCCGGCAGCGATCCGGTGAGCCCGTGCCGGTCGCCGACGTCGCCGCGTCGTTCCAGGAGGCGGTGGTGGACGTCCTCACCGCCAAGGCGGTGCGCGCCGCCCGCGAGCAGGGCGTCGGGCACATGGTGATCGGCGGCGGGGTGGCGGCCAACTCCCGGCTGCGGGCGCTCGCCGAGACCCGGTGCGCCGAGGCCGGGATCCGGCTGCGGGTGCCGAGCCCGCGGCTGTGCACCGACAACGGCGCGATGGTCGCCGCCCTCGGCGCCCAGCTGGTCGCCTCCGACGCGCAGCCGTCCGCCCTCGAGCTGCCTGCCGACTCGTCGCTGCCGATCACCGACGTCCTCGTCTGAGCGAAGCGCGTCTGTTGAGTTGTCCGCGCTTCGTCGCGCTCGGACGACACGAAGCGCGGACAACTTCGAGGTGCGGGCGGGCATGATCGCGGGATGACCACGCTGATGTGGGAGGTCAGGGCGGCCCCGGGCCGGCTCGAGGACCTGCTCGCCGTCGTCCTGGAACACGCCGACCCGGCCGCCGACGTCTACCGCAGCAAGGACGGTCGTGTCGTCGTGATCGACCCCACCGGGCGCGGCCTGGCCGAGGTCCCCGGCGAGCTGGTGGCCCGCCCGCCGCACGTGTGGGCCTTCGAACCCGTCCGGCGCAGCACCGCGGCACAGTGAGCTTCGTCGGCCGGCTTGCTATGCGCGTCCCCGGCAAGCATCGTTTCTGACGTGACGAATCGCGACGACGCCCGACCCGCGGCCAGGTCCGCGGGAGTCGCCGGCGTACCGGCCGCCGCGGCCCGCTACGCCCGGCGGGTGTCGCACACCGCGCGCAACGTCGCGGAGGTCGTGCGCTTCGGCGGCCTGGAGACCAACGACGAGCCCTCGCCGTTCGCGGTCGAGGCCGAGCAGTCGACCTACCGGCTGCGGCACTACTACCCCGACGACGTGCCCGAGCAGGCGAGCCCGGTGCTGCTCGTCCCGCCGCTGATGCTCACCGCCGAGGTGTGGGACGTCTCGCCCGCGACGTCCGCGGTCGCCGCGCTGCACGGGACGGGCATCGACCCGTGGGTGGTCGACTTCGGCCACCCCGACCGCGAACCGGGCGGGCTGGAACGCACGCTCACCGACCACGTCCTCGCCGTCAGCGACGCCGTCGACCGGGTCGCGAAGGCCACCGGGCGCCCGGTGATCCTCGGCGGCTACTCGCAGGGCGGCATGTTCGTCTACCAGGCGGCCGCGTTCCGGCGCGGCAAGGACATCGATTCGCTGATCACCTTCGGATCGCCGGTCGACACCACCGCGCCGCTGCCCATCCCCATCTCGCCGGACGTCGTCGCTCGGGTCGCCGGCGAGCTCGTCGAGTCCGGGCTGCTGCGCCGGGTCGGCATGCCGGGTTGGGTCGCCCGGGTGGGCTTCAAGCTGCTCGATCCGGCCAAGTCGGTGCAGGGGCGGCTGCAGTTCCTGCTCGCACTGCACGACCGCGACGCGCTGCTGTCGCGCGAGGGGCAGCGCCGCTTCCTGGATTCCGAGGGGTGGACGGCCTACTCGGGCCCGGCCATCGCCGAACTGCTCGAGCAGTTCGTCCGGCACAACCGCATGCTCGAGGGCGGGTTCGTCATCGACGACCGGCTGGTGACCCTCGCCGACATCGACGTACCGGTGCTCACCTTCGTAGGCACCAGCGACACGATCGGCCACCCGCAGGGGGTGCGCGCGATTCGCCGCGCCGCGCCGCGCGCCAGCGTCTACGAGGCGACCCAGCCCACCGGACATTTCGGGCTCGTCGTCGGCTCGAACGCGATGCGATGCACCTGGCCGACGGTGGCCGAGTGGGTGCGCTGGCGCGAGGGCGGCGAGCTGCCCGACACCATCGTGCCGGCCGACTCGGTCGACATCGCCAAGACGGTCCGAGCGGGCACGGCCGCAGTCGCCCTCGCCCAGGGCTTCGAGCTCGGCGTCGGCGTCGGGCGTGTCGTGCTCGGTGCCGCGCGGCGCACCGTGCGCGCAGCGCAGAGCGTGGTGCGCGAGGCCCCCGCACAGCTACCCCGGCTCGCGCGCGTCGAGCAGCTCGACCCGTCCACCCGGATCTCGCTCGGCCTGCTGCTCGACGAGCAGGCACGCCGGGCGCCGGACGACATCGCCTTCCTGTTCGGCGACCGGGCACACCGCCAGCACGACGTGAAGCAGCGCGTCGACAACGTCGTCAAGGGACTCGTCTCGATCGGCGTGCGCCAGGGCGACCGTGTCGGGGTGCTCATGCACACCCGGCCGAGCGCGTTCGTGACGGTGATGGCGGTCAGCCGGCTGGGCGCCACCGCCGTGCTGCTGCGTCCAGACGGCGACGTCGCCGGCGAGATCGAGATGGGCCGGGTGCGCTGGGTGGTGTCCGACCCCGAACACATCGGCAAGGGCGAGCACGTCCACGGCCCGACCTGGGCGGTGCTCGGCGGCGGAGGTGAGGAGCGCGAGCTCTCGCCGGCCGTCATCGACATGGAGCGCATCGACCCGGACGCCGTCGAGCTGCCCGGCTGGTACCGCCCCAACCCGCACCGCGCCGGCGACATCGCCTTCGTGCTGTTCAGCGGCGAGGGACCGGACACCAAGATGCTACGCATCACCAACCGCCGCTGGGCGCTGTCCGCGCTGGGCACCGCGTCGGCGGCGGCGCTGCGCCCGGGCGACACCATCTTCAGCACGACGCCGATCCACCACTCGTCCGCGCTGCTGATGAGCATCGGCGGGGCCGTGGCGAGCGGTGCGAGGTTCGCCATCGCGAGCGCCGACGACCCGGAGACGTTCTGGGAGGAGGTGCGCCGCTACGGCGCGACCCACGTCTCCTACACCTGGACGTCGCTGCGCGGCGTGGTCAACGCCCCGCGGCACCCGAACGAGGCGCACCACCCGATCCGCATGTTCATGGGGTCCGGCATGCCTCGCAACCTGTGGCGGCGGGTCGGCGAGCGGTTCCCGACCGTTCAGGTGCTCGAGTTCTACGCCTCGGCCGAGGGGGAGGCGATTCTGGCCGACGTCGGCGGCCGCACGCCCGGCTCGATGGGCCGGCCGCTGCCGGGCAGCGCGGAGGTACGGGTCGCGGCGTTCGATCTCGCCACCTTGCAGCTCGAACTCGACGCCCAAGGCTTCGCGCGGGAGTGCGGGGTCGACGAGATCGGCCTGCTGCTGGCCCGTACGAAGCCGAGCGGAGCGATGTCCGGCCTCCCGCTGCGCGGCGTCTTCGAGGCCGGCGACGCGTGGCGCTCCACCGGCGACCTGTTCCTGCGCGACGAGCACCACGACCTGTGGCTCGCCGGCTCGGTGTCCGAGATCGTCCACACTGCGGCCGGGCCCGCGCTGCCGTCCGGGGCGCGGTCGATGCTCGCCACCATCCCGGCTGTCGACCTGATGGTCGCCTATGGCGTCCGCGAGGGCGAGGCGGACGTTCTCGTCGCCGCCGTGACCCTGCGCGAGGGCGCCGAGCTCACCACCGCCGACCTCGACGCCGCGCTCGACAAGCTGCCCGCGCCGCAACGCCCGCGCTACGTGCAGATGGTGGACGAGATCCCGGTGACCACCTGGCACCGGCCGCTGTGGCGCCCGCTGCAGGCAAAGGGCATCCCGGAGCCGGACGCGCACACCCGCGTGTGGCGACTCGGCCCGGAAGGCGCGCATTACGAACAGATCACAACGGCGAGCTGACCGTACTTTCTGCAACATCCGGCACGTCTTACCTGTCTACTCAGGGTGGAGGTGCTGGTGAGACGCGACGTCGGCTTCGCGGTATTCGTGCGCGAGCACACGCCGGCGTTGCTACGCACCGCCTACCTGCTCACCGGCAACGGCGCGGCCGCCGAGGAACTGGTGCAGGACACGCTCGTGCGGCTGTACCCGAAGTGGGAGCGCGTCGAAGAGGCCGACGCCCCGCTGGCCTACGTCCGCCGCTCGCTCGCCAACGCCTACGTCAACCACCAGCGGCGCGCCGCCCGGCGCGAGTTCGCCTACGCCGACGTTCCGGAGCGGATGGACGAACGTGACGCCCTCGGCCAGCTCGCCGACCGCGACGAACTGTGGAACCGGCTGGCCACGCTGCCCGAACGGCAGCGGGCCGCCATCGTGCTGCGCTTCTACGAGGACCTCAGCGACGAAGACACCGCCCAGGCCCTGGGCTGCCGCATCGGCACCGTGCGCAGCCTCATCAGCCGCGGGCTGGCAACGCTGCGCACGCACATGAGCACCGACACCGCGTACTGCTCACCGCAGGCGGGGAGAGCGACATGAGATTCCTGCCTCGGGGTCGCCGGGCGCGCGCGGATGCGCACCTGGAAGCGGCCCTGCGCGCGACCTTGACCGAGCACGCCCGGCATGCGCCGGCGGCGGACGTGCTGGCGGAGCGGATCCTCGCCGCGGTCGATGCCCCCCCGCCGGCGCGCGACCTCTACGGCCGGCCGCCGGCCCGCCCGCGCGCCTGGCGCAGCTGGGCGACCCCGCTGGTCGCCGCCGCGTCGGTGGCGGCCGTGGCCGGCGCCGTGGTGGGCGTCGCGCACCTGACCGCTGGGACGCCCCGGCCGGTTGCCGCGCCGCCGCCACCACAGTCCTCCCCGGTGCAGCACTCCGGCGACCGCGTCTTCTCCACCCTCGGGCACCCGCATGCGCGCAGCCGGTCGCGCCCGTCGCCGCGGTCGAGTTACGCGTCGCCGCCACCATCCGCTTCAGTCGCGGCCGGGCTGCGTGGCGTCCGGGTGCTCGACCTGACCTTCACCGGCACCGACGACGGCTGGGCCCTCGCCTCGGCCGACTGCCTGTACCGCACCGGACGGTGCACCGCCGTTCTGCGCACCCGCGACGGCACGCACTGGTCGGGCATGCCGGGCGCGGCATTCAACGTGCCCGGGGTGCAGCACTGCGCCGCGCCGTGCGTCACCCACCTGCGCTTCGCCGACGACCGGGTCGGCTACGCCTTCGGCCCGTCCACGATGTTCATGACCACCGACGGCGGGCGCAGCTGGCAGCGCCAGCCCGGCGGCGCGCTCGCCCTGGAGACCCTCGACGGCAACGTGATCCGGGTCGTCGCGAAGGGCACCGGCTGCCCCGGCCCGTGCCACGTCCAGGTGGAGACCGCGGCCATCGGGTCGACCGTGTGGAGTCTCGCGCAGCTGCCGCCGAACGGGCCGCCGGGCTCCGGCTGGTTCGGCGCCGGCGTGCAGTTCGCCCGTGGCGTCGGCGGCGACGCGTACCTGCTGCTCCAGGGCAACCCCGCCGGCGGGGCAGGACGGGCAACCTCGCAGCTGCTGCGCTCGACCGACGCCGGGCGCACGTGGAGCACGGTCGGCGAGCCGTGCCCGCAGTCCGGTGCCGAGGTCGACAGCTACCAGCTGGCGGCCGGGGGAGGCGGACGGGTCAGCGCGCTGTGCGCCACCCGCCAGGTCCCGCAGCGGTGGTTCGTCGCCACCTCCACCGACGCCGGCGCGCACTTCGCCGGTCAACCCGGCACGATCCCGCCCGCGGCGGCCGGCGGCCTGCTCAACGGCGATCCGGCCACGGTGCTGATCAGCGCCGGACGGCGCATCGCGCGCAGTACCGACGGCGGGCGCACCTGGACGCTCGTCGCGCGCCCGGCCGGCCCGTTCACCTTCCTCGGCTTCGAGAACGCCCAGGTCGGGCGCGCGGTCACACGACGCGGGAACGCGATCTGGACCACCCGCGACGGCGGCCTTTCCTGGACCCGTAGCGCCGCGTTCGGCTAAATCCCCTTGCGTATCAGCCGGGTCCCGAGTGGGCTCTGCTGGGCGACCACCTCGCAAAGGAAGGACCGTGCCATGGCTCGAATCCGCGCCCTGCTGCTCGTGCTCACCCTGCTCGCCGCCGCGCTCGTCCGTGGCGGGGTCGCCGCGTCCGCAGCGCCTGCCGCGGCCGCCCAGTGCGGTGACGCGTCGCTCGCCGTGACCGCCACCCGCAGCCAGGGGGCGACCGGGCACGGCAGCTTCGTCGTCCTGTTCCAGAACATCAGCGGCGTGCGCTGCCACATCCGCGGTTATCCCGGCCTGGACGCGATCGGCCGCAACGGCCACCTGCTCAAGCACGCCAAGCGCACGCTGTCCGGCTTCACCGGCGGGAGCCGGCACGGGGTGCCCAGGGTGGTGCTGCGCCCGGGGCGCTTCGCGTCCGCCGACGTGGAGTGGCTGAACTTCGGCCGCGGCGGCAGGTCGTGCAAGTCCTCGCTGTCGGTGAACGCGACCCCGGCGAACACCGGCTACACCGTGCACCTGGCGCGGTCGGTGACCCTGTGCCACCTGCAGGTGCACCCCACCGTGCCGGGGCGCAGCGGCAACCTGCCCTGATCGCTCGCTCGGTGCGACCCCGCCGTTGAGAGTTGGCACTCCTCGCGTTAGAGTGCCAGGTTGTAGGTGCTGGTTGACCCCCGCGACGGCAACCGAGCTCCGCGACAGCCGAACTTTGTCACCCGAAGGGGAGTACCACCGTGACCGCCACCAAGGTCAGCATCAAGCCGCTCGAGGACCGCA
>DASSEP010000025.1:0-104479 GCA_035695205.1 Jatrophihabitans sp. | reverse complement strand
CACGTCCGAGCGTCTGGAGGACGAGGCCGACCGGTCAGGGCAAGAAGGGTCGCCGGGAAGGTCGGAGTAACGCATCTACTGCGATGTCCGCACTCCTGTTCCAAGATCACTTAGCAGCCAGGACATCCGACTATGCCGCTGTACGCGCGGACGCGCGACCATGCCGCTGTCGGATCGGCGCATCCGGCCATGCCGCTGGCCATGCGTCCCACGAGTCCCGACGGCGAGTCCTACCTCGGACTCGACGACCGAGCGTTGTGGAGCGGGTAACCCGTTTCGTACCAGCGCACCCCTCACAACGACCTTCACTTGTCGTAAGAAGATCAAGCCTGGGGGTCGCGAATATGAGTACTCCTTCCGCAGACACGTTCTGTCCCAGCAATTTCGGGTGCTCCGTCGCTCTGGGAGGCGGGACAGACCCATTCGAGTCTCAGACGCCCCGCGACCGGGAGTACACCGATCGCAAAACACGTTCTGTCCCAGCAAATCTGGGGGGTCGACGAGAGTACAAACGGAGCTTCATTGCGGGGACGACCTTAGTTGGGACCGTCGCAGGCCAGCAGCTCTGGGGCATCCGGGGGCTTGACAAACCGGAGGGGAGTGTCTCCAATGCTGTCCACCAGCAGCAGCACGCCGTCGACCATCGAGAGCCCGCGTTCGACCTCGCCGCCGAAATCGGCGTGCCCCGGGGTGTCGATGATGTTGATCGTCACGCGCCGTCCGTCGGGGGTGACGTGATCGACGGCTGTGTTCTTCGCGAGAATGGTGATGCCCTTCTCGCGCTCCAGGTCGTTCGAGTCGAGCACCCGCTCGTTGACGTCGCCCGTGTCCGCCTGGTGCTCGGTGAACGCCCCGGACTGCCAGAGCATCGCGTCGACAAGGGTCGTCTTGCCATGGTCCACGTGCGCGACGATCGCGACATTGCGAAGGTCGTCGCGCCGGTTGATCGCCACGCGGCAACCTCGATTCGGCGGGTACAGGGGAACCGAGCGAGTCTACGGGTGGTCCCGGCTTGCCGTCCTGGTCGCGCTCCGCGGGTGTGACGCGGCTCTAGCGCTCTCGCCTCACGTCCGCGCCACCGGGCGGATCCTCACCTCGGGGATGATCTGCTCGCCGTAGGCGGTGAGCGTGCGGTCCTTGGCGTCGTGCTGGAGGTAGAGGGCGAACTGGTCGACGCCGAGTGCGCGCAACTCGTTCAGCCGGGCCACGTGCTGCTCGGGTGGCCCCAGCAGGCAGAAACGGTCGATCACCTCGTCGGGGACGAAGTTCGTGTGCGCGTTGCCCGCCTTGCCGTGCGCGTTGTAGTCGTAGCCGTCTCGCCCGGCGATGTAGTCGGAAAGCGCCTGCGGCACCGCTGCGCCGTCGCTGCCGTATCGGGCCACGATGTCGGCGACGTGGTTGCCGACCATGCCGCCGAACCAGCGGCACTGCGCGCGGGCGTGTTCCAGGCCGGTGTCGGTGCCGTCGGTGACGTACGCCGGCGCTGCGACACAGATCGAGACCGAGGCGGGGTCGCGGCCGGCGTCGGCCGCGGCTTGGCGCACGGCGGCGATCGACCAGGCAGTGATGTCCGGATCGGCCAGCTGCAGGATGAAGCCGTCGCCGACCTCGCCGGTGAGGGCGAGCGCCTTCGGCCCGTACGCGGCGACCCAGATGGGCAGCCGCGACGACGTGCTCCACGGAAAGCGCAACAGGTTGCCCTTGTAGGTCGCCTGTTCGCCGTTGGCGAGCGCCCGGATGACCTCGATCGACTCACGCAGCGCGGTGAGCGTCACCGGCTTGCCGTTGATCACCCGCACGGCCGAGTCACCGCGGCCGATGCCGCAAATGGTGCGGTTGCCGAACATGTCGTTCAGCGTGGCGAACAGCGACGCCGTGACCGTCCAGTCGCGGGTCGCCGGGTTGGTGACCATCGGGCCGACCATCACCCGGTACGTGTGCGAGAGGATTTGGCTGTAGACGACGAACGGTTCCTGCCAGAGCAGGTGCGAGTCGAACGTCCACACGTGGGTGAACCCGTACTGCTCCGCCCGCCTGGCGAGTTCGACCACCCGCCAGGCGGGCGGGTCGTTCTGCAGGACGACGCCGAAGTCCATCGTCAGATCAGGTTCTGCGAGAGCTGCCGCTTGACGAACTGCCCGTGCGACTTGTTGCCGACATAGCCCGATTCGTCGACGATCACCGTGCCGCGAGACAGGACGGTGTCGACGTGGCCGTCGATCGCCCAACCCTCCCATGCGGAGTAGTCCATGTTCATGTGGTGGGAGCGCCCCTCCCCCACACCGATCGAGGTGTGCCCGTTGGGGTCGTAGATCACGATGTCGGCGTCGGCGCCTGGCGCGATGACGCCCTTCTTGCCGTACAGACCGAACATGCGGGCGGGCATGGTGCTGCAGACCTCGACCCAGCGCTCCAGGCTGATCCGGCCGTCCTGCACCCCCTGGAACATCAGATCCATCCGGTGCTCCACCGAACCGATCCCGTTCGGGATCTTGGCGAAGTTGCCGACACCCATCTCCTTCTGATCCTTCATGCAGAAGGGGCAGTGATCGGTCGCCACTGTGGTGACGTCGCCGGTGCGGAGGTAGGTCCACAGCTCGTCCTGGTGCCCTTCGGCGCGGGCGCGCAGCGGCGTCGAGCAGACCCACTTCGCGCCTTCGAAGCTGCCCCACTGCGCGCCCTGCGCGCCGAGGTTCTCCTCGAGCGAGAGATACAGGTACTGCGGGCAGGTCTCGCCGAAGACGTTCTGCCCGGCGTTGCGCGCCTCGGCGATGCGGGCGAGCGCCTGCTTGGCCGACACGTGCACCACGTACAGCGGCGCCCCGGTGAGGTCGGCGAGCATGATCGCCCGGTGCGTGGCCTCCTGTTCGGTCTGCCAGGGCCGGGTCACGCCGTGGTAGTAGGGCGTCGTCTCGCCCCGCTCCAGCGCCTGCTGCACGAGCACGTCGATGGCCGAGCCGTTCTCGGCATGCATCATGATCAGGGCGCCGTTGCCGGCTGCCGTCTGCATCGCCCGCACGATCTGCCCGTCGCTGGACAGGAAGACACCCGGGTAGGCCATGAACAGCTTGAAGCTGGTGATGCCCTCCCCCACCATCTCGTCCATCGCCTTCAACGACTCGTCGTTCACGTCGCCGATGATCTGGTGGAAGCCGTAGTCGACGGCGCAGTTGCCGGCCGCCTTCTCGTGCCAGAGCGCGACCTGATCCTGCACCCGCTGGCCGTGCGCCTGCACGACGAAGTCGACGATGGTCGTGGTGCCTCCCCACGCCGCCGCACGCGTGCCGGTCTCGAACGTGTCCGAGGCGAAGGTGCCGCCGAAGGGCATCTCCATATGGGTGTGCGCGTCGATGCCGCCCGGGATCACGTACTTGCCGGTCGCGTCCAGGACCGAGTCGACGCGCTCGGCCAGGTCGACACCGCCGAGGTCGGCGCCCGGCGCGAGCAGGGCGGCGACCGTCTCGCCGTCGATCAGCACGTCCTGGCGCGACGAGCCGGTGGAGCTGACGACGGTGCCGTTGCGGATGAGCGTCCTGGGCATGTCGCTGCTCTCCTTACGGCGCCGTCGTCTTCGCGTAGGACTCCGGCCGCCGATCCCGGTAGAACTGCCAGTCGTTGCGCGCGCGGGTGATCTCGTCGAGGTCGAGGTCGCGGATGACGATCTCTTCCTCGTCCGGCGAGGCAATGTCGCCGACGAAGTTGCCGCGGGGATCGACGAAATAGCTGGAGCCGTAGAAGTGCGGCGCGTCGTCGCCGAACTCCGCAGTCTCCTGACCGATGCGGTTGTTCGCCGCGATGAAGTACTGGTTCGCCGCCGCTGCCGCGGGCTGCTCGATCTCCCAGAGCCGGTTGGACAGCCCAGGTTTCGTGGCCGAGGGGTTGAACACGATCTGCGCGTTGTTGAGCCCGAGCTCGCGCCAGCCTTCCGGGAAGTGCCGGTCGTAGCAGATGTACACGCCGACCCGGCCGACGGCGGTGGAAAACACCGGGTACCCCGAGTTGCCCGGCCGGAAGTAGAACTTCTCCCAGAACTGGGGCAGGTTCGGGATGTGGTGCTTGCGGTAGGTGCCGAGCAGGGAGCCGTCGGCGTCGATGACCGCCGCGGTGTTGTAGTACTCGCCCTCGTTCGCCACCTCGTAGATCGGCAGCACGATCACCATGCGTAGTTCCGCCGCGAGCTCGGCGAACCGCTCGACGGTAGGCCCAGGGATCGGCTCGACGTACGCGTAGTACTTCTGGTCCTGGATTGCCCCGAAGTAGGGGCCGTAGAACAGCTCCTGGAAGCCGATGATCTGTACGCCCTCGGCGGCGGCCCGGCGGGCCAGCTGTTCGTGGCGCTCGATCATCGACTGCTTGTCGCCGGTCCACGCGACCTGCGTGACGGCGGCTCGGACGACGCTCATCGGCAACTCCGTTCGGCGCGGCCTGGACGATTCCGCTCGGTGAAGAGACAGACGAGCCTAGTCCGCAGACGCGTGTACGGAAGGGGTTCGGACGGATTCGATCCGCGCCCGGGTCATTCGACCTCGAGCAGCTCCCGGGGCGCTGGCGCAAGATCGGCCGACCAGCGTTCCTCGATGCGTCCGTAGCGCCAGACAGCGAGGGCCACCGCCCAGGCCACCACGAACAGGGCGACGATGCCGTACCCGGCGTAGTCGAGCGGGATGCCGGCCACCGCGGCGATCGGTCCTGAGGTGATGCCGGCCTGGTCGGCGATCACACTGACCAGCTCGATCGTGCCGATGACCAGGGCGACGACGACGGAGACGGCAGTGATCGTCAGGTTGTAGAAGACCTTGCGGACCGGCTTCATGAACGCCCACCCGTAGGCGGCGTTCATGAACACGCCGTCGATCGTGTCGAGTAGGCACATGCCGGCCGCGAACAGCACCGGGAGCACGAGGATGACGTAGAAGGGCAGCGCCAGCGCGGCTGCTCCGCCGGCGATCACCAACAAGCCGACTTCGGTCGCCGTGTCGAAACCGAGCCCGAACAGGACGCCGACCGGGTAGATGTGCCAGGGCTTGCGCACCGACTTCGTCAGCCCGCCCAGCAGCCGGTTCATGAAGCCCCGCTTGTTCAGCTGGTCTTCCAGCTCCTGTTCGTCGTAGTCGCCGGTGCGCATCCGGCGGAACACCTTGACGATGCCGAGGAGCACCACCAGGTTCAGCACCCCGAGGATCCACAGGAACACGCCCGACACCGAGGAACCGATGATCCCGGTCGCCGAGTGCAGCGCCGAGTTTCCGTTCTTCACCTCGCCGACCAGCGCCTTGACGCCGACCGAGAGAAGGAACGCCAGCCCGAAGACGATCGACGAGTGGCCGAGGGAGAACCAGAAGCCCACCGAGAGGGGCTTGCGCGCATCGGCTCGGCCCGCGTTGTCGGCGATCAGCTTGCGGGTGGTGTTGTCGACGGCGGCGATGTGGTCGGCATCGAACGCGTGCCGCATGCCGAAGGTGTAGGCCAGCAGGCCGACTCCGACGTTGAAGAACGGGTGCTCGCCGCCGAGCCGGTAGTGCTGGGGCACGATCACGGCGAACAGCAGCCCGAAGCCGATGACGTGCAACAGCACGATGAACCCGGCCATCGAGACCAACGACCGGCGGTCCGCGCGGGTGAGACCGTCACGGAACCGCGCCCACCGCGAGCGGGACGCGGTCTGCGAGATCGTCGTGGTCACGGTCTCGACGCTAGCCGCCGCCAGAGGCTTGTTGCAAGAAGTTGGCAATAACGGAGGCAATCGGCCTGAAGGCCCGGGGCGTTGGGCCGTGTCGCGGCCCGACGCCGGTTCCTAACGTCGCCAACGAGCGGCGGAGAAGGCGGCGGGCATGCGCACGAAGGTTCTGGTTCTCGGTTCGAACTTCGGCGGGCTGACCGCCGCCCTGGCGGTGAAGCAGGAGCTCGGCGGTGACGTCGACGTCACCGTGATGTCGCCGGCGGACCGCTTCGTCTTCAACCCCAGCCTCATCTGGCTGCCGTTCGGCAACCGCGCGCCGAGGGACATCACGTTCCCGCTCGTGCCCACCTTCGACGAGCACGGCATCGACTACGTACAGGCCGCGGCGACCGCTATCGATCCGGATGCGCGCCGGGTGCAGATCGACGACGGCAGCTGGCACGACTACGACTACCTCGTCGTGGCCACCGGCTACCGCAACGACATCGACGCGGTGCCGGGGCTGGCCGAGCACGGGGTGACGATCACGACGTTGGACGACGCGGTGACCGCAGGTGTGCGCTGGCGGCGCTTCCTCGCCGAGCCCGGCGATATCGTCGTCGCGGCGGCGCCCCGCGCGGGCTGCTTCGGCGCCGCCTACGAGTTCCTGTTCAACGTCGCCCACCGACTGCGCAAAACCGGCCTCAAGCGGCAGGTCACGCTGACCTACGTCAGCGCCGAGCCGTTCCTCGGTCACTTCGGCATCGGCGGGCTTCCGCACGGCGAGACCCTGCTCGGCATGTTCTGCAAGAGGGAGGGGATCGACACGCGGGTCGGCGTGGCGCTCGAGCACGTCGACGCCGGTGCGGCGGTGCTGGCCGACGGCACGACGATCCCGTCGTCGTACACGATGGTGATCCCGCCGTTCCTCGGCCAGGACGTGGCCCGCGCGGCGCATGCCCTGTCGCCGGACGCGAACGGCTTCCTGCCGGTCCGCCCGACGTACCAGAGCGAGAAGTACGACGACGTCTATGCCGTGGGCGTCGCGGCCGCGGTGTCCGTGCCGTGGCAGACGCCGGTGCCGGTCGGCGTCCCCAAGACCGGCTACCCGACCGAGGTGCAGGCGCACACGGCGGCCCGCAACATCGCCGCCCAGATCCGCGGCGAGCGGCCCGAAGCGGAGAAGTCGTTCGGCGACATCCCCGCGATCTGCGTGATGGACGCCGGGCGCAACGGCGTGGTCATCCTGGCCGACAAGATGCTGCCGCCGCGGAAGCACGGGCTGCTCATCCCCGGGCCGCAGGCCCACGCCATGAAGCTCGCCTTCGAGAAGTACTTCCTGTGGAAGGCACGGCACGGCTACGTGCAGCTACCGTGACCGGCCGAACCGGCGGTCAGACCTGCGACCACTTCGCCTCGGCCAGCCCGTAGCTGCCGAAGGCCAGCAGCCCGAGCGCGGCGATGCCGAGCAGCCAGGTGCCGAGCGGCTGGTGGGCCAGCGTGCGCAGCGCACCGTCCAGGCCCCGGGACTCCTTCGGGTCGGCGGTGATCGCGGCGGCCACGACCAGCACCCCGGCGAGTCCGACCACGGCCCCGCGGGCCGTGGTTCCCACGGCACCGAGGGCGACCACGACCTTCTGCGTGCGACGCGACATCCGGCCGGTATTGAGGTGGTCGACGAACTTGCGGCGCACTCCTTCGGCGACGAGGTAGGCGCCGACCACGACCACGACCACGCCGGCGATGCCCACCAGCCAGCGCCCGCCTTCGTGATGCATCAGCGAGGCGGTCATGCCCGCCTGCTGCTTGTCCTGCGTAGACCCGGCGGAGCCGGTGAGCACGTTGACGGCGGTGCCGCACAGCAGCGCGTAGACGATCCCGCGCGCCGCGCACTTTGCGCGTTCCTTGCCGTCCGACCCCTCGGGTGAGGTGTTGAACAGCGCCTGGCTGAGCCGCCAGAGCGCGTAGCCCGCGAAACCCGCGGCGATCAGCACCAGCAGCACGCTGCCGCCGGGCGTCGCCGCGACCTCGGCGAGCGCGCCCTGCTGGTTGGCCGGTCGCTTGCTGCCGCCGACGGCGATGTCGATCGCCAGACCGCCCATGAGCAGATAGACGATCGCCCGGGCCGTGAGCCCGACCCGCGCCGTGGCGCGCATCGCAGGGCTGTGCGCCGCCCGCGCCCCGGTCATCGTCGCAGTCGACATCGCGCTGCCTCCGTCGCCTTGCCGCGGCGGACGACTGGATGGCGGCCCGGCGACGGCCGCGGTCCGGCGCGGGCATCCAAGTTGTGTCCGCGCGAAGAGATCAACTCACAACCCGTCGCACGACGGCCTGGATTCCGCCACTTCTCACAGTTGTTTAGTTACGGTAAAGTCCAGAAGGTTCCCATGGGCAGGAGGCGTCGTGGAACAGCCAGCTCGTGGTGCGCCGCTGTCGGCGGTGTCCTCGGTCGAGGAAATGCTCGACGGCCTCGAGATCGTGCTGCAGCCGATCGTGGAGGTCGCGACCGGTGCCCTGGCGGCCGTCGAGGCGCTCGCCCGCTTCCGCTGCTCCCCGACCGGGGGCGCCGGGGACGTCTTCGCCCACGCGCACGCCTCCGGCTTCGGGTACGAGCTCGAGGCCGAGTGCGTACGCCGGGCACTCGACCGGCGCGCGGAGCTCCCGTCGGGCACGCTGCTGACCCTCAACATGAGTCCCGACGTACTCGGTCACGACGCGCTGGCCCAGATGTGGGACGAGGACCTCGTCGGCGTCGTCGTCGAAGTGACCGAGCACGCGTCGAGCGATGTCTGCGCCCTGCAGGACAACTTGGGACGGTTGCGCGGCCGAGGCGCGCTGATCGCAGTGGACGACGTGGGCACCGGGTACGCGGGGCTGCTCCGGCTCGCGACGATGCGACCCGACTACGTCAAGATCGACCGTGCCATCGTCGCCGGCGTCCGGCACAACCCTGCCCAACGCGCGGTGCTGGACGCGTTGGTGACCTTGTCGCAACGGATGGGCGCGTTGACGATCGGCGAGGGCGTGGAGACGCTCGATGACCTGGCCGCCCTGGCCGAGTTCGACGTCGATCTAGGTCAGGGTTGGGCGGTCGGCCGTCCCGCCCGGGAACTCGCTCCGATCGATCCCGCCGTCCGCTTCGCCTGCCGGCAGGCCCGCGGCTCGGCGCTTCGCCGCGAGGAGGCCGGTAGCGCGTCGGCCGACGCGGTGCGCGAGGTGCACGCCGTCACCCTGGCCCTGGCGAGCGCAACGCGCGCGGCCGATCTGCGCGCCGCCATCGCCCGCGCGGCTTCGGACATGACCGTCGACGTGCTCGCCGTCTCGGCCCTCGGCGGGGACGGCGTGCTGCGCGAGATCGCCGTGGCCGGGGCCGACCTCGACACCACCGAATACCCGCTGAGCGACTTCCCGGCGACGCGCAGGGTGCTGCAGGACGCCGTCCCCGTCGAAGCGCACCTGTCCGACCCGAACACCGACCCCGCCGAGAAGGGGTTCATGCGCAACCTCGGCTTCGCGAGCCTGTTGATCGTCCCGCTCTATCACGACGGCCGGCCCATCGGCATCCTCGAGTTCGCCCAGTTCACCCACCGTCGCTGGACCGGCCGCGACATTGCGCACGCGCGAGGGCTGGCCACGCACCTGAGCCAGGCCCTGCCGCGGATAGCTCCGGAGCTGTTCGTCCTGTCGGCGGCGCAGGGGCGGCGGCGTCAGCGCCGCAAGGCCGCGGCGAGCGCGTCGCAGTCCGCGGCCGTCAGCGTCAGGTTCGGGTGACGCAGCAGCCCCCAGGGGTCGATGCCCTTGATCGGTTCGCGGAATTGCAGGCAGACGCCGCGCCGGCCGTTCGTCGCGAACGTGAGCCCCCGGTCGGTGACACCGAGGCGGGCCGGCCCGGCCGTCTTGACGAAGGCGTAGGGCCCGGTGATCGCCACATCGGCGATGTTCGTCAACGGCGTCGCGACCCGCCACGGTCCGAACCGGACGGCAAGGGTGCCGCCGCCGACGTTGATCCAGGTGGTGTCCGGCCGGACGCCGAACGGCCACGCGGCCCGGCGGTAGCGGGGATCGAACCCGAACTCGAAACGCTCCAGCGCAGCCACGGGTCGGTCGTACCCGCTGTGCGTAACGGCTAACGCGCCGCGGCCACCGGTACGGCGGCCTGGCACCGTTGCGCACCGCGTCGCACCGCCCACGCTGTCACCGGCCGCACCGCCATGCCGGCGACTGCGAACAGCGCGGCCAGCACGCACCACCCCAGCAGGCCGTAGCGCAGCGCGGTCACCGCGGCGATCACCGGGGCGAGCATGGTGGCGAGCGCGAAGCCGCTGGAGTAAACGCCCTGGTAGGCGCCGGGGTGCTGCGGGTCGGCGAGGTCGTAGCTCAGCGCCCAACCGGCCGCCGAACAGGTGACCTCGGACAGCGTTTGCACCAACATGCCGACGGCCAGCACGACAGTCGCGAGCCACATGCTCACGCCGTGCGCCGCCGCGAACACCAGGCACGCAGCGGCCATCAGCAAACCGCCGCGACCGGCGGCCCGGGCGGCTTTGCCGACCGTGGTGATGCCCTTGCTCGCGCGGACCTGCAGGAGCACCACCAGGACGGTGTTGAGCAGCATCGTGCCCGCGACCATCGCGCGAGGCGCGTCGGTGTGCCGCACGATCCACAGCGGCAGGCCCACCTCGATCAGCCCGAACTGCAGGGCGAGCACTGCGTTCAGGCCGCTGATCGCCAGGTACGGGCCGTCGCGGAGTGCGCGGTTGCGCGGGTGCTTCTCGGCCGACCGCTCAGCGCGGACGGGCTCGGAGATCGGCATACCGGCGAGCAGCCATGCCGCCACGACGAAGGTGAGCGCGTCGAGGAGGATCAGCGCGACGTAGGCCGGGCGGGTGTCGACCTGCAGCGCGATCGCCGCCGTCGCGGACCCGGCCCCGATGCCCACGTTCGTGACGGCACGCAGGTAGGCACGAGACTGCGTGCGCCGCTCCGGCGACAGCACCACCGCGTAGAGGCCGTTGCGCACCGCCGAACTCGCCCGGTCGGCCAGCGTCGTCAGCCCGGCGACGACGAGCAGCGTCGCGAAGGAATCGATCAGTGTGACGCACGCGGTGCCGACCGCTTCGGCGAGCACGAGCACGATCAACAGCCGCAGGTGGCCTACCCGGTCGGCCAGCTGGCCGAAGGGAATGCCGCCTACGACGCCCAACCCGCCGGCGACGGTCAGGCCCAAGCCCACCTGCGCGACCGACAGGCCCACCATGCGCGTGAGGTACAACGCGCCCAAGGTCATGAACAGGCCGTTGCCGAAGGTGTTCACGACAGTGACGGCGGCCAGTCGGCGCAGGGCCGGCTCCTCGGGGATCACCCGCCGGAGCCGCATCCTCGGCGCGAGCTGTGTCACGCCGACGATCAGATCGCCGACGGACGACGGAGACCAATGATTTAGAGTATCGCTCAATGATCGAGATGCACCTGCGGGCGGCCGATCTCGCCGAGACGACGTTCACGATCTCGCCGATGCAGGAGACGGTCTTCAGTCTCTGGGTCTGGCGGCGGCCGGGCCGCCAGCCGATGCACCTGCCCTGGCGCTCCGCGCAACTGGCCGCATGGCGGGAGCTGGACACCGAGACGCTCGACGCGCTGGTTGCGCCCACGATGTGGGTGCCGGACTTTCTCACTCCGCGCGGATCGGAACTGCTTGCCGACTTCGACGACGAGTTGGCTGCCGTACGAGCGACGCCGCCGCGCCGGGTGCGGGCCGACATCCTCCGGACCTATGGCGACGCCACGCCGCCGCAGGTCCTGCGCGGCAAGCCGTCGCAGGTGCTGGAGCGCATCACCGCCGCCCTCGCCGACTACTGGCAGGCGTGCCTGCACCCGTTCTGGCCGCGGATCCGAGCAGTGCTCGAGGCCGACGTCGTCCACGGCTCGCGGCAGCTCGCAGCCAGCGGAGCGGCGGGGTTGTTCGGCGCGCTCGACGCACGGGTGCGCTGGGACGACGGCATCCTGACCGTCGACCGCAAGATCGCCGAGCGGCGCTATCTCGAGGTCGCCGGCCGGGGCGTCCGGTTGAGCCCGTCGCTGTTCTGCCGCGGGGCGGTCACCTACATCGATCTGGACGAGCCGCCCTGGATCGTCTATCCGGCGCGGGGGCGGGCGACGGTGTGGGAGAAGCGGAACCCGCCCGCCCCGAGCGTGGTCGCCGACCTGCTGGGTCGCACCCGCGCCGGACTGCTCGCCCTGCTCGCCGAGCCCATGACGACCACCGAGCTGGCGCGGCGCACCGAGGTCACGCCCTCGGCGGTGAGCCAGCACCTGCGGGTGCTGCGCGAGGGCGGGCTGGTCAACCGCGCGCGGTCGGGACGCTCAGTGCTGTACCTGCGCAGCGAACTCGCCGACCAGCTCCTCGGCCGGCGAGTTCGGCCCCGCCTGCTGGAGCGCGATGCAGAGGTCGACCGCGCTGCGCAGTAGCTCGCGCAGATTGCGGCTCGCCGCCGGGCGCGGGCCCTGTGCCAGGTACATCACCGTGCCGATCATGGCGCGGCGCGCCGTCGCCTGCCGGTAGACCGCCTCACCGAACCGGCGGCGCCAACCGCGCTCGAGCGGGTCGTCCACCGCGTTCAGCCGGCGTTCGGCCTGGCGGGCCAGCCGGCGGGACCGCCAGCCCTCGTGCCCCGCGGCGCTCTGCGCGGACATGCACAACCGCACCAACGCCGGAGTCACCCGGATGTCGGCGGGCCGGAGCCCGACGAGATCGGCGGCGATGGGGCCGAGCAGCACGTGATCCCCCTCGGGGAGCGCGTCGTTGACCAGCCGGGCCAGCTCGGCGAGCGCCGGGTGCGTGCACCGCGGATGATCGCTCCACCGCTCGCCGGCGAGGACGGACACGAACTCCATCACACAGGCGCCGTCTCGGGGATTGAGATGTTTCCCGCGCGAAAGGATCGGCAGGGTTTCCGGCAGGTCTGGCCGGAGTCGGGGTGCGTCGGACACGGGCAACCACCTCCCTGCAGCCAGGGTGCCACCGCAAGCGGTCGGCAACCACCTCCAGTTGAGGTGCAGGGCGAAGGTTTTTCCTCAGGTCGACCGCGGACGGGCCGTCGGCACTGGTACCGAGCTAAACGTTGAACCGGAACTCGACGACGTCGCCGTCGGCCATCACGTAGTCCTTGCCCTCGATGCGGACCTTGCCGCGCGCGCGGGCTTCGGCCATCGAGCCGGCGTCCACCAGTTCGTCGTAGGACACCACCTCGGCCTTGATGAAGCCCCGCTCGAAGTCGGTGTGGATCACGCCGGCGGCTTGCGGCGCGGTGGAACCCGCCTTGATGGTCCAGGCCCTGGCCTCCTTGGGCCCGGCGGTGAGGAACGTCTGCAGCCCGAGGGTCCGGAAACCGACCCGGGCCAGCTGGTCGATGCCCGACTCCTCCTGCCCCATCGACTGCAGCAGCTCCAGCGCCTCGGCGGGCTCGAGCTCGATCAGCTCCGACTCGGTCTTGGCGTCGAGGAAGATCGCCTCGGCCGGGGCAACCAGCGCGGCCAGCTTGTCGGTGACCGCCGGATCGGCGATCTCGTCGGGATCGACGTTGAAGACGTAGAGGAACGGTTTGGCCGTCAGCAGCTGCAGTTCGCGCAGCGGGCCGCGGTCGAGCCCGGCCGCGAAGATCGTCCGTCCGCGCTGCAGGGTGTCGCGCGCCTCTTCGGCGGCGGCCACCAGCGGCGCGCGGTCCTTCTTCAGGCGCGCCTCCTTCTGCAGCCGGGGCAACGCGTTCTCGACGGTCTGCAGGTCGGCCAGGATGAGCTCGGTGTGGATCGTCTCGATGTCGCCGGCCGAATCGACCTTGCCCTCGACGTGCACGACATTCGGGTCGTCGAAGGCCCGGATCACCTGACAGATCGCATCGGCCTCGCGGATATGGGCGAGGAACTTGTTTCCCAACCCCTCGCCCGTGCTCGCTCCGCGGACGATGCCGGCGATGTCGACGAAGGACACGGTCGCCGGAACGATCTTCGCCGAGTCGAACAGGCGGGCGAGGACGGCCAGGCGCTCGTCCGGAACCCCGACCACGCCGACGTTGGGGTCGATGGTCGCGAACGGGTAGTTGGCGGCCAGCACCTGGTTCTTGGTCAGCGCGTTGAACAGGGTGGACTTGCCGACGTTGGGCAGGCCGAGGATTCCGATGGTCAGACTCACAGGCCGCCAGTCTACGGGCGCACCGGTTTCCGATCGGCGCGCCGATCGGAAACTGTCGGTGGCCGGTGTGAGCATCGAGCCATGGACGTCGCCGCCGTACTGATCGCCGTGCTCACGCTCGCCGCGGGCGCCGCCATCGGGCTGCTCGTGGGCCGCTCGCGTGCCGAGGCCGCCGGGCGTGCCGCGGTGGCCGAGGCGCGCGAGGAGCTCGCGCGGGTGAGCGCACTGCTCGAGGCCGAGCGGGTGGCCGCCCGCGAGCGCGACGAAGCGCGCACCCAGGAGCAGCTCCGGGCCGAGGCCCGGCTGCGAGAGGCGTTCGACTCGCTCGCCGGCGATGCGCTGAAGAAGAACAACGAAGCGTTCGCCGAGCTCGCCGCCGCCAAGCTAGCCGCGACCACGGCCACCGCCGACGGCGATCTCAACGCGCGCCAGCAGGCGATCGAGGGCCTGGTCGCTCCGTTGCGCGAGTCGCTCGAGCGGGTTGCGCACCAGCTCGGGGCGGTCGAGAAGGAGCGCGCCGGTTCCTACGCCCAGCTGCTGGAACAGGTCGCGATGATGCGCACCACCTCCGAACGGCTGCAGAAGGAGACCACGCAGCTGGTCACGGCGCTCCGAGCGCCGCAGGTGCGCGGCCGCTGGGGCGAGATGCAGCTGGAGCGTGCCGTCGAGGCGGCCGGGATGACCGAGCACATCGACTACGTCACCCAGGCGTCGGTGCACGGGCCGGACGGCACGCTGCGCCCGGATCTCGTCGTGCGGCTCGTCGGCGGCAAGAGCGTGGTGGTCGACTCGAAGGTGGCCTTCAGCGGCTACCTGGAGGCGATGGAGGCTCGCGACGAGGCCACCCGGGCCGCCCGCCTGAAGGCGCACGCCCGGCACCTGCGCGACCACATCGACGCCCTCGGCGCGAAGTCGTACTGGGAGCACTTCACGCCCTCCCCCGAGTTCGTCGTGTGCTTCGTGCCTGCAGACGCGTTCCTCGACGCCGCGCTCCGCGAGGATCCCGCGCTGCTCGAGCGCGCGTTCGACCAGAACGTCGTCGTCGCCACGCCGTCCACGCTGGTGGCGCTGCTGCGCACGGTGGCCTACACGTGGCGGCAGGAGGCGCTGGCCGCCAACGCGGCCGAGGTGCACAAACTGGGGCGCGAGCTCTACCAGCGGCTGTCGACGATGGGCGGGCACATCGACAAGCTGGGCCGATCGTTGACGAGCGCCGTGGGCGACTACAACAAGACCGTCTCGTCGCTGGAGAGCCGGGTGCTGGTCACCGCGCGGCGGATGGTCGAGTTGCAGGTCGTCGAGCCGGGCGCCGATCCGCTCGAGCCACCGCGCCAGATCACCGACACCGCCCGCTCCACGCAGGCCCCCGAACTCACCGAGCAGCGCGTGGTGTCGCTGCCCAAGCAGCGGGTGCCGGCCGGGCAGGGTGAGCTGCCGACGGCGCCGGAGCCCGGTCGTCGTGCGACGTCCTGACACGCGTATCGATGCGCGCCTGCGGGGAATGTCTCAGTAAGGCCGGGTAGCCTGACGGCAGCGGTACTCCGCTCATCCGACCCAGCCCTGGAGCAATAGTGACCGATCGTCCCGCCCCGCGCGGCGGCTGGTCGTCCTCAGCGCAGGACGACGAGGGCTGGGGACCGGCCACCGCGGTCCGCGCGGGATCGGCGCGCTCCGGCGCGCCACGGCGTACCGCTCCGCGCGGTCGCGTCTCGAACGACGACTGGGCGGCGGGCGACTGGCAGCAGCAGGCGCCGGCCCGCTCGGCCGAAGCCGCGCCCGCCGCGCGTGCGGCGGCACCCGAGCGTGGTCTGGTCTGGTGGGCGGCTCTGCTCGTGCTGTTCGCCATCGCCGCCGTGGGCGGCATCATCGACTCGGCCAGCTCGGGCCAGATCGGGCAGGGCTTCAACATCGGCATCGTGGTGGCGTCGCTCGCCGCGATCGTGCTCGTCCGCCGCTCGCAGATGTTCCCGATCGTCATCGCGCCGCCGATCGTCTACACGGTCGCCGCGGTGCTGCAGCTCTACCTGCGCTCCGGCGGGCTGAGCGACAAGCGGGTCGTGTTCGACGCGGCCGCCAACTACCTCGTGTACGGCTTTCCGGCGATCGCCTCGGCCACCGCAGTCGTGCTCATCGTGGGCGGCGTGCGGCTCATCATCCGCCGCTGACGCGCGGTCAGCGGCCGGCCGCACGCAGTTCGCGACGCAGCTCCTGGGGCAGGGCGAAGGTGAGCCGTTCCTCGGTGTGGTTGACCTCTTCGACGTCGGCGTAGCCGTGCTCGGCCAGCCACTGCATCACGTCTTGGACGAGCACCTCGGGCACCGAGGCGCCGGACGACAGGCCGACGGTGGCGACGCCGTCGAACCAGCTCGCGTCGATCGCTGACGCGTTCTCGACCAGGTGCGCCGCCCGCGCGCCGGCGGCGGAGGCGACCTCCACCATGCGCACCGAGTTCGAGGAGTTCCCGGAACCGACCACCAGGAACAGGTCCACCTGCGGCGCGATGGTCTTCACCGCCGCCTGCCGGTTCTGCGTCGCGTAGCAGATGTCGTCCGACGGCGGGGACTGCAGCTGCGGGAACCGCTCGCGCAGCGCGCGCACCGTCTCCATCGTCTCGTCGACGGACAAGGTCGTCTGCGAGAGCCAGACCACTCGCTCCGGGTCGCGTACCTCGATGTCGGCGACGCTGTCCGGGCCGTCGACGATGGTGATGTGCTCGGGCGCCTCGCCGCTCGTCCCGATGACCTCTTCGTGGCCCTCGTGGCCGATCAGCAGGATCTCGTAGCCCGCGTTGGCGTAGCGACGCACCTCGTGGTGCACCTTGGTCACCAGCGGGCAGGTGGCGTCGATGGTGCGCAGCGCGCGGTCGGCGGCCTGCGCGTGCACCTCGGGGGCTACGCCATGGGCCGAGAACACGACGACCGAGCCCTCGGGCACCTCGTCGTTCTCGTCGACGAAGATCGCGCCGCGGGCCTCGAGCGCCTTGACGACGTGCAGGTTGTGCACGATCTGCTTGCGGACGTACACGGGCGCGCCGTAATGCTCGAGGGCGTGCTCCACGGTCTGCACGGCCCGATCGACGCCTGCGCAGTAGCCGCGTGGCTTGGCGAGCAGCACGCGCTTGCCCGCGTTGTGCGATCCGGATGTTGATTCGGGCCTCATACCTCCCGATGGTACGGATCGACGGCATGAGGCAGGCTTGTGTCATGCATCTCCCCGGTCCCGTCCGTGCCGCCGTCGGTCTCGTCGCCTCCGCAGCCGACGAGGCGAGACGCCTGCCCGACCGCGCGCTCGAGCTGCCGATGCTGGCCGTCAGCACCGCGCTGCAGGCCTCGCTGCGGGCCCAGCAGCGCTACGCGCGGCTCACCGCTCGCGGCGACGAGGTGCTCAACCGCACCCGCCCGAGCGACGAGCCACCTGAGTGGGCCAAGTTCGACGAGCCGGTCGCGATCGACGATCTGGGCCCCAGCACCGAGCATCCGGCCGAAACGCCGCCAGTAGGCGAGCAGGCCCCGGCGAAGGCGCCGGTGCGGAAGGCTGCCGCGAAGAAGGCACCGGCCAAGAAGGCTGCCGCGAAGAAGGCACCGGCCGCGAAGGCACCCGCCAAGAAGGCACCGGCTCCGCAAGCACCCGCTGATCAGGCAACGCCCGCCGCCGCGAACGGCAAGGCGATCAACAAGCCACGCCATATCGCGCCGTCGCGCTTCGACGACGCCCCCGGCGACTGATCGCGGCGATGGCCCGTCTGGAGACGTCGGCCGAGTCGCCGGTACCGGTCCGGGTGGTGGCGATCCGCATCGGCGAATGGATCGCCCGCCTCGGCGAGGTCTGGGTCGACGGACAGATCGCCCAGCTCAGCCGGCGCCCGGGCGTGGCCACGCAATTCCTGACCCTGCGTGACCCGGATGCGAACATCTCGCTGCCGGTCACCTGCCCGCGCGGCGTCCTGCCCGAGGGCGTGAGCGAGGGCTCGCGTGTCGTGTTGCGGGCCCGCCCCGACTTCTGGCTCGAGCGCGGCAGCCTGAGCCTGCGCGCTCTCGAGGTGCGCCAGGTGGGTATCGGCGAACTGCTCGCCCGGCTCGAGGCGCTCAAGCGGTTGTTGGCGGCCGAGGGATTGTTCGCCGCCGACCGCAAGCGGCCCTTGCCGTTCCTGCCCCGCACGATCGGCCTGATCACCGGCCGGGCCAGCGCGGCCGAGCGTGACGTCGTCGAGAACGCGCGCCGTCGTCTGCCCGGCGCCCGCTTCCGCTTCGAGAACGTGGCCACCCAGGGGCCTGCCGCGGTGACCGAGATCGTCGCAGCACTCGCCCGCCTGGACGCCGACCCGGAGGTAGACGTGATCGTCCTCGCCCGCGGCGGCGGCAGCGTCGAGGATCTGCTGCCGTTCAGCAACGAGACGCTCGTCCGCGCGGTGGCGGGCTCGGTCACCCCCGTGGTCAGCGCGATCGGACACGAGACCGACAGCCCGCTGGTCGATCTCGCTGCGGATCTCGCCGCATCCACTCCGACCGACGCGGCCCGGCGTGTCGTCCCTGACCTGGCCGAGGAGCTGCGGACGATCGACGACCAGCGCGCGCGGTTGCGAAGCTGCATCCACCGCCGTCTCGATCGGGAGCGCGAGTTGATGGCCGGGCTGCCGGAACGGCTCACGGCAGCGCTGCGCAACCGGCTCGACCGGGACGGCGACGAGGTCGACGCCGCCCGCACCCGGGCCACGTGGCGGCTCGGCGCCCTGCTGGCCGCGGCGCGCGACGATCTGGAGCACGTCCGCGCCCGCGTGCGCGCGCTGTCGCCGCAGGCCACCCTCGACCGCGGCTATGCCGTGGTGCGCCGTCCGGACGGCCGCGTGGTCCGCGCGCCGGCCGACGCCGTCGGTACCCTGCAGATCCGGGTAGCCGACGGCGAGTTCGAGGCGACCGCCTGCTGACCTACTCCCGGCTCAGTCGCACTGGTTGGCGGATTCGGCCGCAGCGGCGACGTCCTGCGGGTAGGTCCGCCGTCCGATCAGCAGGGTGATCAGGGCGCCGGCGAACAGCGTGACGAGCATGACCAGGAACGTGTACTCCAGCCCGGTGCTGCCGCCGAACACGGATGAGGCGAGGATCCCGAACAGCAAGGGGGCAACGGCGTCGCCCGCGTTCCGCAAGACGGTGCGCACGGCCTCCGCACGGCCCCAGAGGCACGGCAGCATGACGTCGAGCCGGGCGGCGTCCAACGGCGGGTTCGTGGCACCCAGGAACAGGGAGGCCAGCACCAGCAGCGGTATGGCGACCCACACGCTGGTTGTCAGCAGCGCGGGGACAAAGATCACAGCCGCGCACAACACCGTCACCCCGGGCACCTGAACACGTGCGCTGATGTGGCCGTTGCGCAGCAGCCGGTCGGCGAGCCGGCCGCCGACGAGCACTCCGAGCAGCGCACCGATACCGATGACGAGCGTGAGCGCGCTCGCTCCGCTCTGCGACAGGTCGTAGTGCTTCTTCGCGAATTGGATCGCGAAGCCACGCAGTCCGGAGAAGAAGAAGTACCCGAGAGCGGAGGCGACGATCAGCACGACGTTGGTGCGTACGGTGACGACGTGCCGGAAGGCCTGCCACATCGACATGTCCGAAACGGTGCCTTCCAGTACCGCTTCCTCGCGGGGTTCGACATCGCCCTGCCGCACCACACGCTGCGCCAGATCTTGCTCGTCGTCGTCGTCCATCTCGGCCGGCTCGCCCGGAGCGTCCTCGCCCTCGCCGGCGCCGCCTTCGGCGGCCTCCTGCAAGTCGGTGAGCCCCGACTGCATGCGACTCGCCCCGCCGCGCTCGGGTTCGGGCAACCGGACGAGCAGCCACCAGACCAGCAGCGTCGGCGCGACGAGGACGAAGAACGGCGCGCGCCATGACATCGTGGCGAACTGACCGGCGACGACGAAGCCGAAGCCGGCGCCCACGAGCTCACCGGCCAGGACGAAGCCGTAGATGCGGCCGCGTTCGCGTTCCGGGAAGTAGTCGCCGATCAGCGAGGCGATGGCGGGCCCGGCGACGGCGACCACGGCACCGAGCGCGACCCTGGTGAGCAGCAGGAAAACGTAGTTGGTCGAGAACCCGGACAGCAGCATCGCGACGCCCCAGCCGGCCACGGCCCACGACAGCATCCGGGTCCGGCAGACCCGGTCGACGAACATGCCGGCGGGTATGGTCGCGAGTGCGCCCACGCCGCTGCTCACCGCCAGCAGCAGGCCGATCTGCGCCTTGCCGATGTGCAACGCGGCTTCGAGCTGCGTGGCGCTGGTACCGACCGTCGCCTTGTCCGCGCTGTCCAGTGCGAGCACGAGCGCGAGCACGAGGATCACGTGCCGCCGGGCGGGGCCGCCGACCACGCGGTCGACGCGGTCGGCGACGGGCCGGACGAGTGTTGCGGGCAGGTTCATCAGACTCGCCGGTAACGCGTCTCGAAGAACATGTAGAAGCCGTAGATCACCAGCATGGCCGCCACGAGCCCGAGTACGACCGGCCCGACCGTGCTGCCGGCGAAGATCCGCGCCGCGCCGTTGACGCCCTGGCCGTACGCCGGGTTGTCCTCTACGGCGGCGGCCAGGATGCACCCGCCCACGATCAGGAACAGGCAGGCGCGTCCGAAATAGCCGATCGTGCCGAGCACATTGGCCCACAGCCAGGCCCGGCGGCTCATCCGGTCGCGCTCCAGCCGCGGCCGGAAGCTGCGTCGCGCGGCACGGGTGACCAGGAAGATCCCCATGATGCTGACGATCGAGCCGAGCAGGCCGAGCCAGAACACACCGCCCGGCCACTGCAGGACGTCGGCGCTGAGCTGGGTCTTCTGCACCTGCTCGTAACGCGCGGTCTCCGGATGGCTGCTCGTCGTGGCGGCAACCTCGATGCAGTAGACGGCGAACAACGAGTACATGACGAAGCCCCAGCCGGACAGGATCCGGTCGCCCCAGCGCTTCCCGGCCGGCGACTCGTCGTTGTGGTGCAGCACGGTGTCGAGTGCGCTGAACAAGGCGTACAGGGCAAGCCCCGCCGCGAGGATGCCGAGCGCGATGTCGCCGCCGGTCTCCTTGTCCAGAGCCTCGGCGATACCCGGCAGGCTCGCCGGCGACTGGTTCGCTGAACCGAGCGCGCCGTCGGCGATCCGGGCGACGAGGTAGCCGAGAATCAGGAAGACGACGCCGCGGGCGGCGAGCCCGATGCGCGCGACACGCTCTCCCCAGGTCGACGAGGCGATGCGGCGGCTGCCCTCTTGCAGGGCTTCGGCGACGCGGTTGTCGGCACCCGCGTCGCCGCCTCCGCGCTCAGCGGAGTCGCCGTGCGCGGTACGAGTTGTACTGGAAGTCATCGGTGCTCCGGAGGTGGGCGGCGTGGTCGCCAGCCGCGGACTGCGACGCGAACCTCTTGCGCGTCCTCATGCAACGTTTGCTGGTTGCACGGATCTGGTACCCGTCTGCCGTCAAGGGGAAACGGCCCGCCGGTAGAGTCGCCGGCGATGAACGAGCCCGCCGAGCCCACCTACGAAGCTGCCCGCGCGGAGCTGCGCGAGATCGTCGCGAAGCTGGAGAGCGGCGGGCAGACGCTGGAGGAATCCCTGGCACTGTGGGAGCGCGGTGAGCACCTCGCCGCGGTGTGCCAGCGGTGGCTCGACGACGCCGGGCAGCGGCTCGACGCCGCCATCGCCGCGCGCGAACGCGACGCGGGCGCCGGCAGCGGGGGCTGAACCGGCAGGGGCTTTCGGCGCAGCCGGTCTGCTCATGGGTCGGTCTGTCAAGATTGACCTGCCCTCCCCGCCCGTGAAGAACGCACGAGAGGACGCCACCATGTCCGACGGATCCGCTGGCACCGGCGCCGTGCCGCCGGCGCTTGCCCCGAACCGAAAGGCGCCCGACCGCAACCTTGCGCTGGAGCTGGTGCGGGTGACCGAGGCCGCCGCGATGGCCGCCGGCCGCTGGGTCGGACGCGGCGACAAGAACGGCGGTGACGGCGCCGCGGTCGACGCGATGCGCGCACTCATCGGCACCGTCTCCATGCGAGGCGTCGTGGTGATCGGCGAGGGCGAGAAGGACCACGCCCCGATGCTGTACAACGGCGAGGAGGTCGGGGACGGCACCGGCCCGCTGTGCGACGTCGCCGTCGACCCCATCGACGGCACGACGCTGATGTCGAAAGGCATGCCGAACGCCGTCTCGGTGATCGCCGTCTCCGAGCGGGGCAGCATGTTCGACCCGTCCGCCGTCTTCTACATGGAAAAGATCGCCGCAGGCGCCGAAGCGGCCGACGCGATCGACATCACCGCCCCGCCGGCAGAGAACATCCGGCGGGTGGCAAAGGCCAAGCGCGGGCACCCGGAGGACGTCACCGTCTGCATACTCGACCGCCCCCGGCACGAGAAGCTCGTGCAGGAGGTCCGCGAGGCCGGCGCGCGGATCAAGTTCATCAGCGACGGCGACGTCGCCGGCGCCATCTCGGCAGCCCGGCCGGACACCGGCGTGGATCTGCTGCTCGGCGTCGGTGGGACGCCCGAGGGGATCATCGCGGCGGCCGCGCTGCGCTGCATGGGCGGAGTCGTGCAGGCGAGGTTGTGGCCGCGCGACGACGACGAGCGGCAGAAGGCCCTCGACGCCGGCCACGACCTCGACCGGGTGCTGGTGACCGAGGACCTGGTGCGCGGAGATGACATCTTCTTCTGCGCCACCGGGGTCACCGACGGCGAGCTGCTGCGCGGCGTGCGCTACTACGCCGACGCGGTGCGCACCGAGTCGATCGTGATGCGCTCGAAATCGGGCACGATCCGGCTGATCGACTCGCTGCACCAGCTCGGCAAGTTACGCGCGTACTCGGCCGTCGATTTCGACCGCAACGACGGCACCGACCGCAACTGACCGAGGCTGGAACGAAATGGCAACGACGACGAGTGAGGATCGGGCTGGAACGTGACGACAACAGAGAAGTCCGGGGAGGCGGGTCAGTCCGGGGAGGCGGGTCAGCCTATGGAGGCGGGTCAATACCGCACCGAGAAGGACTCGATGGGCGAGGTACGCGTGCCTGCCGCCGCCAAGTGGCGTGCACAGACCCAGCGCGCGGTCGAGAACTTCCCGATCTCCGGGCGGCCGATCGAGCGTGAGCTGATCGGCGCGCTCGCCTCCATCAAGGGCGCGTCGGCGGCGATTCGCGGCGAGAAGGGGATGCTGGCGGCCGAGAAGGCCGGGGCGATCGCCGCGGCCGCCGTCGAGGTCACCCGCGGCGACTGGGACGACGAGTTCCCGATCGACGTCTTCCAGACCGGTTCGGGCACCTCGTCGAACATGAACACCAACGAGGTGTTGGCGACGCTGGCCGCCGAGCGGCTCGGCGAAGGTGCCTCCGTCCACCCGAACGACGACGTCAACGACCCGTTCTCGTCCAACGACCAGTTCCCCGCCGCCATCCACATCGCCGCCACGCGGGCGATCTCGGCCGAGCTGATCCCGGCCCTGACCCACCTCGCCGACGCGTTGCAGGCCAAGGCCGAGGAGTTCGCCGACGTGGTGAAGTCCGGCCGCACCCACCTCATGGACGCCACACCGGTGACACTCGGGCAGGAGTTCGGCGGGTACGCGGCGCAGGTGCGCTACGGCGTCGAGCGGCTGCAGGGGGTGCTGCCACGCGTCGGCGAGCTGCCCCTGGGCGGCACCGCGGTGGGCACCGGAATCAACGCGCCGGTCGGGTTGGCCGCCGAGGTGATCGCCAGGCTCGCCGCCGACCTCGACCTGCCGCTCACCGAGGCCCGCGACCATTTCGAGGCGCAGGGCTCGCGGGACGCGCTTGTCGAGGCGAGCGGCGTGCTGCGCACCGTCGCGGTCGGGCTGAACAAGATCAGCAACGACATCCGGTGGATGGGCTCCGGCCCGCGCACCGGGCTCACCGAGATCTTCCTGCCCGACCTGCAGCCCGGGTCGTCGATCATGCCGGGCAAGGTCAACCCGGTGCTGTGCGAAGCGGTCTGCCAGGTCGTCGCGCAGGTCGTCGGCAACGACGCCGCGGTGGCGTGGGGCGGCGCGGCCAGCAACTTCGAGCTGAACGTGATGCTGCCGGTCATCGCCCGCAACCTGCTCGAGTCGGTGCGGCTGCTCGCGAACGTGTCGCGGGTGTTCGCCGACCGCTGTGTATCGGGCATCCAGGCGAACGTCGACCGCTGCCGCGAGTACGCCGAGTCCTCGCCGTCGATCGTCACCCCGCTGAACCACTACGTCGGCTACGACGAGGCAGCCAAGATCGCCAAGCAGGCACTGGCCGAGCGCAAGACGATCCGTGAGGTCGTCGTCGAGCGCGGCCACGTGCCCGAGCACATCACCGAGGAGCAGCTCGACGACGTCCTCGACGTCCTGTCGATGACCACGCCGAGAAAGTGACCGACCTCCGGGCGGTCGTCTTCGACTACTACGGCACCCTCAGCCGCGCCCGCACCGCCGACGAGTCCACCGCCGCCCGGACCGAGCTGGCCGGCCTGTTGGGGGTCGACCCGGTGGCGCTCGACGCCGAGATGACCGCCACGGTCGACCAGCGCTTCCGGGGCGCCGGTGGCGACCTGGCCGGCAGCCTTGCCTGGATCGCGCAGCGGCTCGGCGTGGAGGTGCCGCCGGCGGCCCTCGACCGGGCCGCCGCGCGGCGGCTCGAGCTGGAACGCGATTTCGGCCGCCCCCGTCCGGACGCCGACCAAGTGCTGCGCGCGCTGCGCGAGCGCGGCCTGCGCGTCGGCGTGGTCAGCGACTGCAGCGCCGAGTTGCCGCGCTACTTCCCCACCCTCGAGATCGCCGCGCTGGTCGACGCGGCGGTGTTCTCGTTCGTCACCGGGCACCGCAAACCGGAGCCCGAGAACTACCTCGCGTGCTGCGCCGCGCTGGGCGTCGAGCCCGGCGACTGTCCTTATGTCGGCGACGGGGGCAGCAACGAGCTCGCCGGCGCGCAATCGCTGGGCATGCGCGCGGTGCACCTCGCCGTCCCGGAGGAGCTCGGCGGCCTGGTGTACGGCAAGCACGAGTCGTGGGACGGCGAGACGATTCCCTCGCTGCGCGAGGTCCTCGCGCTGGTCTGAGCGCGGCTACGGCGTCGAGCTGAGCTCTCCGTGTTCGACGCAGCAGGCCGTCCAACCGGTCGGCGTCACCTGGACGACCATGCGCCGCCGGCAGGACCGGCAGTACCGCGGCGGCTCGAGATCGCGAGCACGGGCGCACGTAGCATGGCCGCCCTCGTCGAGCGGCCTGCCGCACCGATCGCAGTACATCGCTACAGCTCGCGGGCCAGCGCTTTGATCGGCATCTTCAGCTCGGCCAGCATCGCCAGATCCTCATCCGCCGGGCGGCCGAGCGTGGTCAGGTAGTTGCCGACGATGACGGCGTTGACGCCGCCGCGCACGCCGCGTTCCGCGAGGTCGCCGAGGGTGATCTCGCGGCCGCCGGCGAAGCGCAGGATCGTGCGGGGCAGCACCAGCCGGAACATGCCGACGGTGCGCAGCGCGTCGACGGCCGACATCGGCTCCTGGTCGCCGAACGGCGTGCCGGGGCGCGGGTTGAGGAAGTTCAGCGGCACCTCGTCCGGCTCGAGCTCAGCCAACTGGACGGCGAACTCAGCGCGCTGCTCGACGCTCTCGCCCATCCCGACGATGCCGCCGCAGCAGAGCTCCATTCCCGCCTTGCGCACCATCTCGCAGGTCTGCCGGCGCTCGTCGTAGGTGTGCGTGGTGACCACCCGGTCGAAGTACGACTGCGCGGTCTCGAGGTTGTGGTTGTAGCGGTGCACGCCGATCCCGGCGAGCTCGTCGACCTGGTCCTGGGTGAGCATGCCGAGCGAACAGGCGACGTTGATGTCAACGACGTCCCGGATCGCGGCAACCCCCTCGCGGACCTGCGCCATGAGCCGGCGGTCCGGCCCCCGCACGGCCGCGACGATGCAGAACTCGGTGGCGCCGGTGGCGGCCGTCTCCTGGGCCGCCTTGACGAGCGAGGGGATGTCGAGCCACGCCGAGCGCACCGGTGAGTCGAACACGCCGGACTGCGAGCAGAAGTGGCAGTCCTCGGGGCACCCGCCGGTCTTCAGCGAGACGATGCCCTCGACCTCCACCTCGTCGCCGCACCACTTGGTGCGGACTTCGTGGGCGAGGTCGAGCAGCGCGTCGACGCGGTCGTCGGGAAGCATGAGGCACTGCAGGGCCTGCTCCTGGCTCAGCCCGTTGCCCTGCTCGAGGACCTGGTGGCGGGCGGTCTCGAGGATGTCCACGCTTGTCGTCGCTCCTTGCTCGATGAGGGTCATGGCCGGTGCGCGGCCCGGAATGCGGGCCAGTCGAAGGTGCCGCCGAACGTGGGCGCCAGCGCCGCCCGGGCGCGCCGGGCAAAGTCTCCCATCGCCGCCAGCCCGGCCGGCAGGGCACCGGCCAGGGTGCCGTCCGGCGACATCGCGGCGAGGTCGGCCAGGTTGCAGCGCATCGCGAGATCGGGACGCTCCGGCCAGCTGCCGAGCACGATCCCGGCCAGGCGCAGGTGCTCGTCGGCAATGCGGGCCACGGTGAGCGCGGTGTGGTTGAGGGTGCCCAGGCCGGGCTGTACGACCAGGACGAGCTCGGCGTGCAGGGTCGAGGCGAGGTCGACGAGCGTCCACCCGTCCGTGGAGTCGAAGGGGACGAGCAGCCCCCCGGCCCCCTCGACGAGCACGGTGTCGTGCTCGGCGTCGAGGTCGTCGATGCGCCGGACCGTCTCGGCGAAGTCGAGCTCCGGCAGCCCGCTCACCGCCGCCGCGTGGTGCGGCGAGAGCGGATCGGGGTAGCGGGCGTACTCGTGCACGTCGCTGATCCCCGCCAGCCGGGTGACCTCGGCGAGGTCGCCGGCCTCGCCGGCCGCCACCCCGGTCTGGGCGGGCTTGACGACCGCCACCGATCCCTTCGCGCACGCCGCCAGCGCGGCGGTGACGACCGTCTTGCCGACGTCGGTGCCGGTGCCGGTGACGACGAGAACGCTCACCGGTGCACCATCCGTACGTCCTGCCGGACGGCGCCGGCCAGCGCGTCGGCGGCCCGCTGCAGATCGGCCTCGGTCAGGGTGGCCCGGGCGGTGAGCCGCAGGCACGAGCGGCCGGGCGGCACCGAGGGCGGGCGGAAGCATCCCACCCGCACGCCCGCCTCGAGGCAGCGCGCGGCGGCGCGCACGGCCCGGCGGGGGTCGCCGACGAAGCCGGGGACGACGGCGGCGTCCGGATCGACGGTCTCGAGCCCGAGCCCGCGGACGATGCCCGCGAGGCGCGCGGCCACCGAACGCACCGCGGCAACCCGTTCCGGTTCGTCGGACAGCACGCGCAGCGCGGCCAGGGCGGCGCCGGCCGACGCCGGCGCGAGCCCGGTGTCGAAGATGAATGCCCGGGCCGTGTTGGCGAGCAGGTCGACGACCTCCGGGGCGGCGAGCACGCCGCCGCCCTGCGCGCCCAGGGCCTTGGACAGCGTCACGGTGCGGATCACGTCGGGAGCGTCGGCCAGACCGGCCGCCTCGACCGCCCCGCGCCCGCGCGGGCCGAGCACGCCGAGCGAGTGGGCCTCGTCGACCAGCAGCAACGCGCCGTGCCGGCGCGCGATCGCGTGCATCTCGGCGAGCGGCGCGAGGTCACCGTCGACGGAGAACACCGCGTCCGTGACGACCAGGCGATGCGGCAGGTCGGCGCCGGCGAGCGCCGCGTCGAGCTTGTCCAGGTCGCGGTGCGGGATGACCGTGATCGGCGACCCGGACAGTCGGCACCCGTCGATGAGGGAGGCGTGGTTGCCGGCGTCGGAGACGATCGCGACGTCCGGCCCGCCCAGCGCGGTCACCGCGCCGAGATTGGCGAGATAGCCGGAGGAGAACACCAGCGCCTCGGGCGCCCGGCAGAAGGCGGCGAGCGTGGTCTCCAGCGCGCGGTGCAGCGCGGTCGTGCCGGTGACGAGCCGCGACCCGGTGGCGCCGGCGCCCCACTCCTCCGTCGCCCGTGCAGCGGCGGCAAGCACCTGCGGATCGCCACTGAGCCCGAGGTAGTCATTTCCGGCGAGGTCCAACACCTGCTCGCCCATGGCACGCGGACGGAGCACCCGGCGCAGCCCGGCCGCCTCGCGTGCCGCGAGCGTGGCGCGCACCCGGTCGAGCGGGTCGGTCACCGGACGACCTCGCGCACCGAGTCCTCGACGACGCCGAGCAGCTCGTCGACCTCCTCGTCGGTGCTGCCCAGCGGCGGCATCAGCACGACGACGTCGCCGAGCGGGCGGATGATCACGCCCCGACGGCGCGCCGCACGACACACCTCGAAGCCGGTGCGCTCGCCGACCGCCTCGACCTCGATGCCGGTCATGGTGCCGACGCGGCGCACCTCGCGCACGCCGTCGTACCCGGCGAGCTTGGCGAGGCCGGCGCCGAGCCGCTCGCCGATCTGCGCGGCACGGGCGACCGTCCCGCGCTCGTGCATGAGCTCGAGATTCGCGAGCGCGGCCGCGCAGCACAGCGGGTTGGCGGTGTAGGTGTGGCCGTGGAAGAAGGTGCGTCCGCTGCTCGCCGAGCCGAGGAACGGCTCGTAGACCGACTCGCGGGCGAGCACCGCCGACAGCGGCAGCACGCCGCCGGTGACCCGCTTGCCGACGACGAGCAGATCGGGTTCGACACCGGCGTGGTCGACGGCGAACCAGCGGCCGGTCGCGCCGATACCGGTGGCGACCTCGTCGACGAGCATCGCCGCCCCGCTCGAGTCGCACAGCTCGCGCACGCCGCGCAGGAAAGACGCGTCGTGCGTGAGCATGCCGCCGGCTGCCTGGACCAGCGGTTCGACGACGATCGCGCACACCCGGTCGCCCTCTCGCTCGAGCAGGCCCCGCATCTCGGCGAGCACCTCGGCGGCGCGCTCGGCCCGCGTCTGGCCGGGCGCGAGCAGGCCCGGCGAGGACACCATCCGGGTCTCGATGAGCAGCGGCCGGTAGGTGGCGTGGAAGAGTTCGACGCCGCCGAGCGAGACGGCGCCCAGAGTGTCGCCGTGGTAACCCTCCGCGCAGTGCACGTAGAGCGGCCGGTCCTCACCGCGCTGCGCGGCGGCCTGGTACGCCATCTTGATCGCGGCCTCGGCCGCGGACGATCCGTCGCCGGCGAAGAAGACCTTCGAAAGACCGGACGGTGCGATGCGCAGCAGCTCCTCGGCGGTGCGGATGCCCGGCTCGTGGGTGAGCCCGAGGAACGTCGAGTGGTCGAGGCGGTCCAGCTGGGCGCGGACGGCGTCGTTGATCGCCGGCTCGTTGTGGCCGTGGACGGTGACCCACAGCGACGCGCAGCCGTCGAGGTACCGGTTGCCGGCCGTGTCGAACAGGTACCGGCCGTCCCCCCGGTCGATCACCAGCGGCTCGTCCCCGGCCCACAACGCGTGCTGGGTGAACGGATGCCAGACCGCGTCGAGATCACGGGCGATCAGATCGGACGAGCTCACGGCTAACACCCTGGCAGATCGCCCTGGGACTGGCGTCAGCGCCCGGCCGCCCCGGCGATGACGCTGCCTCCGAGGTCCTGGGCAGCGACCTGCACCAGCGACGACTCGGGCGTCTGTCCGAGATCGACGCCCGACGCCGCCACCCAGCCGGGACCGGCCGAGTACGACCCGACGCGCGAACTCAACAGCCCTTCCAAAGCCGCCTGTTCATGGATGGTGGACACGGAGAACACGACCAGCGGGTGCCCTTCGATCCGGCAGATCGCGATCGACTCCGCCGGGTGCGTGGGCCATTTGGCGCTCGCCAACGCCGGCGCGGCCTGCGCGAGCCCCGGCCAGGACAGCGGGGCGACGCCCGTGCAGGTGCCGATCCGGCCGGCGAGGTCCGCCGCGGTCGAACCGCCCTGGGACGTCCCGGTACTTGCCGGACCGGCGGAGGTGGTCCCGGTCGGCGCGCTCGGGCCCGTCTGGCTTGTGCCGCCGCCGCAGGCGCCGCACAGCAGCAGCACCCCCAGCGTGACGCCGGCGACACGTAGCTGGTTCCGGTACGCCACGGTCATGCCGGCGCGAGCCGCCAGTGCTGCGGTCCCCCGCCCGCCCGCTCGCCGCGGCTGCGCTCGACGCAGAAGTCGTTGCCCTCGGGGTCGGCCATCCACACCCAGCCGCTGCCGTCGCCGTTGCGGTGGTCCTCGACGATGGCGGCGCCGAGCCCGAGCAGGCGGTCGACCTCCTCGTCGCGGGTGCGATCGGTGGGTTGCACGTCGACGTGCAGGCGGTTCTTCGCCGTTCGCGGCTCGGGTACCGGGATGAACAGCATCGTCGGCCCGTTCCCCAGGTACGGGTAGGACGGGGTGACCAACACTTCCGGGTCGTCGTCGCTGAACACGTGCCAGCCCAGCACCTCGGCCCAGAAACCGGCGAGGGCGCGGGCATCGCTGCAGTCGACGGTGAGGTTGCGCATCGCAGAGGCCATGGCCGGACGGTATCGGACACCGGCGACGGCCTCTTCGGCGCACAAGTGTTGACGTCCGCGGCAAAGCCCATAGGTTGGGAGCAACGTTGTCGATCGCGACGATTCGGAGATTTCATGGCTGAGCAACCGCGCGACGAGCAACGGCTGATTCCGGAGGACGAGATCGCCGACGACGGCCAGGTGTACGTGAGCCGGGACGCCATCGACTTCGATCCGGAGGACGGGCTGTACTCGGGGACCGCCGTGCACGGCGGCACCGACATTCCGGGACCGCACGAGCAGGTCGACGACATCGACCCCAACCAGGCCGCTGGCGGCTCGGGAAGCTAGAGCGGCAGGTCCTCCAGCATCTCGGTGACCAGCGCCGCGATGGGCGAGCGCTCCGAGCGGGTGAGCGTCACGTGCGCGAACAGCGGGTGGCCGCGTAGCGCCTCGATGACCGCCGCGACGCCGTCGTGGCGACCGACGCGCAGGTTGTCACGCTGGGCGACGTCGTGGGTCAGCACCACCCGGGAACCGGCCCCGATGCGAGACAGCACGGTCAGCAGCACGTTGCGCTCCAGCGACTGCGCCTCGTCGACGATGACGAACGAGTCGTGCAGCGACCGCCCGCGGATGTGGGTGAGCGGCAGCACCTCGAGCAGGCCGCGATCGAGCACCTCGTCCATCACCTCGGACGAGACGAGCGCGCCGAGGGTGTCGAACACGGCCTGGGCCCAGGGCGCCATCTTCTCGTTCTCGCTGCCGGGCAGGTAGCCGAGGTCCTGGCCGCCGACGGCGTAGAGCGGGCGGAAGACGACGACCCGCTTGTGCAGGCGCCGCTCGAGCACCGCCTCGAGCCCGGCGCACAGGGCCAGTGCCGACTTGCCGGTGCCGGCCCGCCCGCCGAGCGAGACGATGCCGACCTCGGGATCGAGCAGCAGATCCAGCGCGACCCGCTGTTCGGCCGACCGGCCGCGCAGCCCGAACGCCTCCCGGTCGCCGCGGACGAGGCGCACCGTCTTGTCGGGGGTGATGCGGGCCAGCGCCGAACCCTTGATCGAGTGCAGCACCAGCCCGGTGTGACACGGCTGGTCGGCGACGGCGGTGAAGTCGGGGCAGTCGGCGACCTCGATGGGCGTGCCGTCGTAGAGCGCGTCGACGCACTCTGCGGAGACGTCCAGTTCGGCCATACCCGTCCACCCGGTGGAGTCGGACACCGGATGCATCCGGTACTCGTCGGCATCCAGGCCGACCGACGCGGCCTTGACCCGCAGCGGCATGTCCTTGGTGACCAAGGTGACCCGCTTGCCGTCGGCGCCGATGTTCAGCGCGACGGCGAGGATGCGCGAGTCGTTGCTGTCGACGCGGAAGCCCGCCGGCAACGTCGACAGGTCGGAATGGTTCAGCTCGACGTGCAGCGTGCCGCCCGCCTCGCCGATGGGGACGGGCGAGTCGAGCCGGCCGTGCAGGATGCGCAGCTCGTCGAGCACCCGCAGCGTCTGCCGGGCGAACCAGCCGAGTTCCGGATGGTGTCGCTTGGCCTCCAGTTCGCTGATGACGACCAGCGGCAGCACCACCTCGTGCTCGGCGAACCGGCCCAGCGCCCCCGGGTCAGACAGCAGGACGGAGGTGTCCAGGACGAAGGTGCGAAGGCCGGGCGTCGAGCAGGGAAGGGCTTCGGTCACGGAACGCTCCAGAAGAGGTGTCGGCGGCGCCCGGGCGCACACGCCCGCAGCGCTGCGGCGGAACGGTTCGGATCCGCGACACCGGTGCAGCGTGCCGGGACCGAGCCGGTCCCCTCGCTGGTTTTCGCCACCGTGTCGAGACCTCCCGAGCGGGCCGTGTCGACCGGCCCGCCGAAACGGAAACTACGTCCGCTCGGGCGGATGGTCGGTAAGGCGCGCGGCGAGTCGGCGGACGGGGGTGCGGACGGGCAGCGCCGGTCAGCCGGTTTCGGCGGGGCGCGCCGGGTCGGCGCCCCACTGCGACCACGAGCCTGGATACAGCGCGGTGCGGCGCAGGCCGACGAGTTCCATGGCGAGCAGGTTGTGGCACGCGGTGACGCCCGAGCCGCAGTAGACGACGGCGGGGCGCCCGTCGGCGGCCGCGAAGCGCTCGCGCAGCTCCTCCGCGCTGCGGAACCGGCCGTCGCCGGCGAGATTGTCGGGCCACGGCATGCTCAGCGCCCCGGGGATGTGGCCCGGGCGCGGGTCGATCTCGGGATCGCCGGCCGCGTACCGCTCGGCGGAACGGGCGTCGATGATCGTCGTGTCGAGCGCGGCCGCCACCTGCTCGGCGCCGAGGAGCCGATCGGCCGGCCAGGGGCGCGGTTTCCGCTCGACCGCGCGGATCTCGGGCACCTCGGTGACCAGCGGGCCGGCCCATGCCGCGAGGCCGCCGTCGAGCACGGCTGCCGGCTCGTCCAGGACGTGCAGCAGCCACCACAGCCGAGCTGCCACCGAGCCGCCGGCGTCGTCGTAGGCCACCACCGGGACGCCAGGCGCGATCCCGGCGCGCCCCAGGGCGGCGGCGAAGCGTTCTGGACTCGGCAGCGGGTGCCGCCCGGCGGTCGGCGACGGCGGCTCGGACAGCTCGGTGTCGAGATCCAGCCGCACCGCGCCCGGGAGGTGGCCGGCCCGGTAGGCGCCGGCTCCCGACCGCCCGTCCGCGGGCTTGAGGTACCAGCGCACGTCGACGACGCGGACGTCGTCCAGGTGCGTGGCCAACCAGTCGGCGGAGACCAGGGGCCCGAAGTCCGCGCTCGTCATGCGCCGAAGCGCCGCTGCCGGGTGCCGAAGTCACGCAACGCACGCAGGAAGTCGATCTTTCGGAAATCCGGCCAGAGGACGTCGCAGAAGTGGAACTCCGAGTGGACGGATTGCCAGAGCAAGAACCCGCCCAGGCGCTGCTCGCCCGAGGTGCGGATGACCAGGTCGGGGTCGGGCTGACCGCGCGTGTAGAGGTGTTCGGCGATGTGGTCGACGTCGATGATCTCGGCGAGTTCTTCGAGCGTGCCGCCGGCCGCCGCGTGCTCGTGCAGCAGCGCGCGCACCGCGTCGGCGATCTCGCGGCGCCCCCCGTAGCCCACCGCGATGTTCACCGCGAGGCCGTTGCGCTCGGCGGTCGCCTCCTCGGCGGCCTTCAGCGCCTCCGCGGTCTCCGCGGGCAGCAGGTCGAGAGCGCCGACGGCCTTGACCCGCCACGGGTTGCCCGGCGCGGAGAGTTCCGCGGCGACCCCGGCGATGATGCGCAGCAGCGGCTCGAGCTCTTCCGGCGGCCGGCGCAGGTTGTCGGTGGAGAGCAGCCAGATGGTGACGTGAGCGACGCCCGCCTCGCTGCACCAGTCGAGCAGGTTCGCGATGTGCCGGGCGCCGACGAGGTGGCCCTGGCTCACGTCGTCGAACCCGGCCGCCCGCGCCCACCGGCGGTTGCCGTCGATCATGATCGCGACGTGCCGGGGCACCGGGAGGCCTTCGAGATGCGCGCGCAGACGCCGCTCGTAGACCGCGTACACCGCGTCCCGCAAACCCACGGGCACCACGCTATCGCCGTCGCGCCGCGATGTGCACCGTCCTCCCATGCGCGCGTCCGCACCTGACGGCCCGCCTACGCTGCCGTAGCCTCGAGACGGTGACGACCGACTCGGCAGCCCTGCCTCCGTATCCCGCGGTCGCCACGGCGCTTGCCGAGCTCAAACCGCGGCTGCGGGGCTGGCTGCACACCTGGGCCGCCGCGGTCTCGATCGCCAGTGGCGCCAGCCTGATCGCCGTCGCGACGGTGTTGCGCGGCGGCTCCGCGGGATTCGTCACAGCCGTCTACTGCGCGACCGTCACGCTGCTGTTCTCGACCTCGGCGCTCTACCACCGCCGAACCTGGCAGCCGCGCGCCCATGCGGTGATGAAGCGTCTCGACCACTCGATGATCTTCGTCTTCATCGCCGGGACGTACACGCCGATCGCCGTGCTCACCCTGCCGGGCGGCACGCGGATCGCCGTGCTGGCGGCAGTCTGGGGCGGCGCGCTCGCCGGAGTGGCGTTGCAGCTGTGCTGGCCGGCGGCGCCGCGCTGGCTGTCCGCGCCCTGCTACATCGCGCTGGGCTGGGTGGCCGTGTTCGTGTTCCCCGACCTGCTGCACAACGCCGGGATCGCCGCCTTCGTGCTGATCGCCGTCGGCGGCGTCGTGTACACGCTCGGTGGCATCGTCTACGCCACCCGGCGCCCGGACCCGAATCCGGTCGTGTTCGGCTTCCACGAGGTCTTCCATCTGTGCACGCTCGTGGCCGCCCTGTGTCACTACGTCGCCATCTGGCTGGCTGTTTTCTCCTGATCCGTCCGGTTCGTTTCCGGCACTCCGCGCCAGGCGTGGACGTTGTACAAGCACGCCGCGCATTCGATGTAATGATGTAATCATTGCATCGGAGTAAGGGAGAAAGCGATGACGTGGCAAGGACGCGGGCGGCGCTTCGGCGCCGCCGGAGGCTGGCAGCAGGCCGACCTGCCGCCCGCCGACGACCTCTCGGAGTGGCTCGCCGGCCGACTGCCCGACGATTGGTTCGTGGCGCCGCCGAGCATCAGCGTCGACCGCGAGGAGATCGTCGTCATCGGCGAACTCGCCCCGCCGGAGGGCGAGGCGGAAAGCGAAGCGGCAGCGCAGGGGCGCATCAGCCGGTTCCGGGAGGACACCCGCGAGGCGCGCATGCGCATCGCCGACGAGGCCGAGGGCCGTTACGGCCGCAAGGTCGCGTGGGGCGCCTCGATCGGCGCCACGCGAGTCCTGTTCACCCACCTCGCGGTGCCGGTGATGACCCGCTTGCGCCACGACGAGCGGCGCGTGCTCGACACGCTTGTCGACGCCGGCGTGGCCCGCTCACGCTCGGACGCGCTGGCCTGGTGCGTGCGGTTGGTCGGGGAGCACGCCGAACAGTGGTTGGGCGGCCTGCGCGAGGCCATGGCCGCGGTGGACAAACTGCGCGGCGAGGGCCCCGACCTCTAGCGTCGATCGGCCGTCAGCCGGCTACCGGCCGGTGGGCGACCCGGCAGCTGCCGAAGCGCTCGGGCAACACGCTCGCGAACGTCGTCGCCCGGGCGGCCCCGCGAGCTAACGCCGCAGCGCGGCCGCCACGTCGTCGGGCTCGGTACGCGGCAGATCGCACACCATGCCGCGGCAGACGTAGGCGGCCGGGCGCCCGTCGACCAGCGGCCGGTCGGCGAGCAGCGGCGACCCCGGCGCTTCCGGCTCGCCGGACACCACGACCGCACCCGGCGGTCGCAGCCGCCAGCTCGCCGCGGTGAGCGGGCCGCCGGCCGGCTCACCCACGACCGCCACCTGCATAGGGCCGTCCAGCAGCGCCTCGGCGGCCGCGAGCGCCCAGCCGAAGAACCGCGGCTGGCCGGCCGCGAACTCGGCGACCGCCGCCAGCGCGCGCTCGGCCTCCTCGCGGTGCCGCGCGGAGCCGGTCAGCGCCGAGTATGCGACGAGCGCGCCGATGAGCGCGGACGCACCCGACGGTGTCGCGTTGTCCGTGGGATCGCGCGGGCGGCGGACCAGCTGCTCGGCGTCGTCGGCGGTGTCGAAGAAGCCGCCGTCGGGCGCGGCGAAGTGGTCGAGCGCGGTGTCGAGCAGCTTGCCGGCCGCGTCGAGCCACTGCGCGTCGCCACTTGCCTGGTACAGCACCAGCAAGCCGTCGGCGAGATCACCGTGATCCTCGGCTACGGCTCCGGCCGGACCCGCGGTGCCGTCCCGCGACGCACGCCGTAACCGCCCGTCCACCAGGTGCACCGCCAGCAGCAGCTTCGCGCATTCGGCGGCGGCCGTGAGGAAATGGGGCGCGTCCAGCAGCACGCCCGCCTCGGCCAGCGCGGCGATGGCCAGCCCGTTCCAGGCGGTGACGACCTTGTCGTCGCGGGCCGGCTGCGGACGGATGGAGCGGGCGGCGTACAGGCGGGCGCGCAGGTCCACCCACTGCTCCGAATCGGCCGGATCCGAGCGCAGCTGCAGCGTCGAGGCGCCGTGCTCGAAGGTGCCGGCCTCGGTCACGGAGAAGAGCTGCGCGGCAGCGGCCGCATCCGCGCCGAGCACCTCGGTTAGCTGCGCCGGTGTCCACGAGTAGGTGAGCCCCTCGACGCCTTCGGCGTCGGCGTCCAGGGCGGACGCGAAGCCGCCGTCGGCGGTGCGCAGGTCGCGCAGGAGGAACTCGGCCGTCTCGCGGGCGATCCGCCCGGCCAACGGGTCGCCGGTCAGCCGCCACCAGTGCAGGTAGGCGCGCAGCAGCAGAGCGTTGTCGTAGAGCATCTTCTCGAAGTGCGGGACGACCCACGCCTCGTCGACGGAGTAGCGGGCGAACCCGCCGGCCAGCTGGTCGTACATGCCGCCGCGCGCCATCGCGTCCATCGTCTGCGCCGCCATCGCGAGCGAGGCGGGATCGCCGGCGCGTTCGTGCTGACGCAGCAGGAACTCCAGCACCATCGACGGCGGGAACTTCGGCGCCCGTCCGAACCCGCCGTGCGCCGAGTCGAACTGCTCCGCCAGCCGGCGCGCGGCAACGTCGAGCTCTTGCGCGCCGGGCAGCTTCGCCGAGTCGGAGGACGGCAGGCGGGAATCGGCCAGCGCATCCACCACCCGCTGGCCGGCGGCCAGCACCTCGGCGCGGTTCCCGTTCCAGGCCTCGGCCGCAGCGCTCAGCAGCGCGAGGAACTGGGGGCGCGGGAAGTAGGTACCCGCGTAGAACGGCGCGCCGTCGGGGGTGAGCAGGCAGGTCATCGGCCAGCCGCCCTGGCCGGTGAGCGCCGTCGTGGCGTCCATGTACACCGCGTCGATGTCCGGCCGTTCCTCCCGGTCGACCTTGACGTTGACGAAGTGCTCGTTCATGACGGCGGCGACCTGCTCGTTCTCGAACGACTCGTGCGCCATTACGTGACACCAGTGGCACGCCGCGTACCCGACGCTCAAGAGCACCGGCACGTCCCGCTTCTTCGCCTCGGTGAACGCGTCCTCGGACCACTCCCACCAGTCGACGGGATTGTCCTTGTGTTGCTGGAGATACGGGCTGGTCGCTGTTCCGAGGCGATTCACGTGCTCCATCGTCCCCGCTGGACGGCGGTCGGTATCGCCGAGTCGGTTGCGATGCCGGCTCCGGTGGTGCCGCGCGTCACGTTCTTCATGCGCGAGGAGCGTTGCTGGTACTGATTCTGTACCCGGCTCCGGCCCGGTTGGCGGGCTGACGCCCGCAGGTTCGTTGCGTTGTAGCCGAGTTCGTCCCATCTACGCGCGGGCGCAATGCGGTACGGAATCGCCACTCGTTCGGCAGCCCCCGGCGCCGTGATGCTTCCTTCGCCGGCGGCCATCCAGCCGCTGCAGCACACGCATCGCGCACACCGCGACATCCGAGCGAGGTTCAGCCATGACCACTTCTGCGCCCACCGCCGAGCAGCCCATCCTGCCGGCTCCGTCCTCGCCGCCGCGTCCGGAACGGCGGTTCGGGCCCCTGGGACGCCTCGGCCGTTGGACTGCAATGCACGGCCGGGCGGTCGGGCTCGGGTGGCTCATCGTCATCGGCGTGCTGGCCTTCTTCGCGCCCAAGGTCGAGACCGCGCTCTCCGGGGCCGGCTGGCAGGCGGACGGGTCGCAGTCGGTCAAGGTGCGTGCCCTCGCGCAGAGCGAGTTCGGCGGTGCCGCGTCCAGTGCCCTGCAGGTAGTCGTGCACGCGACGCGGCCGGTGTCATCGGCGCCGGTGAGCGACGTGATCGCTCGCGCCGAAACACTGCTGCGCGGCGACTCGCGGATCTCCACGGTCGTGCCGCCACGAGCGGGCGTGACGGTCAGCCGCGACGGTCACACCGCGATCATCCTTGCCGGTGCCGGTGCCGGTCCGAACACGATGGTGCGCGCTGCCGACGATCTGACGCCCGAGCTGACGAAGCTGTCGGCGCCGGGCGTGACAGTCCGCGCGACCGGCGCGTCCGCGCTGTGGAGCGAGTTCAACGCCGCGAACCGGTCGGCCCTGGCGCGCTCCGAGCTGTTCTCCTGGCCGGTGACGCTGGCGATCCTGGTCGTCGCCTTCGGCTCGCTGGTCGCCGCAGGGCTGCCGCTGCTGCTGACCATGGTCGGCCTGCTCGCGGCGGCCGGATCGCTCGAACTGCTCACCCACCTGACGCCGATTTCCATCTGGGCGATGAACTTCGCGCTGATGTTCGCGCTCGCCCTCGGCATCGACTACGCGCTGTTCGTCGTGGTCCGGTTCCGCGCGGCACACTCCGGCGGCGCGAGCGACGTGGGCGAAGCGGGCGAAGCGGTCGCCGAGACGATGGACACCGCCGGCAAGGCCGTGTTGTTCTCCGGGCTGACGGTGCTGGTGAGCCTGTCGACGGTGTTGCTCGTGCCGGCGCCGGCGGTCCGCTCGACGGCCGCCGGGATCATGCTCGCGGTGGTCTTCGTGCTCGCCGCGACGCTGACGCTGCTGCCCATGGTGCTCGCGAAGCTGGGTAACCGGGTCGACGCCGCGTCGCTGCCGTGGCTGCGCACGGGCGAGCACCGCTCGGCCCGGTTCGCCGCCTGGGCCGCGCGGCTGTGGCGGCGGCCCCTGCTCTTCGGCGTCGGTGCGCTCGTCGTCCTGATCGCGCTGGCCGCGCCGGTGCTGGGGCTGCGGACCGCGATGCCGTCGATCAAGGTGCTGCCCGCGACCGCCAGCGCCCGCCAGGGCTATGACCTTGTCCAGCAGGCGTTCGGATCGGGCGCGCCGGGCGCGCTGCAGATCGTCACACCCGCCGGTGACGCGCCGGCGGTGCAGACGGCGCTGCGCAGCGACCCGGGCATCGGCGCTGTCCTGCCGCCGATGGCGAGCCGGAGCGGGCAGCTGGATCTCATCCAAGCGCTGCCCACGGTGGATCCGTCCGATCCGCGACTGGGCGCGACGATCGAGCGGCTCCGGACGACGCTGCCGACCGGCTCTCTGGTGGGCGGCGCGGCGGCGGAGAACTTCGACCTGCAGCAGGCGCTGCAGGCCAAGACACCGCTGGTGATCGGGCTCGTGTTGGGTCTCGGCTTCCTGCTGCTGCTGGTCGCGTTGCAGGCGCCGCTGATGGCCGCCCTGGGAGTGGTGACGAACCTGCTCGCGACCGGCGCGGCCTTCGGTATCGCGCGACTGGTCTTCCAGGACGGAGACGCGCATTCGCTACTCGGGTTCACACCCCAGGGGTTCCTCGACGCATGGGGCCCGGTGTTCTTCTTCGCGATGATCTTCGCGATCTCGATGGACTACACCGTGTTCCTGCTCGCCAGCGCGAAGGAGCACTGGGAGCGTTCCGGGAACGCCCGCGAGGCGATGGTCGGCGGGCTCGCCCATTCCGGTCGAGTCATCTTCGCGGCTGCTGCGATGATGGTCGCCGTCTTCTTCACCTTCGCGCTGTCCGGGCCGCTGCCACCGAAGGAGATGGGGATCATCCTGGGCGTCGCCGTCCTGCTCGACGCAACGCTGGTCCGGCTGCTGCTGCTGCCCGTGCTGCTGCGGCTGACCGGGCGGGCCGCCTGGTGGTCACCGGGATGGCTGCGCCGCGCCCTGCCGGCCGTGACGTTCTCACACGAGTGACGCCCGCGAATGGGTCCACGAACGATCTCACGGCAGCAGGGTGGCGGGGTCAGGCGTGGGCCACTGGATCAGCATGAGCGTCGCATCGTCGGTGAGCTGCCCTTGTTGGTGCGCCAGCAGGGCGCGCACGACCCGCCGCATCGTCTCGGGCGCCGGTAGCCCGTCGGCCATGCTTCCCACGATGAGATCGACGAGACGCTCCTCGCCGAAGAACTGGCCGTCCGGGGATCGGGCCTCGACAACGCCGTCGGTGTAGAGGAGCACGCAATCGCCGGGCTCCAACTGCTCGGTGCCTACCGCCGGTTCCGGCGCGAGCCCCAGCCGTGCCACGTCCACACCCAGCGGCGGGCGCGGCGCGGCGTGCAGCGTCTTCACCAACCGGCCGTGGCGTAGCAGCAACGGCTCGGGGTGGCCCGCGTTGACCCAGTGGAGCAGCCCGTGCCTGCTGTCCAGTTCAGCCAGGATTGCAGTGGTGAAGCTGGCGCCGCCGAAGCTCTCGACGAGCGTGCGGTCTATCGCCAGACATGTCTCGGTCAGCGGTCGCAATGCTCGACGTGCGTGGCGATAGGCCGCGACCGCCAGAGCGACAAGTCGGGCACTCCCCAGGCCGTGGCCCATCCCGTCGAAGACGGCAAAGCGGGCGACACCTACATCAATCGCATAGTCGATCGTGTCGCCGGCGATGTCGTAGGCCGGTTCAAGGGCCGCCGCCACCGTCACATCCCGACATGCGAAGGTCAGCGGCGGCAGAAGCGACCATTGCATCTCTGCCGCAAGACTCATCTGCGCCTGTCTGCGCAACCGGACGATGGCATCGCCGTACACCGTCTTGGCCACGATCAACTCAGCCATCAGCGAGGCAAACGACCGCAACCGATCGCCACGGCGCCCACCGGACAGATCATCGCCGGCATCGTCGACACTCACCGCCATCACGCCGAGCCGCTCGGTGCCGTCCAGCAGCGGAAGCCATATCGTCGCGCCCCCTGATTGGCTCGGTTGCACAACTTCCTGCACCCGCTGGAACACGCGACCGGCCAGGGTCGAGTCGACCGCCAGCGGCTCCGACACCTCATCGCGTTCCGGCCTGCCCACCTCAGGCAGAGGAACGAGGACACGCTGTTGCAGGTCGGCCAGGTAGAACACCACGTCGACTCCGCCGAAGGCGTCGACATGCCGGCGCGCCAACTCGGGCAACTCGTGCCCGGCGGCCAGGTGGGCCTCGCGCAGCAGTTGCTCCAAGGCAGTGCTTCCGGCGCTCAACGAGAGCGCCTCAGAGACGTGGACTCCGGAGGCTGCGGGGCGTTCATCCGGGCCACGCTAGCCTCTGGCCGCTGCCGTGACCGTGCTTCTACTGCCCGCGGCCCGGAGATGGAGCCGCCGTGCCACCTTGCCGCCCTGTCCGGCGCCAAGTTAGACTGACCATTCAGTCAAACCAGGAGATGACCATGGGCGGTCAACGCAGCTCCGGTCAGCGCACCCGCCTGGACGAGATCGCTCCAGGTGAGTTCCGCCCGGACGGGTCTCGTCAGGCGGACGCCTACCAGGACGACGAAGTGGGCGAGAAGCTCGCCGATATCGTGGCCGAGCAGGAAGCGATCTTCGTGCGGCGGCAACCGGAGTCGGCGCGGATGGCCGCACGCGCTCGCGGCTCGCTGGCCGGCGGGGTCACCTCGAGCTGGCAGATCACCGCTCCCCAGCCGGTCTGGCTGAGCTACGGCCGCGGATCCAAGGTCTACGACGTCGACGGGAATGAGTACGTCGACCTGCACGGCGGCTACGGGGCGGCCCTGGCCGGGCACGCGCACCCGGCCGTCGTCGAGGCGATCCGCGCCCAGGCCACGCGCGGCACGCACTTCGCCCAGCCGACCGAGAACGCAATGATCGTCGCTGAAGAACTCGCCCGCCGGTTCGGGCTCCCGCAATGGCGGTTCGCCAACTCGGGCACCGAGGCGACCATGGACGCGGTCCACTTGATGCGCTCGATCACCGGCCGCGACCTGATCATCAAGGTCGAGGGCTGCTATCACGGCCATCACGACTCGGTGCAGGTCTCCGTGACTCCCGGTGCGGACGAGGTCGGCCCGGCCAGCCGGCCCACGCGGGCCGTCGCCAGCAGCGGCATCCCCGCGGCGATCACCGACTTGACCCTCGTTGCGCCGTTCAACGACACCGGGTGCGTGGCCCGGCTGCTCGACGAGAACCGTGGCCGGGTCGCGGGGATGATTCTCGAGCCGATCATGATGAACGCCGGCATCATCCTGCCCGAGCCAGGCTATCTCGCCGAACTCCGCGACCTGCTGCACGCCCACGGCGCGCTGCTCACCTTCGACGAGGTGAAGACCGGACTGACGGTTGGGCCTGGCGGGGCAACTGGGCTGACCGACGTTCGCCCCGACATCGTCTGCCTGGCCAAGGCGGTCGGCGGAGGCGTGGCCGTGGCCGCCGTCGGCGGCACCGCCGAGGTGATGGCGCACGTCGCGGGCGGCGGGTACGAGATGGTCGGCACGTTCAACGGCAATCCGCTGGCAATGGCCGCAACCCGGGCCATGCTCTGCGAGGTCGCTACGCCGACGGCTTACCAGCGCATCGAGGAGTTGCGCACCCGCGCGGTAAGCGCACTGGAGCGGGAGATCGCCGCCCACGGGCTGCGCGCGCACGTGGTGTCGGCGGGCGCGAAGGGCTGCGTGGTGTTCTCACCGGAGCCGGTTCGCGACTACCGGGGCTTCCTGGGCATCGATGACCGGTACAGCCACGCGCACTGGCTGTTCCAGCACAACGGCGGAGTGTTCCTTCCGCCCTGGGGCAAGATCGAACAGTGGCTGATATCGGTGCAGCACGACGAGGCCGACATCGACCGCTTCGTGGCCAACTTCGCCACGTTCGCCGCCGCCGTCGGTTCCCGGTAAGAGCCATGCGCCGGCTGTGCTCGACTCCCGACGGCGCGCGGCCGGCGGCCCGGCGGGCGTTACGCCCGGATCCTTGTCTTCCCTCCGCGAACGGTGTAAAGAAGCTGCTGACCGAATGTTCAGTCAATGCGGGACTCCAGGCGAGCATGCCGGTGACTCGCCAGTCGGAGAGGTGAGATCTCGAGAGGTCAACGCTTGGTGAAAGGTGTGGGCAGCGATGGCAAGACACCCCAAGGAGCGTCCGGCTCCGCGCGAGGGCATCACCAGGAGGGAACTACTCAAGCGATCCGCGGCGGCCTCGCTCGCGTTACCCAGCGCAGCGGCAATCCTCGACGCTTGCACGAAGCCGGGTACCACCACCACGACCTCCAGCAGTAGCCGAGGAGCCGGTCCCGGCGTAGGCAGTTACTGGCCGAAAGGTTCGCCGTTCCCCCTGGCACGGCAGGACGCGCCTGTGACGTGGAAACTCTGGCGTGACCCCGTCAAGTCGGGCCTCGCCCCGGAAAAGGGTGCCACCCTGCAGATCTACAACTGGTCCGACTACATCTGGCTGAAGGTGGTTCGGCAGTTCTGCGAGGCATACAACTGCAACTACCAGATCACCACCTTCAACAACATGGACGAGGGCCTGGCGAAGATTCGCACGGGCCAGCTGCAGTTCGACATCTTCATGGGGGTGACCCCGGACATCCTCGGCCAGCTCATCACCGGCAAGCTGCTGCAGCCGCTCAACCACAGCTACGTCCCGCACCTGGTCAGTGATGTCTGGGAGACCTACCAGAACCCGTTCTATGACCAGCAGTGGCATTACACAGTGCCCTACACGACATACACGACAGGGATCGGGTACCGGCGCGACCTCATTCCCGATGCCCAGATCCGCGGCATGTCGAACTCCTATGAGATCTTCTGGGACACCAAGTTCAAGGGCAAGGTCGGGATCTACGACGATTACCGCGAAGCCATCTCCATGGCTCTGCTGAAGAACGGCATCACCGATCTGAACACCGGCAACCCCAAAAACCTCGACAAAGCCCAGAGCACGTTGATTTCACTGATCAACGCGGTCGATGTGCGGACCAGCATCAACGGTGTCTACATCGGCATCCCGAAGGGCACCTTTGATATCCATCAGGCCTGGTCGGGCGACTCCGTGGCGTCGTGGCAGTACACCCCGACGCAGAACATGAAGACATGGCAGACGCTCGGCTACTGGTTCCCGGCAGACCGCAAGGGCGCCGTCTTCAACGACACGATCACGATCCCGGCCAATGCCCAGCATCCGGTGTTAGCGCACCACTTCCTCGACTGGATGATGACGTTCAAGAACGCAATGCTGAACTTCACCTGGAACGGGTACCAGCCGCCGCAGCGAAAGGCAGATCCTGCGACGCTCACCACGACGAAGAGCGTCTACGGGGAGCCATACGTGTTCCCGTGGATGTCCGACGCGGTGGTGCGCGAACAGGACTTCCACACCGGGTACTTCGAAGAGCAGCTGACTCCTGAAGTGGATCAGCTCTGGCACAACGTCTGGCAGGCATTCAACAGTGCCTGACCAGCCGGCCTCCCCGTCTCGCCGCCGCCTGAGAGTCATACCGCGCAGGCGGTCGCGCGACGACGCGGAAGGGGCGTGGTATCCGCGCTGGTACTGGCCGGCGTTCTCGCTTCCCGGCACCCTGTGGATGCTGGTGCTGTTCGCGCTGCCCTTCTACGTAGTCCTTTCCATCGCGTTCGGCACGGTCGATCCCGTTTTCCAGAGCCCGGTGCCCGTCTACCAGCCATGGTGGTGGACGAGTAGGTATTTGGCGCAGGAATGGCACTACGCCACCGGTGAGTTCCGGGTCGTCGAGATACGGACCATCGTCTACGTCGTCCTGGCGACCGCCATCTGCCTGGTGATCGCCTATGCGGTCGCCTACTACGTGGCCAGATTCGGCGGAAAGCGGAAGGGACTGTTCCTGGCCCTGCTCATCGCGCCCTTCTTCATCAGCTACCTGATGCGGATGCTGTCCTGGGTCGAGCTGCTGCAGCTGAACGGTTACGTGAACAACATCCTGACGTTCCTGCACATCACGCCGCATCCGATCAACTGGTTGGCCGGGGTGCCGTTCACCGTCGTGATGGGTTTGGTCTACGGCTACATCCCATACATGATCCTGCCGCTGTACGGATTCCTCGACCGCATCGACCAGAGCCAGCTCGAGGCAGCGCGCGACCTCGGCGCAAGCCCCTTCCGGACGTTTGTGCGGGTGACGCTTCCGCTGTCGAAACCTGCGATCCTCGCCAGCCTGGTGATCGTGACGCTGCCCATGTTCGGCGACTACTACACGAACAATCTGCTTTCGGGCTCCCCGAAGACCACGATGTACGGGAACCTTCTCGACAACGCCATGGAGGCGAGCGGACAAGGCCCCCAGGCCGCCGTCCTGGTCCTCTTCCTGGTCGCGTTCCTGATGATCCCGATGACGTATTACATCCGTGAAACGGCGAAGGCGCAGAGGAACCAATGAGCGAGACGATCAGCGAGCTGCCCCCGATCGATCGCGGCAGGGCACGGCCTTCCCTGCTCACCCCCTCCAAGAACGCCAGAACGCCGCTGCGATGGTGGCGAAACCCCTGGCGCCGGCCGTACATCCTGGCTTCGGTCACCTGGATCTATCTTGCGTGGTCGCTGCTGCCGGTGCTCATCGCAATCGGCATCTCGTTCAACGCGGGACGGTCGAACGCCGTCTGGCAAGGTTTCTCCACCCAGTGGTGGTGGGGACACCCGAAGACCGACCCTACCGGCGCGCTGTTCGTGAGCCCGGAACTGCACGCCGCGCTGGTTCAGAGCCTGCGTCTGTCGTTCCTCACCATGTTCATAGCGGTGCCGATCGGCGTCGCCTTCGCAATCGGCATTTCGCGCTGGCGCGGACCGGCGCCGGCCGGCGCCAACTTCCTCATGCTGTTCTCGTTCGTGATTCCCGAGATCGTCATCGGGATTTCGATGTTTCTCTTTTTCACCTATGTGCTGAAGTTCGTTCATCTCGGGACCGGCGCCCAGTTGCTCTCCCTGGTCACCTATCAGGTCTCGTATCCGGTGATCATCGTCCGGGCCCGCATGCTTTCGATCGGCAAGGAATACGAGGAAGCGGCAACGGACCTGGGCGCCTCCCCAACTCAGGCCATCCGTCGCGTCCTGCTCCCCCTGCTGTACCCCGCCATCCTGGTCAGCTACGTCCTGGTGTTCGCCGACACGATTGACGACTTCATCACCGTTCGGTACCTGTCCGCCGGCGCCAACACCGAACCGCTGTCGGTGAAGATCTACAACTTCTCCCGAGGCACGCTCACGCCGGCGATCAACGCAGCGGCGACTTTCCTACTGTTCTCGACGCTCGTCGTAGCCTTCGTCGGAGTGTTCCTCTATCGCCGGATCACCAGCGGCCAACGCGGCCGGACGGAGGATCTCGCCGGTCACCTGACGTAGGACGCGTACTTCATCGCTGCGCCACCTCGTCCCCCTGACGATCGACAGTTGGCGCCGGCTCCTCCTCGTCGGCCACCTCCGTGTCGTCGACGAGAACTCGGATCGCATCCGCGGGCAGGTGGACGCTGACGGCCGTTCCCTGCTGCCAGGGCGGGTCTCCGCCACGATTCTGCATCGACGCCTGCAGCGTCTCGCCATGCGCCAGGTGGACGAGGACCTGGAGAACGGGGCCGACATAGAGGACACGCTCGACCATGCCCGGAATCCGGTTGTCGCCGGGGGTTTCCGGGTCCTCGAGGACAACCCGCTCGGGCCGGACGACGACTCTGATCGGTCCCCGGGCCTTGCAGTCGCCGCGGGCCGCCGTGAACCGGAAATCGCCGAGGCGGACGGTTCCGTCGCCGTCTCCCACAGCCGACATCAGGTTGGACACCCCGAGGAAGTCGGCGACATATGCGGTGGCCGGCTCTTCGTAAACCTCGGACGGGCTGCCGACCTGCTGGATCCTCCCGCCCGACATGACGGCCAGGCGGTCGGACATGGTGAGGGCCTCCTCCTGATCGTGCGTCACATATAGGAAGGTGATGCCGACCCTCTCCTGGAGAGCCTTCAGTTCTATCTGAAGTGCCTTCCGGAGCTTCGCGTCCAGCGCCCCGAGTGGCTCATCCAGCAGCAGGACCGCGGGATTGAGGATCAGGGCTCGGGCCAGCGCGACCCGTTGTTGCTGGCCTCCGGAGAGCTGGCTGGGCCGGCGCTTTTCGTACCCCTCCAGCTGAACCAGCGAGAGCGCCTGCCGGACCTTGTCGACGCTTTCTGCCTTGGATACATGCTGGTAGCGAAGCCCGAACGCGACGTTGTCGAACACGGAGAGGAACGGGAAGAGCGCATAGCTCTGAAAAACCGTGTTCACGTTCCGGTGGTGTGGCTTCGTGTGGGCCACGTCCTGACCGTCGAGGAGGATGCTCCCGCCGCTGGGTTGCTCGAAGCCCGCGATGAGCCGGAGTGTCGTCGTCTTCCCGCACCCTGACGGGCCCAGCAGGGAGAAGAACTCCCCCGGGGCGATGTGCAGGTTGATTCCGTCCACGGCGACCGTGTCACCGCCGAATCGCTTCTCCAGCTCGATCAGCTGGACATCGCCACCGGGCACCGCAGTCCTCCGTTCAGACCCTGGTTCGCAACCTGTCCACAACCTCGACGCCACGTTGTTCCGAGCGCATCCGCAACCCGCATTCTCTCGCGCACCCCGGCGCCAGGGATGTCACGCGCGCTGGACGGCCCGGCCACCGCCACCTCCCGCTCGTTCGGCGGCGCGCCGTCCGCCCCAGCGGAAACCGAGCCTGTCGGACGCGTACTGCATCGACAGCTCAAAGGCCCGGCTCGGTTCCGTAGTGGGGTCCTCCAGCGCTATCGGCACGACAAACCCGCAGAGCAGGGCGGACAACGTCACCGCGAAGTCGTCGGCGTCCACGGCCGCGAACTCGCCGGCGGCCTGCGCAGCCAGCACAAGCGACCGGATCGTCTCCCGCGAGCGGTCGTCGATCTTCTGGCGGATCGCAGCGACCGCCGGATTGCGCGCGGACTGGGCCCACAGATCGAGGTAGAGGAGCCACGAGTCTTCCGCGTCGTCGCCGCCTTCGGGCAGACACATGAGCGCGATGAACTCCTCCAGCCGTCCGGCTGAGGTGGCGATGGCCGCCATCCGGCGGGTAGCGATCGCGTACCAGCGGTCCTCGACATACTCCAAAGCCTGGGTCAGCAGCCGTTCGCGGCTCTTGAAGTGATAAATGACCAGGCCCTGGCTGGTGCCGGCTCGCTTCGCGACCTCCGCGATCCTCGTGTCCGCATACCCCCGCTTCACGATGAGCTCAAGAGCTGCGTGCAGCATCAGCGCACGGCGCTGCCCCGCCATCCCGCCTGCGCTGCCAGCCCGCTCTTTCATGCGCCATCCTCGTCAAACAGCGAAGCCGTCTGCCTCGATCGTTACCGCTGCTCCCGCTGGTCGGTGGCGCACCCGCTCACGCCTCTTGCCGGAGAGGTTAGCAGCTTTCTAGACTGAACAGTCAGTCAGTCGAGCCGACTACCGAAGCCCATTTCGGCCGGGCCGGACGCGACTGTTGCACAACCTCTTGCCGGCCTCGCGGCGCATCCAACCATCGGCGCGTGGAAGACTGTCCGACTATGGCGCTGGCCCGACCGCGATCGGTGGTCCTGGATTGCCCGGACCCTCGCTCGCTTGCCGAGTTCTACCGAGGTGTCGTCGGCGGGGAGATCACTGCCGCCGAGGAGGACTGGGTCGTACTGACCGTCGATGGGCTGCGACTGGCGTTCCAACAGGCTGCCGACTTCGCGCCTCCGACGTGGCCGACCGGTGACCGGCCCCAACAGTTCCACCTCGACCTGACCGTCGACGACGTCACCGCGGTCGAGCCCCATCTGCTCGCACTCGGAGCAACGAAGCACGCAGTGCAGCCCGGCGAGACGGCAGGCGATCCGTTCCGGGTATACCTCGATCCCGCCGGCCACCCGTTCTGCCTCTGCTGGGACTGACTCACTTCGGTCTCATGGCACGGAGTCAGCTGTGCTGCACGCACCGCACAGCCCACGGCCGAACCTCGAGCCGACTTTCTGGGATCGGCTCTCCGCACACCTCGCACGTTCCGTAGGTGCCCTCGGCGACACGACGCCGGGCCCGCCGCACCTCCTCCAACATTGCGAGCAGGTGCTGCTGCGCCGACACCGCGGCAAGACGGTCTACGGCCATCGAGGTTCCCTCGCCGACACGCTTGCCGAACGAAATCGCTCCGAGGTCCCCGGCCGGCTTCGTGAGCTCTGCCAGCTCGTTCTCGAGGCTCTGCTCCCGCTCGGCCAAGAGACGCTCGATGTCAGGGTTCACGCCCGCAAGGGTAGGGCGTACGGGTCGTCGCGGGTGCCGGCCGGGAGCGAGGATGGTCTCGTGGCAACGAAAGAATCCCGGGACGGCGTCGCCCTGTCGAACTTGGACGAGCCGCTGTTCGATGGTGCTCAGGCGACCAAGCGCGACCTCGTCGAGTATCTCGATGCGCTGCATCAGCAGGTGATCGGGGCGCTCAGGGACCGGCCGTTGTCGGTCATTCGCGCCCTACGTGGCCAGCAGCCTTTCATGCAGAAGAACGTGCCGAAGTACACGCCCGACTGGGTCGCCACGACGCCGGTCTGGTCGGCTGCCTCGAAGCGGGAGATCGCGTACGCCCTCTGTAACGACCGGCGCACCCTGTTGTGGTTCGCGAATCAGCGCGCCATCGAATTCCACCCCACCCTGTTCCGGGTCATCGAACCGGATGCCCCCACCCATCTCGTCCTGGACCTGGACCCGCCCGACGGCGGCGACTTTCGCTCGGTCGTCGCGGCAGCCGAGTTGGTTCGCCACGCGCTGGCGGAGGTCGGTATGGCCGGTGCCGTGAAGACCAGCGGATCCAAAGGGGTGCACGTCTTCGTGCCTGTGCTGGGTGCCAGCACCCAGGAGGTCGCCCTGGCGACACGGGCGCTGGCGGTGCGTGCCGAGGCTCTGGACCCGATCGTCGCGACGACGGCGTTCATCAAGGCCGATCGCGACGGCAAGGTCTTTCTCGACTCCACCCGGGCGGGCGGCGCGAGCGTCGCTGCCGCGTACAGCCCACGGCTGCGACCGGGCACGCCGGTGTCGTTCCCCATCGCATGGTCCGATCTCGCCGATGTCACCCCAACCGACTTCACGCTCCACACCGTGCCCGCGCTGCTTCGCGACGCGGACCCCTGGATAGCGCTGATGCCGGCCGCGCAGCCGCTGCCCGCTGAACTGGTGGAGCAAGGCCGCACCATCCCGGCCGCCCGGGCCCAGGCGCTGCACGAAGAATTGCGACAGCACCACCGCGGGGAAGGTCGCTAGCGAGCACCGAGTCGACAAAAACCTGGCCTCCGGCGGCAGCGCCGGGCATAGGGTCAGCTCGTGCACGAACACCGGCGATTCGACGACGAGGCAGCGACGTGGGACGACGACCCCGGCCACGAGAAGCGGCAGGTGGCGGTCGCTCAGGCCATCAGGCAGGCCGTGAACCTCACGCCACGGATGGCCGCCGTTGACGTCGGCGGCGGCACTGGCCGGCTGAGCATCTTGCTCGCCGATTCGGTCGGCTCCGTCGTCGTGACCGACCCTTCCGCCGGAATGGTGCAGGTCGCACGCGAGCGGATCGCGGCAGCCGGGCTCGAAGACCGACTGCGCGCCGTGCAGGTAGACCTGACGACAGACCGGCTCGACGGGACCTACGACGTGGTCTGGAGTTCCATGGCGCTGCACCACGTTCAGGACCTGGACGGACTGTTGCGCTCGGTCGCGGGACTGCTGGTCAGCGGTGGACGGCTGTGCATCGCCGACCTCGACGAGGACCCCGAAGGTGCCTTCCACGCCGACAAGGTCGACTTCGACGGACATCACGGGTTCGACAGGCAAGCCCTTGCCGAGCGGTTGGCCCGCGCCGGGTTCGCCGACGTCCACTTCGTCGACGCGACGACCATCCTCAAGGACGGCCGCGAGTTCGGCGTGTTCCTCTGCACGGCAACCCGCTCTGTACGCGATCCGAAGGGACGGCTGAGCTCGGGCCGGTAGCCCCTATCGATGCGCCGGGTGACGATCAACGGATTCGACGGCTCAATTCGTCAGCGCACCCCGATCGCCAGGGTGGCGAGCACGCCGGCGTGATCGGACGGCCAGCGCGGCGCGGTGTCCGCGCGCGGGTCGACGCCGACCACCGCGGCCGCCAACGGGGTGACCGACCCTCGGTACAGGGCATAGTCCACCCGTTCGCTCAGTGCGCCGCCGGACAGGTCGTCGTTGCGGCAGCAGGTGAAGCCGGGATCCGACGGGTGCAACGCCGACCAGGCATCGTCGAAGCCGTTCGCGCGCAGCACCGTGTAACCCTGTGCGAGGGGGTTGTCGGGCCGGGAGTTCAGGTCACCGAGCACGACGGTGGGCCGGTTCTGAGGCAGCGCGGCCACCAGTTCCGCCGCCTGGTCGGCGGTGTAGTCGTGCAGCTGCGTACCGAAGCCCGGATACGCCTCGAAGTGGGTGTCGACCAGCCGCCACACGCGTCCGGACGTCCGCACGTCGGCCCACACGTAGCCACGGTCGAAGTTGATCGGGCCGAGCAGGGTCGGGAAGGCCAGCTGGCTCGCGTAGTGCGCGGCGCCGGTGTCGAGCACCCTGGCCCGGTAGGCCGGGGCGTCCGCGTTGACCAGGATCGCGTCGTGGTCGGCGAAGCTTCCGCCCAGTGGGACGCCGGGCAGTTGCACGGACGAATCGAAGTTCGTCTGCTCCACCGCCACCCGGTAGTGCAGGCCGTCGGCGGCAAGTGCCTGCAGGAGCAGCTGCACGAAGTCATAGGTCAGGGTCCCGCCGCCAGGCGTCTGGATGTGCCACAGCGCCGCCTCTTGCAGGCCGACGACGTCCGGGTGCTGCGCAGCGATCTCGTCGGCGACCCAGCCCATCCGCTTCGGCGGGTTCGAGGCCACGACCGCCGCGAGGATCTGCTGCACCGCCGCCGACAGCTCGGCGGGCGTCTGCGCGGTGACCAGCGGCGTGAGATCGGCGCCCAGGTACAGGTTCCGGGTCAGCACAGTGACGTGCGAGGTGGGTGGCGGCGCGGGCACCGACGCCATCGCCGAAGCCGGCGCAACAGCAACGCCGAACAGGGCCACAACGGCCAGCACGCACACCCGCCAACGCCGGCCCCGAACCCCGGACGTCAGGTTCTCCCGCTTGAATCCCATCGCACCGCTCCTCCCGTTTCTTGGCCTCCCCACGCTGAACGGCACCGGCCAGGCAGTCCAGGGCCGAAGCGCCCTTGGCGTCCCGGCCGCCGCCGCGGGAACAAGCGGCGCCGATCGGCGCTAACATGGGTGTTACTGCATTTCTGAGGGCGGACCCTTTCGGCCGGCGACAAACCCAAACGCGGTTGCCGACCCACAGACGAAAAGCGGCGGGGCATGCCCGCCCGTCGGCGTCGGTTCCCGGCTCGCGGCTTCGCCCTCGCGCAGTTCGCCGCGTGCCTCGGGACGGCGACCCGAGCCGCTCGGGGCGAACATGCAGCGTCCGCCTGCGCTGTGCCGTGCGGGAGGGGTTCGACGCCTGGCACCGTGCCCGGCGCGCAGAGGAGGAGTTTGTGGCTCGATCAGGCCGGCGTCAGACGGGCGCTCGCCGTTCGGCTCCGCGCAAGCACCGGGATGACGCCCGCGGCCCCGCGGATGTGATGTCGGTGCTGGCCCGCGCGGTCCGCGAGGTGGAAACAGCTGCCGAGCGTCGGCGGGTGACGCCTGCGGTGCGCACGAAGTTCCAGGCGATCGCCCTGCTCGTCCGCGAGGAACGCGACCGGATCCGGGACGGGCGCGCCGGCAGCCAGACCCACCAGGCCGAGCAGCTGAAACGCCTGGACGGGATAGCGACGATCCTGGCCAAGACGGCGGTGCGCGACGCCGGGCTGCTCGCGCTCCTCGACGACCACGCCTCCGTCTCGGACGCGGCCAGGTCGCTCAAGCGGGACATGTTGAAAGCGGCAGGTATCGAACCGCCGCCCGAGCAGCCCGCGCCCGAGCAGCCCGCAGCCGCGGCGGGCGACGCCGAGCGTCGAGTCGTGCCGCCGTCGGTCGTGTCTCGACAGCTCACCACCCAGTTCCTCGCCCCCGACTTCTCCATGGCCCGGCCCGGCCCGGCCAGCCCCCGCCGCCTGGCCGGATGGGAACTGCTGGGCCCACTGCTGCGCTCGTTCGAACGTGCATCCGGCGGCGCCCCGGCGAGCATGGCGCTGCCGGCACCGGCATCGCTGCGGCTGCCCGACGAGCGCCAATTGATGCGCCACCAGGCGGAATTGGTCGCCGCAGCCGCCGGCGGTCACCGGACCTTCCTGCTCGCTGACGAGCCGGGCCTCGGCAAGACCGCCCAAGCGCTGCTCGCCGCGGAGGTCGCGAACGCTTACCCGCTGCTGGTCGTCGTCCCGAGCGTCGTCAAGATCAACTGGGCTCGCGAGGCGGGCCTGTGGACACCGAAGCGGTCGGCCACCGTGGTCCACGGCAACGGCGACACAGTCGACGGGTTCGCCGACATCGTCGTGGTCAACTACGAGGTGCTCGACCGCCATCTCGGGTGGCTCGGGAACTTCGGTTTCCGCGGCATGGTCGTGGACGAGGCGCACTTCATCAAGAACAAGAGCTCGCAGCGCTCGCGGCACGTGCTGGAACTCTCCGAACGCATCAGGTCGCGCACCACGCGTCCCTTGCTCATGGCCCTGACCGGCACGCCGCTGATCAACGACATCGAGGATTTCCTCGCCATCTGGCAGTTCCTCGGCTGGATCGACGAGACCGAGCCGCGCGCGGAGCTGATGGACTCCCTCGAGGCGGTCGGCCTGACCCCGGCAGACCCGGGGTTCTCCCCCGCAGCCCGCCAGTGCGTGATCGACCTCGGCATCGTCCGCCGCCGCAAGGTCGACGTGGCCGCCGACATCCCCGCCCGTCGTACGGCCGACCTGCCCGTCGATCTCGACGAGCAGATCGCGCGCTCGATCCGGGCGGCCGAGCGCGACCTCGCGCGCCGGCTGGTGGCGCGCTACGAGGCGGCACTGGCGAACCGCCGGACCCGCGGCGCCGACGTCACCGAGGGGATCGATCACGACCTCGTGCACAAGGTGGCCGCCTGGGAGCAGAAGGATGCGAACGCAGCGGCGACCGGCGAGAACGTGTTCAGCATGATGCGACGCATCGGACGGGCCAAAGCCGACCTCGCCGCCGACTACACGGCACAGCTGGCGCGCAGCGTCGGCAAGGTGGTCTTCTTCGCCAAACACGTCGAGGTCATGGACGCCGCTGAGGACGCATTCGCCAAACGCGGGATCCGCTACTCCTCGATCCGCGGCGACCAGACGCCCACGGTGCGTCAACGCAACATCGACGCGTTCGCCAACGACCCGGACGTCGCCATCGCCGTATGTTCACTCACCGCGGCCGGAGTTGGTCTCAACCTGCAGGTCGCCTCGAACATCGTGCTGGCCGAATTGTCGTGGACCGACGCCGAGCAGACGCAGGCCATCGACCGCAGCCACCGCATCGGGCAGACCGAACCCGTGACCGCGTGGCGGATCATCGCCGCGCAGACCATCGACAGCAGGATCGCCGAGCTGATCGACCGCAAGGCAGGCCTCGCCGCACGCGCCCTGGACGGTTCGGACGAGGAGGTCTGGTCGTCGGCGGACGTCCAGCACGAGGCACTGGTTGCCCTGCTGACCGACGCGCTGGCCAGCTCGGCGCAGGAGCGCGCCGCCTCGTAAAGCGGCGGCTCCCGGCGGTCAGCGTCGGGTCGCGATCAGGATCTCGGTGTCGCCCGGCCAGTCCCAGAATCGGCCGGTCGGCGAGTGGCGATCGAGCAGCTCGCGGAGCGCGGCGACGAACTCGTCCAGGCGCGGCCCGAACAGATGTGGGGCTGCGTAGGACATGGACAGGCAGCCGGCGATGACACCGTCGGTGTCGCGGACGATGTCCGGGCGACCTGGAGCGAACACCGTGCGCGTGGTGCCGAAGGAGGTTCGCCGCAGAGTCTGTTCGAACCGCTCGACGCTGTAGTCGGCGACGAGCCGGCTGCCCGAGCGCAACTCCGAGTCCAGGAACTTCGTGATCAACTCGCGGATCTGCTCGTGCGGAATCCGCGCCGTCCCGGCAGGTGCCGGCGGCGCGGGCCGGCTCGGGTCATGGCTGATCAGCACCAGCGAGCCGCCCGGCTCGAGCAGCCGGTGCACGGCCTCGGCCACGACGAGCCGGTCGGTGCGGTGGAAGGACTGCCCGAAAGTCACCACCCGCGCCGGGCGCAGGCCGAGGTCCGGCAGGTCTTCCGCGGTCGCCCGGACGAAGTCGACCGAAGTCAAACCCGCAGCTGCCGCGTGCGAGCGCGCTTCGGCGAGCATGTCCGGGTCGGGTTCCACCAGCGTGACGCGGTCGAACGACCGGGCCAGTTGCACGCCGACCGTCCCGGGCCCGCTGCCCACATCGACCAGGTGCCCGGTGCCGTCCAGGCCCAGCTCGTCGACCAGCACCGTCGCCAGGTCGGCCGAGTAGCCGGGCCGGCCACGCAGGTAGTACCGAGCAGCGCCGAGGTACTGCGTCGGGTCGTATTCCACCGCGCGATCCTCGCACTCGCTGCCGAGCCCGCAGCACCCTGGGGAATGACTGATCGTCCTGTTTTGATCTGTATCGGGGAGGGCAAAGCTACCGGCATGACCACCACGCAGCCCGTCGCTGACGCACCCGCTGCCGCCGAAGAGCGCAGGACCACCACGACCAATTTTGCAAGCACCGTCGTCGCCGGATTGCGCGACAGCCTCAGCCGGCACCGGCAGGAACTGGTGATCCTCGCAGCGACCATCGCCTTCGTGATCGTCGTCGGTTGGCTCGGCAAAACCATGGTCACCTCCTAGCGCCGGCAACCTCGGATGGCCCCCAACACCGGTACGCGTCCCTTCGACATCACCGTCTTCGGCGCCACGGGCTTCGTCGGGCGCCTGACGGCCGAATACCTCGCCCGGCACGCGCCCGCCTCGTGCCGATGGGCGCTCGCCGGGCGCAATCGCGACAAGCTCGAAGCGGTGCGCGCCGACCTGAGCGCGATCACGCCGTCCTGCGCCGACCTGCCGCTGCTGAGCGCCGACGTCAGCGACCTCGGCTCGCTGCGCGAACTCGCAGACAGCACCCGGGTGGTCATCTCGACGGTCGGCCCTTACGTCCTCTACGGGGACGGGCTGGTCGCAGCGTGCGCGGCCGCCGGCACGGACTACCTCGACCTGACCGGCGAGCCGGAGTTCGTCGACACCTGCTACGTCCGGCACCACCGAACCGCGCTGGAATCAGGCGCGCGCATAGTGCACGCCGCCGGCTTCGACTCGATCCCCCACGACGCGGGGGCTTTGTTCACCGTGCAGCAGCTGCCCGAGGGTGTGCCCCTGACGGTGTCGGGCTATGTGCGTGCCGCGGCCGCGGTGTCCGGCGGCACGTTCTACTCCGCGCTGACCGCGATGTCGCGCGTCCGTGCCAACGTCGCCGCCGCCCGTGCCCGCAAAGCGCTCGAACCGCCGTCCGGGCCGCGGCGCGCGCGGGCCGTCGTCGGCCGTCCGCACAAAGATCTTGTGGACGGCAGATGGGCCGTGCCGCTGCCGACCCTCGACCCGCGCATCGTCGTCGGGTCGGCACGCGAGCTCGACCGGTACGGCCCTGATTTCCGCTACTCGCACTTCGCATCGCTCGGCCAGGCGTACGCCGCCGTCGGCGCGGTCGCCGGTGTCGCAGCGGTAGCCGGCCTGGCGCAGATCCCGCCGGCCCGCGAGGCGTTGCTCTCGCAGCTGCGCCCCGGCACCGGACCGTCCGAGCGGCGGCGGGCGGGCAGCCGGTTCACCGTGACGTTCGTGGGCGAGGGCGGCGGCGAGCGGGTTGTCACCCGGGTCTCGGGTGGCGACCCGGGCTACGACGAGACGGCGAAGATGATCGCCGAATCGGCGCTGTGCCTCGCCTTCGACGACCTTGCCCCGACGGCCGGGCAAGTGACCACGATGACCGCGATGGGCGACCGGTTGATCGACCGCTTACGGGACGCGGGGATCGGCTTCGACGTGCTGGCCGGCGTCGGTTAGCGAAGGTCGTGGGAATCGGGGTGCTGGCCGAGGTCCTCGTCGTCCGGCGGCCGGGGGAAAGCCTGGGTCGGCGCGTCCCCGGATTCCGCGGCAGCCGGCTCGGCGGCGGGTGGTTCCGACGTGGCCGGTTCGCCTGAGGACGTTTCGGACGTGGCCGGCTCGACTGCGGACGCCGGCTCGTCGCGCACCGTGGGCAACTGGCTCGTGGCCGCGGCGTCCTCGCCGGACGGCGTGACCCGCTCCTCGGGGGGCAGCGGCGCTAACTGCGTCGTGGCGGCCGCGGCGTCCTGGCCCCGAGGCAGCCGCGTGGTCTGCTCGTCCGCGGTCTGCGACGGCGGTGCTGCCTCGCGTTCGACCGCCGCTGGCCCGGCCACCGTCGGCGCCGCTGCGTACGGGCTCGGCGTGTAAGGCGTCGTGGGCAGGCTGGAGCCGTTGCCGCCGTAGCTTCCGAAGTAGCTCGCAGTCTCGGTCTCCGGGTACTCGGCATACCGCGCGCGTGGTTGCGGCACGTAGGGCGCAGGTTCGAGGCGGCCCTGGTCGGTCGCAGGGATCTCGATCGGAACGCGCCGCCGGGTCGCCACCGCGACGAGAGCCGCGAACAGCGCGCACACGACACCGAGCACCGCGCCGGCAATCGCTCCGAACCCGTCCGGCCCGAGGAACACAGCGCCCGCCGCGTGGTCGAAGTTGGCCGGGTAGGGCGGCGGGGAGATGAGGTTGCGCACCACCATGCCGGCGAGGGTGGCGACGATGACCGCGAGCCACGTGCCGAAAAAGGCGCGCCAGAAGGTGATCGCGCCGCGGCAGAGCAGGTAGACGAGCAGCCCGGTCAGCACCAGCACGGTGCCGACGAGCGCCACATGCGCCAGCGGCTCGTTGGCGCGGTCGCCGGGCTGCGGCGCGAACCGCCACTGGTAGACGGTGAGTGCACTGACCAGGTGCCCGGGAAACGCGAACGGATGCTGGGCGGCATACCGGGTGAGGTGCTTGATCACCCACTGGTTACCGCCACCGCCGATCGCGATGAGCTCGACGATCACGGCGATCATCGCGATGAGTCCCGGTCGGCCGCGCCTGAGTTCTCGCGCGGTCCGCCGGCCGAGCGGGGCCTCGCGCGACCCCCGTTCGTCGTCGCGGTAGTCCCGGTAATAGTCCGAATCCGCCTCGACGCGTTCCTGCTCGCCCGTGAACGGCGACCATTGACGCTCCGGCGCTCGCGGTTCCATTCCGCCAAGGTAGGCCATTCCCGGCGGGTTGGCGGCGACCTCGCGCGGTGACACACGCCTAGACTTTCGGCATGTCCGGGCACACCCACGAATCGACCTCCTCCCGCACGCCGACCGGCGACACCACGGTGCTCGCCGAGGAGCCGCAGATCGAGCCGGGCGCCGACGAGGCGCCGGGCACCACCTCGCACGACGTCCCCATGCCTGATCATCTGCGCAAGGCGATCTCGATCGACTGGGCGCCGTCACCGCCCATGCCGCATCCGGCCGGCCCCGAGGTCGGGCCGTACGCCGCCCGGCGCCGCGCCGCCGTGTCCGCCGCGCTTCCCGGCACCCAGGTCGTCGTCCCGGCCGGTGCGATGAAGGTGCGGGCGAACGACACCGAGTACGCCTTCCGGGCGGCCAGTTCGTTCACCTGGCTCACCGGGGAGACGGTCGCCGACGCCGTGCTGGTGATGACCCCGACGACCGGCGGGCACGACAGCACGCTCTACGTACGGGAATACGCCCAGCCCGGTGACGTCGCCTACTTCACCGACCGCATGCACGGCGCGGTGTGGGTCGGCAACGTGCCCAGCCTCGACGACACGGCAAGCGTGCTGGGTATCCGCACCCGGCCGCTGTCGGCGCTCGCCGACGATCTCCGCGCGCGCGGCGCGGACGACGCCGCCGTGCTGCGCGGGTTCGATCCGACGGTCGACGCCCTGCTGCCCGCCAGTGAGCGCGACGCGCAGCTGGCGCAGTTGCTCGACGAGCTGCGCCTCGTCAAGGACGAGTGGGAACTCGGCCGGCTCCGGTTCGCCTGCGAGGTGACCGCGCGCGGGTTCGCCGACGTCGCCCGCGAGCTGCCGGCGCTGGTCGGCGCCGACGTCCGCGGCGAGCGCTGGCTGGAAGGAACGTTCTGGCGGCGCGCCCGCCTCGAGGGCAACGACGTGGGCTACTCGTCCATCCTCGCCTCCGGCCGGCACGCGACCACGCTGCACTGGTGGCGCAACCACGGCGCAATCCAGCCCGGGACGCTGCTGCTGGCCGACATGGGCGTGGAGACCGACGAGCTGTACACCGCCGACGTGACCCGGACGATGCCGGTCGACGGCCAGTGGACGCCGGCCCAGCTCAAGGTCTACCGCGCCGTCCAGGAGGCCCAGGCGGCCGGGATCGCCGAGGTCAAAGCCGGCGCGGACTTCCTCGCCGCACACCGCGCCGCGATGTACGTGATCGCCGACCACCTGCACTCGTGGGGCATCCTGCCGGTCTCGGCCGAGGTGTCGTGTGCTGACGACCCGGAGCGCCCGGGCGCCGGTCTGCACCGCCGCTACACGTTGCACGGCACGTCGCACATGCTGGGCATCGACGTGCACGACTGCGCGCTCGCCCGCGAGGAGAACTACCGCGAGGGCACGCTCAACGTCGGCCACGTCCTGACCGTCGAGCCGGGGCTGTACTTCCAGGTCAACGACCGCTCGGTGCCTGACGAGCTGCGCGGCATCGGCGTGCGCATCGAGGACGACGTCGTGGTCACCGACGGCGAGCCGGTGAACCTGTCGGCGATGCTCCCCCGCGACGCCGACGAGGTCACCGCCTGGATGCGCGAGGTGCAGAACACCGCCGCCCGGCCCTGAGCGGCGTGGATGTCGTCCTGCGCCCGGCCCGCGGTCTGCCGCGCGGGCTGACCATCCCCGACGCCGAGCTGGTCGAGCGGTTCAGCCGCTCGTCCGGCCCGGGTGGGCAGTCGGTCAACACGTCCGACACCCGCGTCGAGCTGCGCTGGGACGTGGCCGGCTCGGCCGCGCTCACCGACGAGCAGCGCGCTCGGCTGCTGACCGAACTGGCGCCGCGGCTGGTCGACGGCGTGCTGGTGGTGGTTGCGTCCGAGCACCGCTCTCAGCTGCAGAACCGCACCGCGGCCCGGGCCCGTCTCGCCAACTACGTCACCGAGGCGCTGCAGCCGCCGGCGCCGGCGCGCCGGGCCACGCGGCCGTCGCGGGCGGCGCGGATCCGCCGCGTCGACGCGAAGCGCCAGCGCGGCGCGCTCAAGGCCTCCCGGCGGCGCCCGCCGCCCGAGTGACGGACCCGGTGTCCGTTGCCCGGCGGTCCACCTCCTTGCTCATTCCTCGCGTATCACGCGCGCGTCGGCCGCGCCGCGCACCTGGGCCACCCGCTCGGCCTCCTCGTCGACCTGCCGCCACACCGACGCCGGGAGCGGAGCGAGCGCCGCCACGGTGATCGTGAGCTTGCGGGCGGCCGCCTTCGGCCGCCACGTGCCGGCGACCTCGCCGTCCACGAGCAGCGCCCCGGGGCGCCCGAGCACCGGCCAGAGCAGTTTCTGGACGGCCTTGTCCGGCACGAGCAGGTTGCGGTCGCGCGCCTGCAGGTAGGGGTCGAACGGGCCGAGCAGGCGAACGGACTCCGGATCGGGCGGCCGCCGCAGCAGCGGCAGCTGCTCCGCCGGCAGGTGCGCCGTCCGGCCGTCGACGGTGACCTCGGCGACGTCGTCCGGCGGCCAGGCGTTCTCGACGTCGGCGCGCCGGGCCTCGAGGTAGCCCGCGAACTCGCCGACGGTTGCCGGGCCGAGCAGCCGCAGGTAGGCGCGGGCCAACCCGGCGAGCGCCGCGAGGTCCGGCTCGCTCGGTGGCCTCGCTCCGCTGCGGGGCAGCAGCACCGGCGGTGAGCTCCCCGGCTCCATCTCGAGCCCGGCGGCGAGGGTGGCGGCGCGCATCGCGGAGTCGGAGATGTGCCGGGCCTTGCAGGCGCGGCAGTCGCGCAGCATGACCGGCGGCAGCTTCCGGCTGACCGCGGTGCTCACCGCGCCCTTCGCCGTCGGCCCGCGCACCGCGGCACGCAACTCGCGCACGGCGATGCCGAACTGGTCGAGCGCGGCGATGCCCGCCTTCTGCACGCTGGGGCCCGTTTCGTTGAGCCGCCCGGCCGCGTCAGCTTCGGACAGCGGCCACAGCGCACCGGTCAGCGCATCCAGATCGGCGCGCCGGTGGACGTGCGGCGCGCCGCGCAGCGACCAGGTCAGCGCCAGCTCGGTGCTCGGGCCCACCTCGACCGAGGCCGGCGAGAGCGGGACCGACGCGGGAAGCCGGGCCGCGAACGCCAGCGCCGCCGGGTGGCCCATCGCCTCCTGCACGCCGATGTCGAGCACGGCCAGCTTTCCGGCCGCGGACGCCTCGCGGTGCAACCCCTGCGCGGCGACGCGGTACGCGAGCACCTGCTCCCGGCTGACGTTCATGGCGTTCCCTTGTGAGGTTGCCCGCGTTAGGACTCGCCGGCCGGCGGCTCGGGGCGCTCGGCACGCTGCGCCTGCTCGGTGGTCGGCCGCTGCTGGGACGGGTTCGGCTCGGTGGTCGTCCGGGCGGTGTTCGGGCCGTCGACCGGGAAGTTCTCACGCACATTGCGCATGTGCTTCGACATCGACTTGAACAGGAAGTACGCGGCGATGCACAGCAGCAGGATCACCGCCAGCCCGATCGGGCCGGCCTTGGCCGCCTCGCCCGACTTGGCCAGCGGGGCCGCAGCGAGAGCCCATGGCACCGTCACGGGGCGACCTTCTCGCGTATCCCGGCGAACAGGTCGTCCTCGGGGATGTCGGAATCGACCAGCGAGCGCACCAGTTCGAAGTCCTCGGTGGGCCAGACCGAACGCTGAACGTCGAGCGGCACCGCGAAGAACCAGCCATTGGGGTCGACCTGGGTGGCGTGCGCGAGCAGCGCGGCGTCGCGCCGCTCGAACCACTCACCCGCCGGCACCCGGGTCGTGATCTTCGGCGGGCGGGTCTTGTCCGCCCACTTCTTGCGCCGCTCGAGCCATTCCTCGAACGGCGACTCCAGCCCCAGCCGCAGCATCTCGGCGTGGATCGCCTCGGTGCGCTCGACGCTGAACCCGACGTCGTAGTAGAGCTTCAGCGGCTGCCAGGGTTCCCCCGCGTCCGGGAAGCGATCCGGGTCGGCGGCTGCCTCGAAGGCAGCGACCGAGATCTCGTGGCAGCGGATGTGGTCAGGGTGCGGGTACCCGCCGCTCTCGTTGTAGGTCGTCATCACGTGCGGCCGGAAGTCGCGTACCTCGCGGACGAGACGTTCGACACCCTCGTCGAGCGGCGCCAGGGCGAAACACCCCTCGGGCAGCGGCGGCAGCGGATCCCCCTCGGGCAGGCCGGAGTCGACGAAGCCCAGCCAGTGCTGCCGGACTCCGAGGATCGCGCGGGCACGATCCATCTCGGCACGGCGGATCTCGCTGATGTTGGCCTCGATGTCGGCACGGTCCTTCAGCGCGGGGTTCAAAATGCTGCCCCGTTCACCGCCCGTGCACGTCACGACGAGCACGTCGACGCCTTCGTCGACGTAGCGTGCCATCGTCGCCGCGCCCTTGCTCGACTCGTCGTCGGGATGGGCATGCACGGCCATCAGCCGGAGCCGATCGGCGGCGCCGGTCTCCACTTCGCTCACGCCCTCCATTGTTGCCGATGCCGCGGACAACGTTTGCCTCTAGCCCCGCCCCCGGTGTTACGTTCGAAGCTTCGCCGCAAGTTCGCTGGCTTTTCGTTGACTTTCTTTGGAGTACTGCTGTGTCCACGACCGATGACGCCGAGGTCACCTACCTCACGCAGGAGGCCTACGACCGCCTCTCCGCCGAGCTGGAGGAGCTGAAAGCGAACCGGACGGTCATGGCGCAGGAGATCAACGCCCGCCGCGAGGAGGGCGACCTGCGCGAGAACGGCGGCTACCACGCGGCCCGCGAGGAGCAGGGCAAGCAAGAGGGCCGGATCGCCCAGCTCCAGGAGCTGCTGCGCGTGGCCAAGGTCGGCGAAGCCCCGGTCAGCGACGGCGTCGCCGGCCCGGGCATGTTCGTCACCGTTCGCTTCGACGGCGACGACGAGGAAGAGAGCTTTCTCATCGGTTCCCGCGAGGAGGCCGAGACGGCGGGTGTCGAGGTCTACTCGTCGGCCTCCCCTCTTGGCAAGGCGCTCACCGGGGCCCGCGAGGGCGACACCGTCGAGTACGAGACCCCGACCGGCAAGACGATGAAGGTGCACCTCGTCCACGCGAGGAAGTTCGCCGGCTGAGCCGACGGCTCAGTCGGACCGCGTGACGAGCGGCAGCACCCGGTGCTGCACCGGGTTCGACAGCGCGATCGCCGTCGAGGTGCGCGTGATCTCGGGGAACTCCGTGACCCGGTTCAGCACCTGCTGCAGGTCGTCGTTGGAGCGCGCCACCAGCCGGCAGAGCATGTCGCCCTGCCCGGTGATGGTGTGCACCTCGAGCACCTCGGGAATCGAGGCGAGGTGGTCGAGGACTGCCTGGCCTCTGCCCTGGCTGATCTCCAGCGTCGCGAACGCCGTGACCTCGAAGCCCAGGGCCACCGGATCGAGCGTCGGGGCGAAACTGGCGATCACGCCACGCTCGACGAGCCGGTCGAGCCGGGCCTGCACCGTGCCACGGGCCACGCCGAGGCGTCTGGAGAGCTCCAGCACACCGACCCGCGGCGATTCGTCCAGCTCCCGCAGCAGTCGGGCGTCCAGTTCGTCGATGCGGCGCGGCTCGCTGCGGCTCGGCATGCGCACAGCGTTGCATGACCACCGGGCCCTTCGCCCTACCGCGGGCGCGGTGATCTGCGTACGCCTAGCCACCACGCAGCTGTGAGCCGGCCCCGGTTGCGACGGTGGCGGTCCCGCGCGGCTGCGACGTAGCGTCGTGGAGTGAGCCGACCTGAGATCAGCACCCTCGGACAGTTGCGGGATACCGGACACGTGCACCGTTCGGTCAAGACCGAGATCCGCCAGAACCTGATCAATCGGCTGCGCGCCGGCGAGCCGTCGCTGCCCGGGATCGTCGGCTTCGACGACACGGTCGTCCCCGAGGTGGAACGCGCGCTGCTGGCCGGGCACGATCTCGTGCTGCTGGGCGAGCGCGGCCAGGGAAAGACTCGCGTGATCCGCACGCTGGTGGGCTTGCTGGACGAGTGGACACCCGTCGTTGCAGGCTGCGAGATCAACGACCACCCCTACGCGCCGATCTGCGGACGCTGCCTGCAGCTGCTGGCCGACGAGGGCGACGACACCCTCGTGGCGTGGAAACACCGCAGCGAGCGCTTCGGTGAGAAGCTCGCCACCCCGGACACCAGCGTCGGTGACCTGATCGGCGACATCGATCCGATCAAGGTCGCGCAGGGCCGTACGCTCGGCGACCCCGAGACCGTCCACTACGGCCTCGTCCCGCGTACCAACCGGGGCATCTTCGCGATCAACGAGCTGCCGGATCTCGCCGAACGGATCCAGGTGGCGCTGCTCAACGTCCTCGAGGAACGCGACATCCAGGTACGCGGCTACCAGCTGCGGCTGCCGCTGGACCTGCTCGTCGTCGCGAGCGCGAACCCCGAGGACTACACCAACCGCGGACGGATCATCACCCCGTTGAAGGACCGCTTCGGTGCGGAGGTGCGCACCCACTACCCGCTGGAACTGACCGACGAGCTCTCGCTCATCGCGCAGGAGAGCGCGGTGCTGTGGGAGGACCTCGATACTGGCAGCTTTGCGGCGCCGCTCGTGCCGACGCACCTGCTCGAGGTGGTCGGCCGGTTCGCCCGCGCGGTCCGCGACGCCCCGCAGGTCGACCAGCGCTCCGGCGTCTCCGCGCGGTTCGCGATCGCGGCTGTCGAGACGGTCGCCGCGTCGGCCGTGCGCCGCGCCGCGGTGGCGCACGAGGACGCGGCGGTGGCGCGAGTGTGCGACCTGCCGGCGATCGTGCCCGCCTCGCGCGGCAAGGTCGAGTTCGACGACGCGGACGAGGGACGCGAGTTCGAGGTTCTCGAGCACCTGCTGCGCCGGGCAGAGGTCGAGACGTTCCGCTCCCGGCTCGCCGGCCTGGATCTGCGCCCGCTGCAGGAGCGGTTCGACAACGGACTCACGATCACCACCGGCGATGGCATCGGCGCGCAGGACCTGCTCACCCAGCTCGGCCCCGTCCCCGTCCTATCCGCGCTTCTCGACCGGCTCGAGCCCGACGGCGTCGGCGAGGGGCCGGCCGCGGTCGGGGTGGCCGCCTCGGTCGTGGAGTTCGCGCTCGAGGGCCTCTACCTCAACCGGCGCCTGGCGAAGGACACCGACGGCGCGCGCACGGTCTACGGCGCCTAGGCAGGAGCCCGCTGATGGCCAAGTACCGCTACGGCATGTGGACGCCGGGCAGCGGCCCCGATCCCCTGGAGCCGCCGTACGACATCCGCGACGCGCTCGACGAGATCGGCGATGACGTGCTGTCCGGGATGTCGCCCCGCGCTGCGCTGAACCGCCTGCTGCGCCGCGGCACGACCGGCCGCGACGGGCTCGACTCGCTGCGCCGCAAGGCCCGGGAGCGTGCTCGCGAACTGCGCCGCTCGGGCCGCCTCGACGGCACGCTCGACCAGATCCGCGAGCTGCTCGACACCGCGGTGGAACAGGAGCGGCGGGCCCTGTTCCCCGACCCCTCGGACGCCGCGCGGATGGCCGAGGCCGAGCTCGACAACCTGCCGCGCGACACCGCCCGCGCCGTCTCGCAGCTCGCCGACTACCAGTGGCGCTCCCCGGAGGCCCGCGCGACGTTCGAGCAGATCAACCAGCTGCTGCGCGACGAGGTGCTCGACGCCCAGTTCGCCGGCATGAAGAACGCGCTGCAGAGCGCGACGTCGGAAGATCTCGAGCGGGTGCGGCAGATGATGCAGGCGCTCAACGAGATGCTCGACGCCGACGCCCGCGGCGAACACACGCAGGAACAGTTCGACGAGTTCATGCAGCAGTACGGGGAGTACTTCCCCGATCAGCCACGCAACCTCGACGAGCTGATCGACTCGCTGGCCCGACGCGCCGCCGCCGCGCAGCGGCTGCTCGACAGCCTCACTCCGGAACAGCGTGCCGAACTCGAAGCGCTGATGGCCGAGGCGATGGGCAACGCCGGGCTGGCGAACGAGCTGGCGCGGCTGCAGAGCGGCCTGCGTTCGGCACGGCCGGACCTGCAGTGGGGCGGGCGCGCCCGGATGGACGGCCAGCAGGGCATGGGCTTCGCCGACGCGACCGGCGCACTGGCCGAGCTGGCCGACCTGGACCAGCTCGACGAGTTGCTCGGTCAGGACTATCCCGGGGCGAGCCTGGACGACATCGACGAGGAGATGATCGAACGCGCTCTCGGCCGGGCAGCGGTGCAGGACATGGCCCAGCTGCGCCGTATCGAGCGTGAACTGCGCGAGCAGGGATACGTCCAGCGCGGTGGTGACGGGCTGCGGCTGACGCCGCGCGCCTTGCGGCGGCTGGGCAGCACCGCGCTCCGTCGCGTCTTCGCCATGGTCGAGTCGCGCGGCCGCGGCGGGCACGACGTCCGCGACGCCGGCGCCGCCGGAGAGATCACAGGCGCGAGCCGGGCATGGCAGTTCGGCGACGAGCAGCCGCTCGACGTGGTGCGCACCGTCCGCAACGCCGTGCTGCGCACGCCGGGTGCTGCGGACCTTCGCCTGGCCGCCGAGGATTTCGAGGTCGTCGAGACCGAGCGGCGATCGTCGGCGGCCATCGCCCTGCTGGTGGACATGTCCTACTCGATGGAACTGCGGGGCACCTGGGGCGAGGCGAAGACCACCGCACTGGCGCTGCACTCGCTGGTGACCACGCAGTACCCGCAGGACGCGATCGAGATCATCGGGTTCTCCGACTACGCCCGGGTGATGTCGCCGAACACGCTGGTCGAGCACGACTGGGACCGGGTGCAGGGCACGAACCTGCAGCACGGGCTGATGCTGGCGCGCCGGCATCTCGACAAGCACCGCGACGCCGAACCGCTCATCCTCGTCATCACCGACGGAGAGCCGACCGCGCACCTGGCCGCGGACGGGTTCGCCGACTTCGCCTGGCCGCCGACCCAGCAGACGATCGCGGCCACCCTCGCCGAGGTCGAGCGGTGCACCCGCCGCGGCGCCACGATCAACATCTTCATGCTCGACGACGACCCCCGGCTGGTGGCGTTCATGCAAGAGGTCGGCAAGCGCAACGGAGGCCGCGTCTTCCAGCCCAAGCAGGGCGCGCTCGGCGAGTACGTGGTCGCCGACTACCTGACCAACAGGCGCGGGAAGCGACGCGCCGGATGAGCACCCCGGCGTCGGAGCCCGCGCTCGAGACCCGTCACCCGTCGGTGGTGACGCAGCGTTCGGCGATCGCCGGGCACGGCAGCTTCGCTGCCGCGCCGATCCCGGCGGGCGACGTGGTCTTCCGCTACGCCGACCCGCCCACCTCGCCTGCCGGGCTGGGGACGGTGAACCACAGTTGCGACCCGACGCTCGGCTGGGCCGACGAGCGCACCCTCGTGACGCTTCGCGACGTGCGCGCAGGCGAAGAGCTCGCGACCGACTACGCGCTGTCCACGACCGACCCCGCGTTCGTGCTGGTGTGCCACTGCGAGACCTACCGATGCCGCCAGGTCGTCGAGGGGGACGACTGGCGCATCCCGCAACTGCGGCAGCGCTACGCGGGGTACTGGTCGCCGCCGGTGGCGAGGCTCATCGCCGAGTCGGCCTAGCCCCCGGCCGAGCAGGGCCGAACTGCCCTACCGGCCCCGCCGCGCCGGGAAGATCGTTCTTTCATGGTCGAATCGTCGCCTGCCTCAGGCCCGCCGCGCCCACCCGCCGATCGTCCGGCGTCAGGCCGGCTCGTCGTCGGCGTCGACGGCTCGCGGGGCTCGCAGGCCGCACTGCGCTGGGCGTTGCAAGAGGCGCGGCTGCGCAACGTGCCGGTGCACGTCGTGCTGGCCTGGCGCTATCACCCGACCGGCACCGACCCCGGCGCCAACACCATGGGAGCCCTGCGCGGCCCGGTTGGTGACTCGGTCTCGGGCGCGCCCGGCACCATCGCCGAGGACATCGGCATCTCCGAGCACGAGGCGGTGGGGGTACATCGCACAGCCGCCGAGGCGTCCGTGAACAGGCTCGTCGAATCCGTCGTCACCGCCGCGTGCAACCGCGACCGGGCCGAGCACCATACCGACACCCCCCCGGTGACCCAGGAGGCGGTCGAAGGGCATCCGGCCAAGGTGCTCCTCGACGTCGTCACCCCCGCCGACCTGCTGGTGGTGGGCTCACGCGGTCACGGCGAGTTCGTCGGCGTCGTACTCGGCTCGGTGAGCCACCACGTCGTGACCCACGCCGCATGCCCGGTCGTCGTCGTTCCCAAAGCGGCGGACGAGTGACGCTCAATCGCTGATCGGCGGCGCCCAGCGCGGTCGCGGTATCAGACAGAAGGGATGCCCGGCCGGATCGGCAAAAACGCCGTCGGCAGCCAGCGCGGTCGCGCCGAGAGCGAGCACGTCCGGCGTTGCCGCCGCGACATCCTCGACCATGATGTCCAGGTGCATCTGCTGCGGGACCTCGGGATCCGGCCAGGTGGGCGCCCGGGAATCCGGGGCGCGCTGGAACGCCAGGCCCGACGTAGTCGAGTCCGCGGCCACGACGACGAAATCGTCGCTGTCGTAGGTGACCGGCTGACCGAGCAGCGCCGAGTAGAACCTCGCGAGCGCGCGCGGGTCCGGACAGTCCACGACGAGATGGTGAGTTCTGCCACGCATGGCGTGGATCGTGCCAGGTTGCCCGGTGCTCGCGCGCGGGAAGGCTTTGTCCATGCAGACACGCGAGATCGGTAACGACACAGTCGGACGTACGCAGGTGGGCGCGATCGGCCTCGGCCTGATGACCTTCGACCAGAGCGGTGCCCAACCGCGCGAGCAGCTGGCCGACACGGTCCGCGCCGCGCTGGACGCCGGCGTGACCCTCTTCGACACCGCCGACGCCTACGGACCCGGCGACGATCTCGGCGCGGCGGCGCAGGGCGAGAACGAGAAGTTGATCGCCGGGCTGTTGGACGAGCTCGGCGTGCGCGACCAGGTGCTGCTGGCCACCAAGGGTGGGCACGTGCGCACCGAGGGCGGCGGCTGGGCGGTCGACAGCTCGCACGATCATCTCGTCGCCGCGGTCGACGACAGCCTGCGCCGGCTCGGGATCGAGCAGATCGCGCTGTGGCAGCACCACCGTCCCGACCCCAACGTCGACTACGCCGAGGTCATGGGCACGCTGAAGGAGATCGCCGATTCTGGCAAGGTGCGCATGGTCGGCCTGTCGAACGCGAGCCCGGCCCAGATCCGCCAGGCCCACGACATCCTCGGCGACGCGCTGGTGAGCGTGCAGAACCAGTTCTCCCCTGCGTTCCGCAGCAGCCGGCCGGAGATCGATCTGTGCGACGAGCTCGGTCTCGCGTTTTTGCCCTGGAGCCCGCTCGGCGGCCTCGGCGACGCGAAGGAACTGGCTAGCTTGCATCCCGGCTTCGCAGAAGTCGCCGAGGAACTCGGCGTCAGCGCCCAGCAGGTCGCGCTGGCCTGGGAACTCGCGCAGTCGCCGACGGTCATCCCCATCCCCGGCGCCAAGCGCCCGCAGTCGATCCGGGACTCGGCGGCAGCCGCAGATCTCGAACTCACCGAGGACCAGCTCGCCCGCCTCGACAAGGACTGACCCGAGGACTGACCTGACACGGGGCTGACAAGCGGCGAACTGGCGAGGGGAGACAACTTCGGCCAACGCGTTGTATGGTCTTTTCGGCCCGCGGGGGGACAACCGTGGCTGTGCCGGCAGAGGGGGTGCCGACGCGGCCCCTGTCCGATGACGGAAACCCTGATGAGCGCACTCAACGGTTCCCGCCGCGCAGCGCACGCGCGGCTGCTCGCCGCGACGGCCACCATCCTGGCTGGCACGTCCCTCGCTTCACCCGCATTTGCCGCACCGAGCCCAACGGCAGCGCGGCCGACCGACCACGTCGCGGCGTCCCGAGACGCCTCTTCCACTGTGGTCAGTAAGTCCACTGTGTCCGCAGTCCCGCAGGCTCGCCACGTCGTTCCGGCGCGGCGGCGCAACCCGCTCACCGGGATGAAGTGGGGCACGTACGAGGGGCCCGCCGACCCGGCCTGGCCTCCGTACGCCCAGTCGACCGGGACGACCCACAAGATGCTTGCGAAGATCGCGCTGACACCCAAGGCCAAGTGGTTCGGACCGTGGTTGTCGCCGGACGAGATCGCCTCGCACGTCACCGACTACATCGACAACACCACGCACGGCAACCCGAACGTCCTCGTCCAGATGACGTTCTTCGACATGCAGCCGTGGGAGCGCGAAGCCTGCACGCGGCTGCCAACGCAGGCCGAGCGGGTGCAGTACCGGACGTGGATCCGGCGCGCCGCCGCGGCCATCGGCAACACCCACACCTTGATCATCCAGCAACCGGACGGACCGGTGGCCCTGTGCGCGCCGCACGGATCGCACGTCTACGAGCAACTGCTCGCCTGGGCCACCAAGACGCTCAGTGCGCTGCCGAACACGACCGTCTACATCGAGGGCGGCTCAGCCGACTGGCTGCACGGCAAGGTCGGCCGCGAGGTGTCGTTGCTCGTCCGCGACGGCATCGCGCACGCCCGCGGTTTCGAACTCGGCACCACCCACTTCGACTCGGTGAAGGACCAGATCGCCTTCGGCTCGCGGGTCGTCGCCGGGCTCGCGCGGCGGGGCTACCCCGGCCGGCACTTCGTCGTCGACACCGGTGACAACGGGCGCCCGTTCACCGGATCCTGGTACTGGCAGCGCCACGCACCGGGCAGCAACTTCAACAACGCCCGGCGGTGCAAGACGCGAAGCGAGACCCACTGCGTCACGCTCGGCATCCCGCCGACCACTGACGTGGCCAATGCGGAGTGGGGCCTGCCCGCCTGGGCCAACCGCCTGGCCCGGCAGCACGTCGACGCCTACCTGTGGGTCAGTCGGCCGTGGATCACGCCGGTGACGGAGAAGTTCGACATGAACTACGCCCTGCGCGTGGTGCGCACGGCGGCCTTCCCGATCCCCCGGTACTGACCGCTACCGACCCGTACACACCGTACTGGCCCGTACTGACCCGTACCGACGCGTACGCAGCGGGCTGGGCCGCGCCGGAACTGGCAGATTGCCGCCAGTCTGCAAGCTGCCAGTTTCGGAGCAATCCACCGGTATGTCCTGAGCCTTACGTTGTGCTGCGCCACCACAAGGGTGGCTCTCTCCTTCCCCCCTCGGAGGATCCGTGAAACGCAGCAGCGCAACGCTGGCCGTCCTCGCCGCAACCGCGGCGCTGGCGGTCGGTGTGTCGACCTCGGCCCAGGCACGACCACCGGCCGGGCACGGCGTCGCCAACCCCTACTCGCCGGCGTACCACCACGCCTACCGGCACGGGGCCGTCCCCACACTCGCAGTCCACAAGAAGATGACCGCCTGGGCGGCGCAGCAGCACGCGGCTGCGACCACCGGTCCCGAGACGCTCTCCTACGGCGGTGGGGTGGACGGCATCGGCGTGCAGAGCGGGCACTCCAAGGTCTACCTCGTCTTCTACGGCACCCAGTGGGGCACCCAGACGGTCAGCAACGGGATCAGCAGCTTCTCCGGCGACCCGGACCACGCCGCCGAGGCCGCCCAGAACATGTTCAAGGGCATCGGCACCAACAACGAGCGGTGGTCGGCCGACCTCACCCAGTGGTGCGACGGCCCGAACGTCGCGAGCGGCGCGACGAGCTGCCCGTCCAACGCCTCGTTCATCCCGTACCAGAGCGGCGGCGTGCTCGCCGGTGTCTGGTACGACAACTCGAAGGCGTCGCCGGCGTCGGCGACCGCTGCCCAGCTGGGCACCGAGGCGGTAAATGCGGCAGCGCACTTCGGCAACACCACCGCCGCGTCCAACCGTTACGCCTACTACGTGATCCTCTCGCCGCACGGCACGAACCCCGACAACTACCAGAGCCCGACCCAGGGCTACTGCGCGTGGCACGACTGGAACGGTGACGTCGGCGTCTCCTCGCCGTACGGCGACATCGCCTTCAGCAACCAGCCCTACAACATGGACGTCGGTGCGAACTGCGGCGTCGGCTTCGTCAACAGCCCAGGCACGCTCGACGGTTACACGATGACCCTGGGTCACGAGTGGCACGAGATGATGTCCGACCAGAACCCGGCGGGCGGCTGGACCAACCACACCGGCAGCTCCTACAACGGCCAGGAGAACTCCGACGAGTGCGCCTGGATCCAGCCGGGCCAGCCGGGCGGCGCTGCGAACATCACCTTCAGCACCGGCACGTTCGCCGAGCAGGCGTCCTGGTCGAACGACACCAACGACTGCGCGATCTCGCACGCCATCGTCGGTGGCGGCACCGGCGGCGGCAACACCGTCAGCGTCACCAACCCCGGCAGCCAGAGCGGCACCGTGGGCACCGCGACCAGCCTGCAGATCCAGGCGTCCGACTCCGGCGGCGCGACGCTGACCTACTCGGCCACGGGGCTGCCGACCGGGTTGTCGATCAATTCGGCGAGCGGTTTGATCTCGGGGACGCCGTCGGCGGCAGGCACCTTCTCGGTCACCGTGACCGCCACCGACAGCACCGGCGCCTCTGGCAGCACCTCGTTCACCTGGACGATCTCCTCGTCGGGTGGCAGCTGCAGCGGCCAGAAGCTGCTCAACCCGGGATTCGAGTCGGGCTCGGCGAACTGGACCGCGTCCAGCGGCGTCATCAACACCGACGGCGCGTACTCCCACACCGGCTACGGCTACGCCTGGATGGACGGCTACGGCACCACCCACACCGACACGCTCTCGCAGACGGTCAGTATCCCCGCCGGGTGCTCGGCGACGCTGAGCTACTACCTGTGGATCGACAGCCAGGAGGGCACGGGCACCGCGTACGACAAGCTGACCGTGACCGCCAACGGCACGACCGTCCAGACCCTGTCCAACAAGAACCAGGGCACCGGCTACGTGAAGCGCTCGGTGAGCCTGTCGTCGTACGCGGGCAAGACCGTGACGATCAAGTGGACGGGCACGGAGGACGCCTCGCTGGCGACCTCGTTCCTGGTCGACGACACCGCGCTGACGTTGAGCTGACGTCGAGCTGACACCGCACCAACGCGCATGAAGTGAGGGGCGGGCCACCGGACCGGTGGCCCGCCCCTTCGCACGCCGGTGCCCCGGATAGCCTCGGCTCCATGTACGAGATCCTTCTCGCCCTGCACCTGCTGTTCGCGATCTTCGCCATCGGCCCGCTCGTACATGCGGCGACGACCGCCGCCCGCGGCGTGCGCACCGGCGACGGCTCCGCGACCGCGGCCTCGGCACGCACCCTGCGGATCTATGCCGGCGCGTCGTTGATCGTCGTCGCGATCGGCTTGGGCCTGATGAGCGCGAAGGACCCCGACGCACCCGGCAAGCACGTCGGCGCGTTCGGGCAGCTGTGGATCTGGCTGTCGGTCATCCTGTGGGCCGCCGCGATGGCGGCGGTGCTCGGCTGGCTGGCACCGACCCTCGACCAGGCCACCGAGCGCATCAAGCGGGAGGACTCCGTCGTGTCGCTCACCGGCCGGATCGCAGCCGCCGGCGGCGTGGTCGCGCTGATCTTCGCGGGCATCGTCTTCCTGATGGTCTACCAGCCTGGCCACTGATCGAGCCATGCGTATCGAGATCACCGACAAGCTCACCACCCGCGAGCTGCGGCGCAGCGTGCTGCGGCCGAGCTGGCCCGCCGACGCGCAGATGCATGGCGACGACAACCCCGACGCCGTCCACTTTGCCGCCTTCGACGACGACGGCACCCTCGTCGCGGCGTGCCTCGTGCTGCCGCGGGACTTTCCGGCCCGGCCCGCTGCCGGCGGCGCGTGGCAGCTGCGCGGCATGGCGACCGCGGAGGGGCGGCGCAGCACCGGCATCGGCGCTCAGTTGCTCGCGGCGGCGGTCGACGAGGTGCGGCGGCGGGGCGGCCGGTTGCTCTGGTGCGAGGCCCGATCCAGCGCGATGCGGTTCTACGCGCGGCACGGTTTCACCGTCGACGGCGGCGAGTACGCCCACAGCGAGACCGGGATCCCGCATCATCTGATGTGGCGCGAGCTCGGCGCGGAACCTCGAGCCCACGTCACCTCGTCCACTTAGGGGCAGGCACGAGAACGGGAGACGCACGTGCGTGACGAAGCCGGATTCCGCGCGTTCGTCGAGCAGAACGGCGCCACGTTGCTGCATGCCGCTCGCCTGCTGACCGGAGACCACCACCGCGGCGAGGATCTCGTGCAAACAGCACTCACCAAGGTCTACCTCAAATGGGGGCGTATCGAAGCCCCACTCCCCTACGCCCGCAAGGCGCTCGTGACGGCGCACATCGACCAGTCGCGGCGCAAGTGGTGGGGCGAGCGGCCTACGGAGACGCTGCCCGAACAGCCGACCGCGTCGGCCGACGTCGCAGCCTCGGACATGCGCGACGAGCTGCGCCGGATGTTGTCGGGGCTGTCCGCCCGCGAACGCGCCGTGGTGGTGTTGCGCTACTACTGCGACCTGTCCGAGCAGGACACCGCGGACACCCTCGGCATCCCTGTCGGAACGGTGAAGAGCAGCTGCGCGCGGGCCCTGGCCAGGTTGCGTGTCGAGGCCGCGAGTACGTCAGGAGGTGCCCGGTGAGCCCCACGGAGTTCGACCTGCGGGCGGCCCTGCGCGACGGTGAGGGCGACGAACTGGATGCCGAGCGTGTCGTCGCCGGCGCCCGCGCCTACCGCGCCCGACGACGCAGCCGGATCCTCTCGACAGCGGCCACCGTGGTGTGCGTGGCCGCGGTCGGCGGCGTGGTCGCCGGCCTGGTCGGCACGGGCGGCGACACCGGCCACGGATCCGGTCTGGCCGGGCCGGCTACCGCACCCACGGGCGGGCCGAGCGGCGCGAACGGTCGTACGTACGGAGCGGGGCCGGTGCCAAGGCTCAACCAGCCGTACAACACGACGACGCTCGCCGTGCCCGGCTGCCCCGCCGCGCTGCCGGCCACGAAGCCGCCCGCCGGGAACTCGACCGGCGAGCTGCTGCCGGCACCGATCCGGTCCTTCGTCGTCTGCTCGTACGGATCGCCGCAGCGCACCGGTGGCTCCGCAACCCCAACTCGGTTGCTGGTCACCGGCAACAAGGCGGTCGCGCTCGCCGAGAGTCTGCGCACCGCCGCCACACACCCGCTCGGCATCAGCTGCCCCGCACCGTCGCAGAGCCGCACCTACTCGCTCGCGATGATCGGGGTCGTCGCGCCCGGCAGAACGCTGCCCGCGATCACGGCCACGTTCACCCTGCCGGCGTGCGATGTGGTGGTCAGCAGCGACACGGCCGTGCGCTACGGGTGGCGCCCGCCCCCGGCCCTCCTCGAGCAGCTGGGCGCGGCGGGCTCGCAACCCGCCCAACTGCCCAGCTCAGCGGTCACCCCCGGCCGCAACGAGGGCTCGCCCGTCCACTGACGGGTCACATGCCGCGCAGCCGCCGCGGCCCGGTGTCGGGCCGGGCCATCGGCGGTCCGACCCGGACCCGTGCCCCGGTCACCTGGGCACCCCCCGGCGTGGCGGTGACCGACAGGTCGCACTCGAGGACCTCCGGCAGGGCATCGGCGAGCGCCGACAAGCGCAACGCCAGCTCGGTCAGCGCCGACCGGTCGGTCGCCGGCCGGCCGCCGTACCCGGCGAGCAGCGGCGCGGCGCGAGGCGCGGAGATCAGTTCGGTCGCGTCCTCGGTCGTCAGCGGCACCGCGGCGTAGGCCCGGTCGCCCAGCAGCTCGGTGGCGACCCCGCGCAGCCCGAACGACACCAGGGCACCGAAGGAACGGTCGTCGCGCACCGACAGCTCGACATCGATACCGCCGTCCGCCTCGCCCGGCTGCTCGATGCGCATCCCGGCTGCGGCGAGCAGCCGGCGGATCTCGTCGGCGTCCAGCTCGCGGGGCGTGCCGTCGAGGGAGCGCACCCAGGACCGCGCGTGCTCCAGATCGGCGTCGTCGAAGTGCGGGATCACGCCGGTCGGGCGCTGCCGCCAGACGGAGTACCGCGTCGCGCGGGCCAGCGCCCGTACGGCCCGTTCCGGCGAGGGGTACGAGGGCACCGACCCCTTCGGCGGCGCGAGCTCGCCGGCCGCGGCGAGGCCGCTGGGCACGCCCTCGAAGCCGAGGAACGTCGACAGGATCGGCTTGTCGCCGCTCGCCGCCACGTTCCGCAGCGCCGTCGCGACCTCCTCGGACGAACCGCGCTGCAGCGGCGGCACGAACACGACGATGGCCGAGTCGACCTCCGGATCGTCGATCGCGGCCCGCAGGGCGGCTTCGAAGGCGTCCGCGCCGGCCTGGACACCGATGTCGTCGAGCCGGGCCAGACGGAGCCCCTGCTCTGCGAGCGAGTTCGTGACCAGCGTGCCCAGCGCAGTGGAGTTGCCCACCACGGCGACCCGCCCCCCGGCGGGCAGCGGCTGCGAGGTGAGCAGCAGCGCGACGTCGAACAGATCACCCAGGGTCTCGACCCTGATCACGCCCGACCGCTGGAAAAGCGCACGCACGCTGACTTCCGGGATCTCCACCGAGGTGGACGCCAGCCCGGCGACCATGCCGGCCCCGCCCTTCACCGCGACGATCGGCTTCGTGCGGCCGAGCCGGCGCGCGAGGCGGGCGAACTTGCGCGGATTGCCGAAGCTCTCGAGGTACATCAGCACGACGTCCGTGCGCGGATCGCTCTCCCAGTACTGCAGCAGGTCGTTGCCCGAGACGTCGGCCCGGTTGCCGGCCGAGACGAACGTCGACACGCCGAGGCCGCGGCGCGACGCCTCGCCGAGCACGGCCACCCCGAGAGCGCCGGACTGGCAGAAGAACCCGGCCCGGCCGGCGAGCGGCGGCAGCGGGGCCAGCGAGGCGTTGAGCTGCACGGATTCGTCGGTGTTCACCATGCCCAGACAGTTCGGACCCACGACGCGCATGCCGTGCACCCGCGCCGACGTGACGAGATCCCGCTGCGCCTGCCGGCCCGCTTCGCGCTCGGCGTCGTCGCCGCGCTCGCCGAACCCGCCACTGATCACGACCAGGCCGCGCACGCCTCGGGCTGCGCACTGCTCGACGACCTCGGGCACGGACGCCGCGGGCACTGCGATCACCACCAGATCGATACCGTCCGGTATGTCGAGCACGGACGGGTAGGCGGGAACGCCCCCGACGTGCACCGCGTCGGGGTTGATCGGGTAGAGCCGGCCCTGGAAACCCATCCGCAGGAGGTTTCCGAACACCGCGTTGCCGATCTTGCCTTCGTCGTTGCTCGCCCCTACCACCGCGACCGACGCCGGGTGCAGCAGCCGCGCGATCGAGCGAGCCTCCGCGCGCTGCTCGCGCTCCCGCATCACGGCTTCGGTCACCGAGGTCTCGTCGATGTCGAAGCTGAGGTTGACCTCGCCGAACTCGATGTGCCGGGTGACCTCGTAGCCGGCGTCGCGGAACACGCGGATCATGCCGGTGTTCTCGGCGAGCACCACGGCGACGAACCGCTTGAGCCCGCGCTCGCGCGCCGCTGCCGCCAAGTGCTCGAGCAGCACCGAGCCGATGCCGCGCCCCTGATGGGCGTCGGCGACCACGAACGCCACCTCGGCCTCGTCGGTGCCGGCCAGCCGCTCGTACCGTCCCACCGCGATGATCTCGCCCGCGAGCTCGGCGAGCAGGGCGACCCGGTCGTGATGGTCGACGTTCGCGAAGCGGTGCAGGTCCTTGGCCGGGATGCGCGGGTAGGCAGAGAAATAGCGCAGGTAGCGGGTGCGCTGCGACAGCCCGCCGTGGAAGGCGACGAGCGCGTCGGCGTCGGTGGGCCGCACCGGCCGCAGGTGCACGGTACCGCCGTCGGCGGCGACGACGTCCGCTTCCCAGTGCGGCGGCGGCGCGGGCGGGGCCGAGGTCTCAGTCACGCGGATCGTCCGGGTCCAGGCCGAGCAGGGGGAACACCGCGCGGCGCGTTGCGGAGATCGCACTGTCGAGCCAGCTGCTCGCCTGCGAGTCTCCCGGCACCCAGGGCACCACCTCGGGCACCGGCCGCTCCCCCATCCGCTCGGGCAGCTCCATGCGCAGGCCGCGCTCGCGCAGGTGCCGCACCCAGCCCTCGGGCACCGGCGTCTCGGGCGCGACCTGCAGCCCGGACACCTCGGCGAGCAGGTGCGTCCACGTGCGCGGTACGCAGCGGACGAGGCCGTACCCGCCGCCGCCGTACGCGACCCAACGGCCCGACGCCGCCTCGTGCGCCAGCTTGTGCAGTTCGCCGATCGCGGCGCGCTGTCCGTCGATCGTCAGCTCCAGGTTCGCGAGCGGATCCTCGTGGTGGGTGTCGCAGCCGCACTGGGTCACCAGGACGTCCGGCGCGAACGCCCGCACCGCACCGGGCACCACCGCCCGGAACGCCCGCAGCCAGCCGACGTCGCCGGTGCCCGGCGGCAGCGCTACGTTCACCGAGGTGCCGGCGGCCGAGCCCGACCCGATCTCGTTAGGCAGCCCGGTGCCCGGGAACAGCGTCCGCGGATCCTGGTGCAGGCTGACCGTGAGCACCCGCGGGTCGTCGTAGAACGCGGCCTGCACGCCGTCGCCGTGGTGCACGTCGATGTCGACGTAAGCGACCTTCTGGGCTCCGGCGTCGAGCAGTGTGCGGATGCCGAGCACCACGTCGTTGAAGATGCAGAACCCCGAGGCGTAGGTGCGCATCGCGTGGTGCAGGCCGCCGGCGATGTTGACCGCATGGTCGGTCTCGCCGAGCCAGACGCGCAACGCGGCCTGCGCCGAGCCGCCGGCGATCAGCGCCGCAGCGTCGTACATGCCGGCGAACACCGGGTCGTCGTCGGTACCCAGCCCGAACCCGGCGAAGCTCTGGTCGGCGCTCGCGGTGCGCACCGCCTGCAGGTAGTCGGCGGAGTGGATCGTCAGCAACTGGCTCTCGTCGGCCGGTTTCGGTGCCTCGATCTTCAGCCGCTCGAGGACGCCGAGCTCGCGCGCCATCCGGACGGTCAGGTCGAGACGGACCGGGTTGAGGGGGTGCTCGCCGAAGTCGTACGCCAGGTAGGCGTCGTCCCACACCGCTGCGGCGCTGCACTCCATGCCCTGACGGTAGCGAGTCGGCGCGCCGCCGCCCACGTGCTGTCTGACGCCGGCCCTACGCTGCAGCAGTGCTTGCCCCCGACTTCCCGCTGCGCACCGAGCGGCTTCTGCTGCGGCCCGTCGACGCCGAAACCGACCCGGACGCCATGGCGGCCTACCAGTCGCGCGCCGACGTGTGCCGCTACGTCCCCTACGAGCCGCGCGGCCGGGACCGCATCGCGGAGGTCATCCGCGAGCAGCGGCGCACCGCCCTGACCGAGGCCGGCCAGCACCTGTGGCTGGCGGTACTGCTCGGCGACACCGGCCGGCTGATCGGCGACGTCCTGCTGTTCTGGCGCAGCGAGCAGCACCGCAGCGGCGAGATCGGCTACGCCTTCAACCCTGACGACCACGGCCACGGCTATGCCACCGAGGCCGCCGCCGCCCTGCTCGACCTGGGCTTCGACGGCCTCGGCCTGCACCGCATCATCGGCTGCATCGACGCGCGAAACGAGGCATCGGCACAGGTGCTCCGCCGCCTCGGCATGCGGCAGGAGGCCCATCTCGTCCAGAACGAGTGGTTCAAGGGCGAGTGGAGCGACGAGATCGACTTCGCGATCCTGGCCGACGAGTGGCGCGCCCTACGCCAGCGCTGAGGCCAGATCGGCGATCAGGTCGGCGGCGTCCTCGATGCCCACGGACAGTCGCACGAGGTCGTCGGGCACCTGCAGTGGCGAGCCGACGACGCTCGCATGCGTCATCCGCCCCGGGTGCTCGATGAGCGACTCGACCCCGCCGAGGGACTCGCCGAGGGTGAACACCGATACCAGCCCGCAGGTCTTCAAGGCGCTCTCCACGCCGCCGCGCAGCGTGAAGGACACCATGCCGCCGAACCCGCGCATCTGCTTGGCGGCGACCTCGTGGCCGGGATGCTCGGGCAGGCCGGGGTAGAGCACCCGGTCGACCGCCGGGTGGCCGAGCAGGAACTGCACGACCTGCTCGGCGTTGCTGCAGTGCCGGTCCATCCGCACACCCAGCGTCTTGATGCCGCGCAGCACCAGCCACGCGTCGAACGGGCCGGCCACGGCGCCCATCGAGTTCTGGTGGAAGGCCAGCCGCTCGGCGAGCTCGGTGTCGGCGGTGATCAGCGCGCCGCCGACGACGTCCGAGTGGCCCCCGAGGTACTTGGTGGTCGAGTGGACGACGACGTCGGCACCCAGCCCGAGCGGCTGCTGCAGGTACGGCGAGGCGAAGGTGTTGTCCACGACCAGCAGCGCGCCACCGTCGTGGGCGATCTCGGCCAGCTGCGCGATGTCGGCGATGCCGAGCAGCGGGTTCGTCGGCGTCTCGCACCAGACGACCCTGGTGTTCGGACGCAGCGCCGCACGCACCGCGTCCGGCTCCCCCAGCGGCACGGCGGTGTACTCCAGGCCCCAGTTCGCGAGCACCTTCGCGACCAGGCGGAAGGTGCCGCCGTAGGCGTCGTCGGGCAGGATCACGTGGTCGCCGGGCCGGCAGGCCGTCCGGAAGAAGGTGTCCTCCGCGGCGAGCCCGCTGGCGAAGGCCAACCCGCGCGTGCCGCCTTCGAGCGCGGCCAGCGCCTCCTCGAGCGCGGTGCGGGTGGGGTTGGCGCTGCGGCTGTATTCGTAACCGCCGCGCAGCCCGCCCACGCCGTCCTGCTTGTAGGTCGATGTCGCGTAGATCGGCACGGTGACCGCGCCGGTGTGCGGGTCGGGCTCCTGCCCGGCGTGGATGGCGCGCGTGTTGAACCCGGGAGCCGTCACTGCTGGCCTCCGGCGAGGTGACCGAGCAGATCCTGGCGGGTGATCACGCCGGCGGGCTTGCCGTCGACGTGCACCAGCAGTGCGTCGGCCTTGCTGAGGTGGTCCATCGCGACCGACACCGGCTCGCCGGAGCCGATGATCGGCAGCGGCGGCGACATATGCGGCTCCAGCGCGTCGGCGAGCGACGCGCGTCCGGCGAACAGCTCCTCGAGCAGCGCCCGCTCCGAGACCGAGCCCACGACCTCGCCGGCCGTCACTGGCGGCTCGGCGCTCACGACCGGCATCTGCGAGACGCCGTACTCGCGCAGGATGTCGATCGCGTCGCGGACCGTCTCGTTCGGGTGGCCGTGCACCAGCGACGGCGTCTCGCCCGACTTGGCGCGCAGCACGTCGCCGACCGTCTCCTCGCCCGCCGCCTCCACGAAGCCGTAGTCGGCGAGCCACTCGTCGTTGAAGATCTTGGAGAGGTAGCCGCGGCCCCCGTCGGGCAGCAGCACGACCACCACGTCGTCCGGCCCGCACCGCTGAGCCACCTGCACGGCGGCGACGGCCGCCATGCCGCACGACCCGCCGACGAGCAGGCCTTCCTCGCGAGCGAGCCGCCGGGTCATGCGGAAGGAGTCGGCGTCGGAGACGGCGATGATCTCGTCGCAGACGTCGCGCTCGTAGGTGGACGGCCAGAAGTCCTCGCCCACGCCTTCGACGAGGTACGGCCGGCCGGTTCCGCCGGAGTACACCGAGCCCTCGGGGTCCGCGCCGATGATCCGCACCCGGCCCTCGGACTTCTCCTTGAGGTAGCGCCCGATCCCGCTGATCGTGCCGCCGGTACCGATACCCGCGACGAAGTGTGTGATCCGCCCATCGGTCTGCTCCCAGATCTCCGGGCCGGTCGTCTCGTAGTGCGAGCGGGGGTTGTTGGGATTGGCGTACTGGTCGGGCTTCCAGCCGCCCTCGGTCTCGCGCGCCAGCCGGTCCGACACCGAGTAGTAGGAGCGCGGGTCCTCGGGAGCGACGGCGGTGGGGCAGACCACGACCTCGGCGCCGTACGCCCGCAAGGTGTCGATCTTGTCGCGGCTCACCTTGTCGGGACAGACGAAGATGCACCGGTAGCCGCGCTGCTGGGCGATGATGGCGAGGCCAATGCCCGTGTTGCCGGACGTCGGCTCGACGATCGTCCCGCCGGGCCGGAGCTCGCCGCTCTGCTCGGCCGCCTCGATCATCCGGGCCGCGATGCGGTCCTTCACCGAGCCGCCCGGATTGAAGTACTCGACCTTGGCGAGTACGAGCGGCCCCGCGGCGGATGTTCCGGTCACCTTGTTGAGCCTGACCAGCGGGGTGTTGCCGATCAGGTCCACGACTGAATCGCTGTAGCGCATGCCCGACACGCTAGCCTCGTCTGACGTGACGTACGACGGGCGACTCCACCGAATCGCCCTCTACGCCGCGGGCGGATTCAGCGCGGCCGCGACCACGGGCGCCGCCGCGCTCATCGCGCTCATGTATGCCGAGACACGACTGGCCCGGCGACGCATCCCCCGCGCGGTCGACCCGCCCCCGGTCTCGCACGACACCGTGTGGGCAGCGGCAGGGGTGAGCCCGTCCCGTCCGCCGATCCGGCTGGCCATGCTCGGGGATTCGACCGCGGCCGGCTACGGCGTCGCCCGCGATCGGGACACTCCCGCCGCCCAGATCGCGATCGGGATCTCCGAGGCCGCCCGCCGTCCGGTGCACGTCAGCAATGTCGCCGTCGTCGGGGCGCGCTCGGTCGACCTGCCGCGACAGCTGCTCGCGCTCGGGCGCGCGCACCCCGATCTCGCGGTCATCATGATCGGCGCGAACGACGTCACCGAGCGCACCGCACCGGGGCTGGCCGTTCCCTACCTCGAGGACGCTGTCGCCGTGCTGCGCAGCATGGGCGCGGAGGTGGTGGTCGGCACCTGTCCCGACCTCGGGACCATCCGCCCGCTCGCCCAGCCACTGCGCGCCTACGCGCGCCGGCTTTCACGCCAGCTCGCCCGTGAGCAGACGGTGGCCGTGGTGCGCGCCGGCGGCCGGACCGTGTCACTGGGTGACCTGCTCGGCCCGCTGTTCATGACGCAGCTGGACCTGTTCTCCGACGATCGGTTCCACCCGTCGGCCGCCGGATATGCCGAGGCAGCCGCGGCGGTCCTGCCCTCGTGCCTGGACGCGCTCGGCCTGCGCACCCGCGCGCGCTCGGCGAGTGCGTTCACCACGCGGCGGGTCAAGCCGGTGGCCCGGGCCGCGGCGCAGGCCGTCGCCCACCCAGGCACCGAGGTCGCCGGCGCCGAGCGGTTCGGCCGCACCGAGAACCGCCGGGGACCGCTGGCGCAACTGCGGCGCCGCCTGCCGCGCCGCCGCTCGCGTCCGCCGGCCTCGCCCGAGGACGCCGTGCCCGTCGTCGCGCCGGGCGAGTGAACCGGCCACCGTCTCGTCCGCCCAGCGGCGGTGGCAGCATCGAAAGCGACGTTCCGTCCGATCCCGAGGAGCCCTCATGCCCGAAGCCGTCATCGTCTCGACAGCCCGGTCGCCGATCGGCCGTGCCGCGAAGGGCTCGCTCGTGAGCATCCGTCCGGACGACCTCGCCGCCCAGATCGTGCGCGCCGCCTTGGACAAGGTGCCCGCGCTGGACCCGCACGACCTCGACGACCTGATGATGGGCTGCGGGCAGCCAGGCGGGGAGTCCGGGTTCAACATCGGGCGCACCGTCGCCGTCCAGCTCGGCTACGACTTCCTGCCCGGCACCACCGTCAACCGCTACTGCTCGTCGTCGCTGCAGACGTCCCGAATGGCCTTTCACGCCATCAAGGCCGGCGAGGGCGACGCGTTCGTGTCGGCGGGTGTGGAGACCGTTTCTCGGTTCGTCAACGGCAGCTCGGACGGCTGGCCGGACACCCGCAACCCGTTGTTCGCCGACGCCATGGCCCGCTCGGCCAAGGCCGCCGAGTCGGGGGCGGCGGAGTGGCACGACCCGCGCGAGGACGGCCTGCTGCCCGACGTCTATATCGCCATGGGGCAGACCGCCGAGAACGTCGCGCTGGCCTACGACGTCACCCGCGAGGACATGGACCACTTCGGCGTCCGGTCGCAGAACCTGGCCGAGCAGGCGATCGCGAACGGCTTCTGGGCGCGCGAGATCACGCCCGTCACGCTGCCCGACGGAAGCCAGGTCGCAAAGGACGACGGCCCGCGCGCGGGGGTCACCTACGAGGCCGTGTCGCAGCTCAAGCCGGTGTTCCGTCCGGACGGCCGGGTGACCGCCGGGAACTGCTGCCCGCTCAACGACGGCGCCGCCGCCGTCGTCATCACCAGCGACGAGAAGGCCCGGCAGCTCGGCTTGACGCCGCTCGCCCGCATCGTCGCGACCGGGGTTTCCGGGCTCTCGCCGGAGATCATGGGCATGGGCCCGGTCGAGGCGACCCGCCGGGCGCTGGCGCACGCCGGGATGAGCATCGGCGACATCGACCTCGTCGAGATCAACGAGGCGTTCGCCGCGCAGGTGCTCGCCTCGCAGCGTGAGCTCGGCAGCGACATGGACCGGCTCAACGTCAACGGCGGCGCGATCGCCGTCGGCCACCCGTTCGGAATGACCGGCGCGCGCATCACCACCACGCTGCTCAACTCGCTGCAGACGCACGACGCGCAGTTCGGCCTGGAGACGATGTGCGTCGGCGGCGGCCAGGGCATGGCGATGATCGTCGAGCGCCTGAGCTGAGGACGCGCAGGAACACCAACACGGCAAGTACTGCGCTGCAATCTTCCTGCACCCGCGCGCCGGTAACGATCCCTGCGCAGGAAGATCGGCTCAGCTGACGCCCATCCCGCGCGTCACCGCCCCGGTGACCTTCCTGCATCCCAGCGGCCATGGTGGCCCAGGCGCAGGAAGATCGGCCACCCGAGGTCGATGCGTGCTAGCGCCTGGAGTAGCCGAGCAGGCGCAGGATCTCGATGTAGAGCCAGACCAGGGTCACCGTGAGGCCGAAGGCGGCGTACCAGGCGAACTTCTGCGGCGCCCCCTGCCGGATGCCGCGCTCGATCATGTCGAAGTCCATCACCAGGTTGAACGCGGCGATGGCGATGCAGAGCAGGCTGAAGACGATCGCCAGCGGCCCGCCGGTGCGCAGGCCCAGCCCGCCGGGCGTGAACAGGTAGGCGAGCATGTTGACGACCATCAGGCCGAACACGCCGATGGTCGCGCCGACCACGATGCGGGTGAGCTTCGGGGTGACCCGGATCGCGCCCACCTTGTAGACCACGAGCATCCCGGCGGCGACCATGACGGTTCCGGTGACCGCCTGGATGACGATGCCGTGCCAGCGCTGCTCGAAGAGGTGGCTGATCGCGCCGAGCGCCACGCCCTCGAGCGCGGAGTACACCAGCGCGAGCCCGGCGTTGACCTTCATCGAGAAGGACATGTAGAGCCCGAGCGCGAGCCCGCCCATCGCCGAGATCATCAGCGCCGGCAGCCACAGGTGCTCCGGCAGCGCCACCCAAGCCACCGCGCCGGCGACGAGGATGGTCCCGAGCATCGCCGCGGTGCGCTGGACGACGTCGTCGAGGGTCATGTACCCCGCGCGCGGCCCTTCGTAGGCGGGCCGGTCGTACATCTTCTGCAGGTCGACTGCGCTCGGTGTCGACGGGTCGTTACCGCCCGCCGCGCGGCCGAACCGGTTGATGACGGGGTTCTGGGCCATTGCCGCCCTGCCTCCTCGCAGTACCTTGCTCTCGCCCGGCTTGGTCGACCGGGTCGGTGTTCGTCGGTGTTCGGGTGATCTCGTTGCTTTCAACGAAGCTTAGATCCCGACCGTTCCCCGACGCAGGGCTAGGGCGTCGGTCACTCCGGCATTGCACAGCCGCGACCGGCAGGTAGATTTACCTGGAACTAGCTGTACCACTGACTTTACGGATCCCGACGAACAAGGGAGCACGGATGTCCGGGCGCAACCGGCGCGGCCGAGACGCGATGGGCGTCGGGCTGGCCGCGCTGAACCGACTCGCGAGTGTCGGCATCATCGACAAGCTGAACCTGCGCGGTCCCTTCGAACGGGCGGTGTACCAGACCAGCAGGGTGGGCTTCCGTTCCGTCGGCGTCGCGAACCGCACGTTCGCCGCCTCGCAGCGGCGCAGCTCGCCAGAGCGTCCCAAGACGGCGCCGGGACGCGACCTGTTCGACCTCACGCCCGACGACGAGCAGAAGATGATCGTCGACGCGACGCGGGAGTTCGCCGAGGAGAAGCTGCGTCCGGCGGCCGCCGGGGCAGACACCCAGTGCGCCGCGCCGGACACGATCCTCAAACAGTCCGTCGCCGAACTCGGTGTCACGCTCGTCGGCGTTCCGGACGCGCTCGGCGGCATGGGCAGCGAGCGCTCGGCGACCACCAGCGCGCTCGTCGCCGAAGCGCTGGCCTACGGCGACATGGGCCTCGCCGTCGCCTGCCTCGCACCTGCAGCGGTGAGCAATGCGCTGTCCTTGTGGGGCACCGAGGAGCAGCAGTCGACATATCTGCCGGCTTTCGTGGGCGACGACGTCCCCGCCGCCGCGCTGGCCGTACTCGAGCCGCGGCCGCTCTTCGACCCGTTCGCGCTGCACACCACGGCGACCCGCGACCCGGGCGGCGGGTTCACGCTTTCCGGCGTCAAGTCGCTGGTCCCCCGCGCGGCCACCGGCGAGTTGTTCGTCGTCGCCGCCGATCTCGAAGGCTCACCAGCGCTGTTCGTCGTCGAGTCCGGGACGTCCGGGGTGCTCACCGAGCCGGAGCCGGCGATGGGCATCCGCGCCGCGGCAACCGCCCGCCTGGTGCTCGAGAACGTCCACCTGCCGGAGTCGGCGCTGCTCGGCGACGGCTCCGCCGACACATACGCCGAGTGCATCAGGCTCTCTCGGATCGGCTGGGCGGCGCTCGCCTGCGGCACCGGCCGTGCGGTGCTCGACTACGTGATCCCTTACGTCAACGAGCGCAAGGCGTTCGGCGAGCCGATCAGCAACCGCCAGGCGGTCGCGTTCATGGTCGCCAACATCGGCATCGAGCTCGAGGGCGCCCGGCTCACCATGCTGCGCGCGGCCGCGCGCGCCGAGCAGGGCCGCAGCTTCGCCCGCGAGGCGGCGCTGTCCCGGCGGCTCACGGCCGAGTACGGCATGCAGATCGGGACGAACGGCGTGCAGCTGCTCGGCGGGCACGGCTACGTGAAGGAACATCCGGTGGAGCGGTGGTACCGCGACCTGCGCGCCGCCGGCGTCATGGAAGGCGTGGTGCTGGTCTGATGGGAATTAATCTCGAGGTACCGAAGAAGTTCGGCCTGCTGATCAACCAGGCGCACCAGGTGTCGACGGAGATCTTCCGTCCCATCTCGCGCAAGTACGACCGCGCCGAGCACGAGTACCCCAAGGAGCTCGACGCGCTCGCCGCGCTCATCGACGGCATGAACGACGGGGGCGAAGGGGGCACCGGCGCCCGGGGCGTCCGCCGCGACTCGAAGGGCGAGAAGCCCGGCAACCGCAACGGCACCAACATGTCCAGCGTCCTGTCGATCATGGAAGCCTGCTGGGGCGACGTCGCCATGGTGCTGTCGATGCCCCGGCAGGGGCTCGGCGACGCGGCCATCGCCTCGGTGGCCGACGACGAGCAGCTCGAGCGCTTCGGCAAGCTGTGGGCCTCCATGGCGATCACCGAGCCGGGCTTCGGATCCGACTCCGCGGCGGTCTCGACGACCGCAGTCCTCGACGGCGACCACTACGTGCTCAACGGCGAGAAGATCTTCGTCACCGCCGGCGGCCGGTCCAACGCGGTCGTGGTGTGGGCGACGCTCGACAAGTCGAAGGGGCGCGCCGCGATCAAGTCCTTCGTCGTCGAGAAGGGCACGCCCGGCATGGAGGTCGAGCGGCTCGAGCACAAGCTCGGCATCCGCGCGTCCGACACCGCGACCATCCGGTTCACCGACTGCAGGGTGCCGAAGGAGAACCTGCTCGGTTCGCCGGAGATCGAGACCGACCAGGGTTTCGCCGGGGTCATGCAGACCTTCGACAACACCCGTCCGCTCGTGGCCGGGATGGCCGTCGGCTGCGCCCGCGCCGCGCTGGACGCCACCGAGGATCTGCTGAAGGAGGCCGGCGTCGAACTCGACTGGGACAAGCCCGCCTACGCGCAGTCTGCGGCGGCCGCCGCGTACCTGCAGATGGAGGCCGACTGGGAGGCTGCGTATCTGCTCACCCTGGAAGCCGCGTGGATGGCCGACAACCGCAAGCCGAACTCGCTGCAGGCGTCGATGGCCAAAGCGAAGGCGGGTCGCGTCGGCAACGACATCACGCTGCGCTGCGTCGAGCTGGCCGGTTCGCTCGGCTACAGCGAGGAACTGCTGCTCGAGAAGTGGGCCCGTGACTCGAAGATCCTGGACATCTTCGAGGGAACGCAGCAAATCCAGCAGCTGATCGTCGCGCGCCGCCTGCTGAACAAGACCTCGGCCGAGCTCAAGTGAGCTGACCCGACCGCGCGCCGAACTCCTCGGCGATCGCTGCACGGTCGGCGCCGCGGGCGAGCAGCACGGCGAGCAGGATCCGCGCCTTGGTGGGTTGCAGCATGCCCGCGGGAACGAGGCCGCGGGCGATCAGATCGGTTTCCGAGCCGGCGAATCCGTAGGTGCGGGTGAGCACCGGGCCGGCGCCGGTACGGCTGGCCAGCACGACGGGGAGCCGCGCGGCGAGGTCGCCGAGCCGCCCGGCGAGCCGGTCCGGCACGTGCCCGACACCGAAGCCGGCGATCACCAGCCCGTCCGCTCGCTGGTCGAGATCGGTGAGCAGGAGGCCGTCGTCGTCGAATGCGATCGTCACGAGCGGCACCCGGAGCTCGATCGAGGCGGGACGCGCGAGCGGGCGGCGCGGCGCCGGCGCGACGGTCGGCACAGCCGCACCTTCGGCGAACCGCCCCAGTGGCCCCGCGTCCGGCGACGCGAACGCGGCAGTGCTGGTGCTGTGCCGTTTGACGACGAACCGGGCGGCATGGACCTCGTCATTGAGCACCACGAGAGCACCCCACCCGCGCCACCGGGGATCGGCGGCGACGCTCACGGCGGCGAGCAGGTTCGCCGGACCGTCCGCCCCGGCCAGGCGGGGGTTGCGCATGGCGCCGGTGACCACGAACGGAGCCTCGTGCGGCCAGAGCAGGTCGGCGAGGTAGGCGGTCTCCTCGATCGTGTCCGTGCCCTGCACCACCACGACCCCGTCCGCGCCGTCGTGCACCGCCTGCTCGGCGGCTTCGAGAAGCTCGAGGATGTCCGCGAAGCGCAGGCATGCGCTGGGCAGCCGCCGGAAGTCATTCGGCCGCAACTGCACGCCCAACTCGCCGAGCGCGGGCACCGAGGCGATCAACTCGTCCGCACCGAGACGCGTCACCGCGCCGCCGTCGTGGCCGGCCATGCTGATCGTGCCGCCGAGGAAGAACACCGCGGCTGCCGGCGACCCTTGATCATTGCGCGCCGCGGAACCCTCGCCTACGTTGCCGAGTGAGCCTGCATCCATGACTGCACCCTGGCAGACCCGCGACGAGGTGAGCGAAACGACCGTCTTCTCCGACGCCCGGATGCGCAGCGAAGCGCACGGCCATTCCCTCGGCGAGCTCGCCGAACAGGCCGAGTCCCGCTTCGGCGACACGAGCACCTTGCTGTTCGAAGGCGTCGCCACGACCGCCGCCGAACTCGGCGCCCGGGCACGTCGGTTCGCGGCCGGGCTCGCGTCACTCGGGGTGCAGCCGGGTGATCGCGTCGCGGTCTGCATGGCCAACTGTCCAGAGGTGCTCGAGACGTATCGGGCGGTCTGGCGGCTAGGCGCAGCGGCCACACCGCTGCTGTTCCTGCTCAGCGAGGACGAGCTGCGCCATGCGTTGGTCGATTCGGAGGCGGCCGCCGTCGTCACCACGCCGGAGTTCCTGCCCAAGGTGAGTGCCGCCGCGAGCCGACTGGACCTCCACCGGATCGTGGTCGGCCCGCCGGAGGCCGGTGCGCTGTCGTTCGCCGAGCTCGCCGGGGGCGAGAAAGCAGCGCTCGCCGCCGTCGACCCCGCGAGCATGGCCGCGCTGCTCTACACGGGCGGCACGACCGGCCGCTCGAAGGGCGTGGTGCTCAGCCACGACGCGCTCTCGACGGCGGCCTGGGCGGCAACTCTCGCCGGCGTCGACGAGGAGTTCCGCGTCTCGCTGCTACCGCTGCCGCTCGCCCACGCCTACGGGTTGCTGGTCGCGACGATGTCGCTGCACGCCGTCCACCCCACGCACACGGTGCTCATGCGCTGGTTCGATCCCGCCGGCTGGCTTCGTCTGGCGCAGGACGAGCGCGTCGAGGTGGGCGCGGTGGTGCCGACGATGCTGCGGCTGCTCGCCGCACAGCCGCTCGAGAACTACGACCTGTCGCACCTGCGGCGCCTGGTCAGCGGCAGTGCTCCGCTGCCCGGCGAGATCCTCGCCGAGTGGAGCCGGCGGGTGCCCGGCGTCGAGATCGTCGAAGGCTACGGCTGCTCCGAGACCGCCGCCCTGGCCTGCACCACGCCGCTCGGCCAGGCGCGGCCGGGCAGCGTCGGCATCGCCGCGCCGACCGTCGACCTGCGGATCCTCGCCGCGGACGGAGCCGAGCTGCCCCCGGGAGAACACGGCGAGGTCTGCGTCCGCAGCCCGGCCCTCATGAACGGGTACTGGCGCGACGACGCCGCAACCGCGCACGCTCTGCGCGACGGATGGTTCCACACCGGCGACATCGGCCACCTGGACGACGACGGCTACCTGTTCGTCGTCGACCGGATCAAGGACGTCATCATCCGCGGCGGCTTCAACGTCTACCCCCGCGACGTCGAGGAGGTGCTGATGCGCCACCCGGCGGTGGCCGCGTGCGCCGTCGTCGGCCGACCCCACCCGGAGCACGGCGAAGAGGTCGTCGCGTTCGTCCAACCGGCCGCCGGCACACTGGTCACCGTCGAAGAACTCGTCGACTACGCCAAGGCGCACCTGTCGGCGGTGAAGCACCCGCGCGAGGTTTACATCATCGAGCAGCTGCCCCTGACCGCCGTCGGCAAGCTGGACCGCAAGACGCTGCGCGCTCGCCTAGCCGGCTGACCGCAGCCGCTTGGTGCGCAGCTTCGCCCACCGGACCTGGGTCACCATCGCGCCGATGAGCACGGCCGCCACCGCGCCGATCACCCGGTTGACGTCGACAGCGGGCGTCCACTGCACCGACCCGTCCCTGAGCACGTAGGCGCCGACCGGCCGGGCCTGCACGCCGAATCCGCCGCCCTGGCCGGTGCCGCGGTCGGGGTCGTTGCCGGATCCGCCGCCACCTCCCCCGGATATCCGCGCAGCGGGAATCACGGTCACCCCGTCCCGCTCGTAGGGCTCGCCGAAGACCCGGCGAACCGTGATGGCATCTCGCGCCGATGACAACATCTGCTCGACGTCCATGGAGCTGGCTCCTCTCGACCGCTTCGCCTGCGTGCTCGATCGCACCGCACGCGAGCCGGAGCGAGTACGAACCGACGGCCCTTCCCGCCGGAGTCGAAGGGCTCGGCCCGGCCGGTGTGCGAGGGCGGAAAATGCGGTGCGCTCCCCGGCCGGCACCCGCATCATGGCCCGGTGATGCCCGAGGCAGAGCACGTCTCGATCAGCGAGGACGCCAGCCGGGTCGACTGGCAGCAGGCCAAGCGCGACCTGGCGGCTGACAGCTTCGACAACGGCCGGTCGGCGGCGGCGCTGCGCCGCTCGTTCGAGCAGTCCCAGCACGTCGCCTTCGCGTGGTCGGGCGACCGGGTGGTGGGGATGGCCAGGCTGCTGTCCGACGGCGTGTGCAACGCGTACCTGCTCGACGTGTGGACGGCCGCGCCGATGCGCAAGCGAGGCATCGCCACGGCGCTGGTCGAACGGTTGATCGCGAAGGTGCCCGGCCAACACATCGGGCTGCAGACCGACGCCGCTGCACCGTTCTACGCGGCGCTCGGCTTCACGCCGCAGCCGGAGTTCATGAGCCGCATTTCCGGGCGGTGGCTCGACAACGCCGCCAACACCGAGCCGTAGGGCGTGCCGTAGCCGGCCGGTGATCCACTTTGCACGGTAGCGTCGCGATCGTGCGATCGCCGGCGCTCCTCCCGTCCCGCCGCGCGGCCCGGTTGTTCGCATCCGTAGTCGCCGCCGGCGCCCTGGGAAGCGGCTGTACGAGCGTGCCCGCCACGCCGCCGTCGACCAGCCCGCCGCCTCCGCCACCGAAGCTGGGCCTGACCGTCTTCCCAGCGGATCAGCGGAGCACGGTGAACGGATTGGCCGGTCCGACGCTCACCGGGCCGCGGCTGGACCTCGGTAACTGGCGGGGGCACGTCGTCGTGGTCAACGTGTGGGCGTCCTGGTGCAAGCAGTGCCGCGCCGAGTCCCCGTCGCTCGCCGCGCTCGCCGCCCGGCTGCGGCCGAAAGGGGTGCGCTTCGTCGGGATCGACGAACAAGAGATCGCTCGTCAGGGCCGCGCGTACGTCGCCCGGTCCGGCACCGATTACCCGAACCTCATCGACGCCTACGGCGACTTGCTGCGCAAGCTGCCCATGCTGCCCCCGGACGCGATGCCGAGCACGCTCGTGATCGACCCGCAAGGGCGAGCAGCGGCCCGGGTGGTAGGTGTGATCAACCCGCGGCGGCTGGCGCGGGTGATTCGCCGAGTCGCTCGCTCCTGAAGTTGCGTATGATTTTGTCGTACCAATTCGGTACGTTAATTTCGTACGATCGTGTTCGCAGAGGAGGCGGCGCTGTGCCGAGCACCGATTGGGCGGCCCCGTCGCCGTTCGTCTTCGAGGGGCCGGTGCCGCCCGGCATGCTCATCGGGCGCGACGAGGAGGCCGCGGCGCTACGCGAATGGGCCCGCGCCGGGCGATCGACGGTGGTGGTCGCGCCGCGCCGCTTCGGCAAGACCAGCCTGCTGACCCGGGTGCAGGCCGACGCGGAGCGGATCGACCGCATGCCGGTGATTCTCGTCGACCTGTACGAAGTCGCGTCGGCGAGCGACCTGGTGATCCGGCTCGAGCGCGCCTGGGCGCGGCACACGCCGCACCGTCTGCGCTCCCGGCTCGCCTCCGCGCTGGCAGGCAGCTCGCTCGGGCTCAACGTCATGGGCACCGGTTTCCAGATGCGGCTCGCCGACCATCCGCACACCGATCCGCTGCCGGCGCTGCACGCCCTGCTCGCCCTGCCCGACCAGCTGCGCGGCCACGGGGGTCGGACGTTGGTGGTGTTCGACGAGTTCCAGTCCATCGCTGCCGTCGACAACGCCGAGGGGCTGCTGCGCACCTACGTCCAGGCGCAGCGGGACAGCGCGTCGTACGTCTTCTGCGGCTCCCAGCCGTCCATGCTCGCGCGGATCTTCGGTGATACCGCCCGGCCGTTCTACGGCCAGGCGCAGCGCTTCGAACTCGGCCGCCTCGAGGTCGGCGTGCTCACCGCGGCGGTTGCCGACATCTTCGCCCACGGTGGGCGGGCCGGCGCCGTACCCGAGATCGCTGTGCTGATGGAACGCAGCGAGGGGCACCCCCAGCGCGCGATGCTGCTGGCCCATCTGCTCTGGCAGCGCGTCCGGCCCGGCGAACCGATTGCCGAGGGCACCGCCGACGCCGTGCTCGCCGATGCGCTGTCGCTGGTCGGCGCCGAGATCGTCGCCATGCTCGACGTCTTGCCGACCGCCGAGAAGAAGACGCTGCGGGCGATCGCCGAGTACGGCACGCCGCTGTCGAGCCGGGCGCTGCGCGATTTGAACCTGCCGAAGTCGTCGGCGCAGTCGGCGGCCGCGTCGCTGATCGACCGCACGCTGGTCGAGCGGCTCAGGGCGGGCTCGCGCGGCGACGACGCGAGCTGGCGGATCATCGATCCGCTGACCACGCGGTGGCTGCGCGCCAAGTACCCGACTCGCCCGAGCTGACCGCGCGTACCGTTCGCTTTCGTGAGCAACCTCGACCGGACGCCTCCGGTGAATCGCAGCGGTGGGCTGGTCGAGGTCGCGCCCCAGCCGGTTCACCAGGTCTTCGAGGGCAAGCAGGTGCTGCTCGGTGAGAGCACGGTGGTGCGCCGGCTGCTTCCCAACCTCGGCCGTCGGCTCGTCGGCGCCTGGTGCTTCGTCGATCACTACGGCCCGGACGACATCGCCGCGACGCAGGGCATGCAGGTGCCGCCGCATCCGCACATCGGCCTGCAGACGGTGAGTTGGCTGCTCGAGGGCGAGGTGCACCACCGCGACAGCCTGGGTAGCGACACGTTGATCGAGCCCGGTGCCCTCGGGCTGATGACCGCGGGCGCGGCGATCACGCACGCCGAGCAGTCGCCGGCTGCGCACCCCGCGCTGCTGCACGGCGTCCAGCTCTGGGTGGCCCTGCCGGACGCCGCACGCTTCACCGCAGCTGCCTGGGAGCACCACGATCAACTGCCGGTACTGACCGACCGCGGGGCGCGCGCGACGGTCATCCTGGGCGAGCTCGGCGGAGCTCGCTCACCGGGCAGCACCTACTCCCCGCTCGTCGGGGCCGACGTCGCACTGGAACCTGGTGCCGAGCTGCTGCTGCCGTTGGAGCCGGAGTTCGAGCACGCCGTGCTGGTGATGTCGGGCGCCCTGCAGGTCGACGGCGTCGACCTGATTCCGGGGTCGATGCTCTATCTCGGCTGCGCGCGGCGTTCGCTTCGGCTTGCCTCGACCGGCGGCTCCCGGGTGCTGCTGCTCGGCGGCGAGCCGTTCGCCGAGCAGGTCGTGATGTGGTGGAACTTCGTCGCCCGCACCGGCGAGGAGATCGCCGCGGCACGCGCCGAATGGATGGACGGGTCGCGCTTTCCCGACGTCGCGGGCTACGCCGGCTACCGGCTGCCTGCCCCCGACCTGCCGCCCGGCCGTCTCAAGCCGGGCGGCGCCGCCCGTTGAGCGGCCTGGACGGCTGGGCGTCGGAGTGTCGGGGTGTCGGCGATCAGGCGGCGGTAGCCGGGCTCGCCTCGGCGGCCGGCTCCAAGGCGTAGGCCAGGATGTCGGCCACGTCGGCGACGGGCCGCACGTCGAGCTCTTCGAGCACGTCGGCTGGGACGTCGTCCAGGTCGGCCTCGTTGCGCTGCGGGATGAACACCGTCTTCAACCCGGAACGCTGCGCGGCCAGCAGCTTCTGCTTCACACCGCCGATCGGCAGCACCCGCCCGTTGAGAGTCACCTCGCCGGTCATGCCGACGTCCGAGCGCACCGGGCGCCCGGTGGCCAGCGAGGCCAATGCCGTGACCATGGTGACGCCGGCCGACGGTCCGTCCTTCGGCACCGCGCCGGCCGGCACGTGCAGGTGCACGACCCGGTCGAGCTCGGGCACGAGATCGGGACGGTGCGAGCGCAGGTAGCTCAGCGCGATCTGCGCCGACTCCTTCATCACGTCGCCGAGCTGGCCGGTGAGCGTCAGCCGCGCGTCACCGTCCATCGCCGTCGCCTCGATGAACAGCACGTCGCCGCCGGCGCCGGTCACCGCCAGCCCGGTCGCGACGCCCGGCACCGCGGTGCGCTCGGCGGACTCCGGTAGGAACCGCGGCCGGCCGAGGAACTCGCGCAGGTTGGTGTCGTCGACCGTGACCGGGCCCGGTTCGGTGGCGAGCCGGGTGGCCACCTTGCGCAGCACCCGGGCGAGCAGGCGCTCGAGCTGCCGCACGCCGGCCTCGCGGGTGTACTCGCCGGCGATGCGCCGCAGTGCCTCGTCGGTGACGCTGACTTCCTGGGCCGAGAGCGCCGCCCGCTCGAGCTGGCGTGGCAGCAGGTGGGTGCGGGCGATGGAGACCTTGTCGTCCTCGGTGTAGCCGTCCAGGGTGACGACCTCCATGCGGTCGAGCAGCGCCGCGGGGATCGTGTCGGCCACGTTGGCGGTCGCCAGGAACACGACGTCGGACAGGTCGAGGTCGACCTCGAGGTAGTGGTCGCGGAAGGTGTGGTTCTGCGCCGGATCCAGCACCTCGAGCAACGCCGCCGCCGGGTCACCGCGGTAGTCGGAGCCCACCTTGTCGATCTCGTCGAGCAGCACGACCGGGTTCATCGAGCCGGCCTCGCTGATCGCGCGCACGATGCGTCCGGGCAACGCGCCGACGTACGTGCGCCGGTGGCCGCGAATCTCGGCCTCGTCCCGGATCCCGCCGAGCGCGACCCGGACGAACTTCCGTCCCAGGGTGCGCGCCACCGACTCGCCGAGCGAGGTCTTGCCCACGCCGGGCGGGCCGACGAGGGCCAGCACCGCGCCGGAGCCGCGCCCGCCGACCGTCTCGAGACCGCGCTGGGCGCGGCGCGACCGTACCGCGAGGTATTCGACGATGCGGTCCTTGACGTCGTCCAGGCCGTGGTGATCGGCGTCGAGCACCGCGCGAGCCGCCACCAGGTCGGTGGAATCGGTCGTGTGGACGTTCCAGGGCAGCTCGAGCACGGTGTCCAGCCAGGTGCGGATCCATCCCGACTCCGGGCTCTGCTCGCTGGCCCGCTCCAGCTTGCCCACCTCACGGAGCGCGGCGACGCGCACCTTCTCGGGCAGGTCGGCCGCCTCCACCCGGGCGCGGTAGTCGTCGGTCCCGTTCGGCTCGCCCTCACCCAGCTCCTTGCGGATCGCCGCGAGCTGCTCGCGCAACAGGAACTCGCGCTGCCGCTTGTCCATACCTTCGCGTACGTCGTCGCGGATCTTCTCGGTGACTTCGAGCTCGGCGAGGTGGTCGCGGGCCCAGGCGAGCACCAGGTTCAGGCGCGCCTCGACCTCAGGCGTCTCGAGCAGTTCGCGCTTCTGTTCGTCGGTCAGATACGGCGCGTAGCCGGCCGTGTCGGCAAGCTCCGAGGGATCGGAGATGCGCTGCACGGTGTCGACGACCTGCCAGGCGTTGCGCCGTTGCAGGATCGCGACCACGACCCGCTTGTACTCCTCGGCGAGCTCGCGCACCTCGTCGGTGACCGGTGCGTCTTCGACCGGTTCGGCCTCGACCCACAGCGCGGCACCGGGACCGGGCACACCGGAGCCGAGCTTGGCGCGGCGCTGGGCTCGCAACACCGCCGCGGGCGAGCCGCCGGGCAGCCGGCCGACCTGCTCGACGGTTGCGATGACGCCGTAGGTCGGGTACCGGTCGGCCAGCCGCGGGGCCAGTAGCAGCGCGCCGTCGGAACCGGCGCGGGCGGCGTCGATGACCGCCTGTGCATCGCGGTCGAGCTCGATCGGCACGACCATGCCGGGCAGCACGACCGGGCTGGCCACCGAGTCGGGAAGGGAGAGGATCGGGAGGGTGATCACGTCGGTCACGAAGAACCTCGATTCTTGAGCGTCATCGACTCAAGTCGGCCGGGCGTGGATTTGTTCCGACCCACCCAGCAGACGGATCCGCTCTGAGCGAACGCGCCCCGTCGCGAGGCTCCCGACGCCCCTTGTGAGTGGAGCTCCGATCTACCGGCGAACCCCTCGCGAGGACCGCGTCACTCCCGCGGGTCGCGGGTGCCGCGCGGAACGTGCGGCATGATCGCGTCCGGCGGGATGACACCCAGCCGGCCGCTCTGGTAGTCCTCCAGAGCCTGCATCAGCTCTTCGCGCGTGTTCATCACGAACGGCCCGTAATGCACCATCGGCTCGCGGATCGGCTCGCCGCCGAGCAGGAGCACCTCCAGCGAGCTGGTGCGGCTGTCCTGCTTGGCGTCGGCGGTCAGGGTGACCCGGTCGCCGGGGCCGAAGACCGCGAGCTGGCCCCCGTGGATCGGTTCCTGCTTCGGGCCGACTGTGCCCGAGCCGGCATAGACGTAGGCCAGCGCGTTGTACGTCGGCTGCCAGGGCAACGACAGTTGCGCGCCGGCGGCAACGGACGCGTGCAGCAACGTGATCGGCGTGTGCGTCGAGCCGGGCCCGACGTGGCCGTCGACCTCTCCGGCGATGACGCGCAGCAGGGCCCCGCCGTCCTCGGTTGCGAGCAGCAGGAGGTCGGCGGCCTCGACCGGCTGGTACTTCGGCGTGAGCCACTTGTCCTTGGCCGGCAGGTTCACCCACAGCTGGAAGCCGTTGAACAGCCCGCCGTCCTCGACGAGTCGCTCCGGCGGGGTCTCGATGTGCAGCAGGCCGGAGCCCGCGGTCATCCACTGGGTGGAGCCCTCGCGGATCACACCGCCGCCGCCGTGGGTGTCCTGGTGGACGAACTGCCCGTCGATCAGGTAGGTGACGGTCTCGAAGCCGCGATGCGGGTGCCAGTTCGTGCCCTTGGGCTCACCGGCGGCGTAGTCCACCTCGCCCATGTGATCCATCATGATGAAGGGGTCGAGGTAGGCGGCGTTGATGCCGGCCATCGTGCGGCGCACGGGGAAACCCTCGCCCTCGAAGCCCGTGGGGCCGGTCGAGACGGCGAGCACCGGGCGGTCGGTGTCACCCAGTCCTGGGCCCTTCACCCGGGGTAGGACGAGCGTGTCAGCGGTAACTGCGGCCATGAACAGCGCCTCCTCGAATTGATTGCGAGCGCAACTGCTTCGACAACCGGGTTCTCGGGCAGGCTATTCCCCGGGGGTTGCACCAGCTACAGAGCGCCAGAAGGGACGATCACAAATGCCGCTGTACGGCAAGGAGCACGTGGCCCGTTACGAGGCGACCGGCGGGCAGGAGGGCTATCACTGGCAGAAGGGGACGACGATCCTGCTGCTGCACACGACCGGCCGGAAGTCGGGCAAGAAGTACACCCACCCGCTGATCTTCCGGCAGTACGGCGAGGATTACCTGATCGTCGCGTCCAAGGGCGGCGCCCCGGAACCGCCGGAGTGGTTCCGCAACCTCGAGGCCGAGCCGGAGACGACCGTCCAGATCAAGAACGAGCAGTTCAAGGTCCGCGCACGGGTGGCGACACCGCAGGAGAAACCCGCCATGTGGGCGCACATGGTCGAGGTGTGGCCGGACTACGCCGAGTACCAGAAGAAGACCGACCGGGACATCCCCGTGGTGGTCCTCGAACGCGTCTGACCCGCGCCGTCGGTCTGGTACCCCCGGTCGGACTCGAACCGACACTGGAACCCTTTTAAGGGGTCTGCCTCTGCCATTGGGCTACGGGGGCCGGACCCGCCCCATTCTGCCCGGCGGGCCCCTGCCAGGCTGGGCCGGTGAGTTCCGCCGTCACCTGGTCCGCTCCGGTCCGCTATGCCGAGGTCGACGGGCAGGGCGTGGTGTTTAACGCCAACTACCTGCTGTACTGCGACGAGGCGATGGGCGCCTTCTGCGCGCAGCGGGGGTTGCTCGACTTCGCTGCGCGCATCCGCCTGGCCGCGTCGTCGCTGGTGTGGAGCGGCCCGGCCCACTGGGGTGACGTCATGGCGGTCGAGGCCCGGTGCGTCAAGGTCGGACGCACGAGCCTCACGATGACCTTCGATCTGCGCGCGAGCGGACGGGCGTGCTGCGCGGTCGAGACCACCTACGTGTACGCGGACGAGCACGGCACACCGCTGCCCATCCCGGACCCCGCCCGGGCGGCGCTGCTGCCGGCATAGGGCTGGGCAATCATCCCTTCAGGCCGGCGAGGTCGGCGGCCCGGGCGAAGATCGCATCGAGCATGTCCTCGGTCAACCGGCCGGTGAACGTGTTCTGCTGGCTGACGTGGTAGCAGCCGAGCACGGTGCGGCCGTCCACCTCCGCCTCCGCGCCGTGACCGAACAGCGGTAGCCGCGCCGGCAGCGGCACCCCGGCCCCACGCAGCGCCGGCCACAGCGCGGCCCAACCGAACCCGCCGAGCACGACGACCGCGCGCAGGCCAGGCCAGAACAACTGGAGTTCGCGGGCCAGCCAGCCCCGGCAGGTGTCCCGCTCCGCCGGTGTCGGCTTGTTGGCCGGCGGTGCGCAATGCACGGGCGCGGTGATGTACGTGCCGCGCAGCTGCAACCCGTCGCCCGCGGTCACGGAGGTCGGCTGGGAGGCAAGGCCGACCCGGTACAAGGACGCGTAGAGCCAGTCGCCGCTGCGATCCCCGGTGAACATCCGCCCGGTGCGGTTCCCGCCGTGCGCCGCCGGCGCGAGGCCGAGGACGAGCAGCCGCGCACGGTCGTCGCCGAAGCCCGGCACCGGCCGTCCCCAGTAGGTCTGGTCGGCGAAGGCGCGGCGTCGCTCGCGGGCGACCTGCTCGCGCCACTGCACGAGCCGAGGGCAGGCACGGCACACGCTGACCCGGGCCGACAGCGCGTGGACGGTGCGCGCCCGGCCGGCGAGGTCGCGGACCGCGTCCGCGTCGGCGGCGACCGGGGTGCGGGCGGTAGCGGGGTCTTCGGGCCAGCCGGTGCCGGGGCGAACGCTCACCCGTACAGCGTCGCAGGGTGATCGCGAGGCCGGCTGGGTAGGGTTCGAGCCGAGGCGACGGACCGGACGGAGTGTGCAGATGGCTGCAGGAGCCCGCATCGGGATCAAGCTGATCGGCGTGATGATCGGCGTCCCGGTGAGTATCGCGAGCCGCAAGCTGGTCGAACGCGCGTGGGTGATGGCCCGGCCCGACGACCCGCCGCACAAGCCGACCGACGAAGGCGTGCGCTGGGTAGATGCGATCGCCTGGGGCGCGCTGTCGGCCGTGGGTGTGGTGGTGGCCGACCTGGTCAGCCGTACCGGTGCCGTGGCGACCTACAAGGTGATCACGGGTAACGAACCGCCGCCGCCCAAGCCGAGCAAGTCCGAGAAGAAGCAGTTGAAGAAGGAAGAGAAGAAGGCGTCCGCCGGCCAGCAGGCCGCGAAAAAGGGCTAGCCGAGCAGGCTCAGCGCGATGCCGTCGAGGATGTCGTGCTCACTGGCCACGATCTCGTCGACTCCGACGTCTTCGACCAGCGTGCGCAGCACCAGCGCGCCGCCGCCGATGACGTCGACCCGTCCCGGGTGCATCACCGGCAGCGCGGCGCGCTGCTCGTGGGTCATGGCGAGCAACCGCTCGGTGACCTCGGCGATCTGGCCTGCGGCAATGCGGGCGCCGTGGATAGCCGCGGAGTCGTAGGCGGGCAGCTCCAGCGCGATGGCGGCGATCGTGGTGACGGTGCCGGCCACGCCGACGAAGGTCACCGGCTGGTCGAGCGGGACGTCGACGCGGGCGGCCTCCAGCGCTGCGCGCACGTCGGCGACGGTCGCCGCGATCTGCTTCCGCGTGGGCGGGTCGTCGTGCAGGTGCCGTTCGGTCATCCGCACGCAGCCGACGTCCATGCTGTGGGCGCGAAGCGGGCCGTCGCCGCCGCGTACCAACTCGGTCGACCCCCCGCCGATGTCGGCGACGAGCAGCGCGCCCGACAGGTGCGGCAGGACGCTCGCCGCGCCGGCGAACGACAGCTCGGCCTCCTCCGCGCCGGTGATCACCTCGGGCTCGACGCCGAGCTCGGCGCGGACCATCGCGGTGAAGTCGTCGCGGTTGGCGGCGTCACGCGTCGCGCTGGTGGCGACCATGCGCACCGGGTGGGCGTCCAGCTCGCCGATGGTTGCGGCGTACTCATGCAGCGCCACGCGGGTGCGCTCCAGAGCAACGGGTGCGAGGCGTCCGGTGCGGTCGACGCCCTGGCCGAGACGCACGATGCGCATCTCGCGCCGGACGTCGACGAGGCCGTTGCCGGTATTCCGGTCGGCGACGAGCAGCCGGATCGAGTTCGTCCCGCAGTCGATCGCGGCCACGCGGGCGGCGGAGGTGCTCATCCAACGACCTCCTCGCGCGGGACGCACGGGCCCTTCTCCCACCACCGCGGCAGGGCGGCCAGTGCCTCGTCACCGAGTGGGTTGACGCCGGGACCTGCGGCCAGGGAATGCCCCACCAGCACGTGCAGGCACTTGACCCGGCTGGGCATCCCACCGGCGCTGACGCCGGCGATCTCGGGAACCGAGCCGAGCTCTTCGCGCCGGGCCAGGTAGGACTCGTGGGCGGCGCGATACTGCGCGGCGAGTTCGGGATCGGTGCCGAGCCGCTCGGTCATCGTCGCCATCAGCCCGCTGGCCTCGAGTCGGCCGATCGCCGCGGCCGCCCGCGGGCAGGTGAGGTAGTACAGCGTGGGGAACGGCGTGCCGTCGGCGAGCCGCGGCGACGTCTCGATGACGTCGGGGTTGCCGCACGGGCAGCGGTGCGCCACGGCGCGGATCGCCCGTGGCGTCCGGCCGAGCTGGCGGGCGACGACGGCGCGGTCGGTCTCGTCGAGTGGGGCTGCGCGCGGCGGGTCCGCCGAGTTCACCGCGACGCGGCGGTGATGCTGTGCCACAGCCGGGTGTTCCATGCCTGGCCGGCCTGCTCGGCGCCGCCGCCGCGCCCGGTCGTGCGTTCGATCTGCGTGGGTGCGCCCTTGTCGACGACCACGTAGACGGTGTCGCCGGGCATCGCGTACTGCAGCCGGATGCGAGCTTGCTGCTGGACGTACCCGGGATCGGACCACTCGGCCTTCTGCCGGGTGAGCTGCGCGAGCTGGGCGCGGTCGTGCTGCAGCTGCGTGGCGGCGCTGCGGATGTCGTTGCGGCTGCCGAGGTAGCGCGACAACGGCGAGGCCAACAGCACCACGAATAGGACGACGACGGCGCCGAGGACGAGCGCACGCCCGGTGAGGACAGGGCGTGCGCGGCGGCGTTTCGGGTCGTCCGCAGCGGCGGGGCGAGGCATGTCAGGCCTGTCCGCTCGACTCGACCGGGGACGCCGGGGCGTAGCGGGGGAATGCTCCGGCACCGGCGTAGCGGGCCGCGTCGTCGAGCTCGTCCTCGATGCGCAGCAGCTGGTTGTACTTGGCGACCCGTTCGCTGCGCGCCGGCGCTCCGGTCTTGATCTGACCGCAGTTCGCGGCGACCGCGAGGTCGGCGATCGTCGTGTCCTCGGTCTCGCCGGAGCGGTGGCTCATCATGCACCGGTAGCCGTGGCGGTGGGCGAGGTCGACGGCGTCCAGGGTCTCGCTAAGCGTGCCGATCTGGTTGACCTTCACCAGCAGTGCGTTCGCCGCGCCCGATTCGATGCCGCGCGCCAGCCGGTCGGGGTTGGTGACGAACAGGTCGTCGCCGACGATCTGCACCCGGTCGTCCAACTGGCCGGTGAGGGCTTCCCAGCCGGCCCAGTCGTCCTCGGCGAGGGGGTCCTCGATCGAGACGATCGGGTAGTTCTCGATGAGGTCGGTGTAGTAGTCGGTCATCTGCTCGGCGTCGCGGCCAGAGCCTTCGAAGGTGTAGGAGCCGTCGGCGAAGAACTCGGTGGCCGCGACGTCGAGGGCCAGCGCGATGTCGGAGCCCGGGTTGAGGCCGGCGGCGGTGATCGCCTCGACGATGAGGTCGAGGGCCGTGCGGTTGGAGTCGAGGTTCGGCGCGAACCCGCCCTCGTCGCCGAGGCCCGTGGACAGGCCCTTGCGCTTGAGCACGGATTTGAGCGCGTGATAGACCTCTGCGCCGTGCCGCAGGGCCTCGGCGAAGGTCGGCGCCCCGATCGGGGCGATCATGAACTCCTGGACGTCGACGTTGGAGTCGGCGTGCGCCCCGCCGTTGAGGATGTTCATCATCGGGACGGGGAGCAGGAAGGCGTTGGGGCCCCCGATGTAGCGGAACAGCGGCAGGTCGGCCGAGCGGGCGGCGGCCTTCGCGACGGCCAGGGAGACTCCGAGGATCGCGTTGGCGCCGAGGCGTCCCTTGTCGGGCGTGCCGTCGAGGTCGCGCAGCGCCTGGTCGAGGATCCGCTGCTCGCTGGCCTCGAAGCCGACGATCTCCGGGGCGATGGTTTCCGTGACCGCGGCGACCGCCTTCTCGACGCCCTTGCCGCCGTAGCGCTCCCCGCCGTCGCGCAGCTCGACGGCTTCGTAGGCACCGGTGGACGCTCCGCTCGGCACCGCGGCCCGCGCGAGGGTCCCGTCGTCGAGTGCGACCTCCACCTCGACGGTCGGATTCCCCCGCGAATCGAGGATCTCGCGGGCGCCTACGGCGTCGATGCTCGCCACCGGTGATGTCCTTTCGACGGAGGAACTCTCACCCTAACGGCGCGGCGGATCAGCGCGACGCTGCCCCGCCGGGCGCCGGGGCAGTTCGATCAAGCAAGGGTGGCGCGGTCGGGCGCGCCGGTCGCGCCGTCCTCGGCCAGTACGACGCGGTTGCGACCGGACGCCTTGGCCCGGTACAGCGCGGCGTCGGCCTCCCGGAGCAGATCGGGCAGCTCGGCGCCGCCGAACACCGCGCAGCTCACCCCGATGGAGACGGACAACAGGTCGCCGTCGCGCGGTTCCACGCCGTCGCTCAGGTGGCAGATCCGCAGCTCGTTCACCTTCGTGCGCACCCGCTCGGCGATCACCAGCGCGTCCAGCTCGGTGACGTCGGGCAGCACCGCGACGAACTCCTCGCCGCCGAAGCGCCCGACGCCGTCGTACTCGCGGACCTCGGTTTCGATGCACCGCCCGACGCCGCGCAGCACGTGGTCGCCGACCAGGTGGCCGTACTCGTCGTTGACCCTCTTGAAGCGGTCGATGTCGATGATGAGGACGCCGAGGCCATAGTTCTCGCGCTGTGCCCGCGCCAGCTCCCGCTGTGCCAGGTGCTCCCATGCGACCGGGTTGAGCAGCCCGGTCTTGGCGTCGGTCGATGCGGCGGTCTCGAGCTCGCGCATGAGCGCGCCACGCTGCAGGGTCACCATCGGCGCGATGACCAGAATGGCCAACACCGGTTG
>DASSEP010000024.1:0-7009 GCA_035695205.1 Jatrophihabitans sp. | reverse complement strand
CCGATACCGTCGGCGAGATCGCGCTCGGTGGTCGGGCAGAAGCAGGCGGTCGTCCCTGTGCGGCCGAGGGTCGCGACGTCCGCGGCGGTCAGGTGCGTGGCGTGCACCGCGGTCGTGTCCACGCCGAGGATGCCGGCGTCGTCGAGCAGTGCCACAGGGGTGCGGCCGTAGTAGCTCAGGCACGCCTCGTTCTCGACCGGTTGCTCGGAGACGTGGACGTGCAGCGGGTGCCCCGCCGACGCGTCACGTACGGCGGCGAGCTGTTCGCGAGGCACGGCACGCACGGAGTGGATCGCCGCACCCACCCGGGTGGCGGCGTCCTCCGGAAGTGCCGCGACGCGCTTGGCCCAGTCGTCGGCGTCCGCGTCGGCGAAGCGAGTCTGGACCTCGTCCAAAGGCAGGTGCCTGGATGCCTCGAGCCCGCCGGCGAGGTAACAGGTGTCGAGCAGCGTGACCCGGATCCCGGCGGCCCGCGCCGCCGAGCGCAACGCCTCGCCCATCACGTTCGGATCGCCGTACCGCTGCCCGCCGGGGGCGTGGTGCAGGTAGTGGAACTCTCCCACCGCTGTGATCCCGGCCAGCGCCATCTCGGCGTAGGTGGCGCGGGCAAGGGCGAGGTAGCTCTCCGGATCGAGCGCCGCGGCCACCGCGTACATCCGCCGGCGCCACGTCCAGAACGTCCCGCCGTCGCCGTGGGTGCGGCCGCGCAGTGCGCGGTGGAAGGCGTGGCTGTGGCAGTTGGCGAACCCGGGCAGGACCACGCCCGGGAGCTCCCGGGCACCGGACGGTTCCGCGCCCGGCGTGACCGCGGTAAAACGTCCCTCGGTGACTTCGAACGCGACGTCGCGGGCCACCCGCCCACCGGGCAGCAACGCGTGCCGCGCGAACCATGTCTCGGTCATCCGGCGAGCTCCTCGACGACCTTCGCCAGTGCACCCACGCCGGCGAGACAGTCGTCGCGCTCGGCGAATTCCGCCGGCGAGTGGGAGACGCCGGTCGGATTGCGGACGAACAGCATCGCGGTGCGCACGCCGGCGTTGGCGAGGATCCCGGCGTCGTGGCCCGCTCCGGTGTCCAGCACCGGGGCGTCGCCGAGGAGGGCGGCCAGCTCGCGCGCCAGCTCGGGATCGAAACCGGTCGCGTCGGTCCAGGACTCCTCCTGCAGCCGGCCGCCGAGCCGCTCGGCAGCCGCCGCGACGTCGGCGACGATGCGGCGGGCGCCGTCCGGTTCGGGATGCCGGGCGTCGAGCCACGCGGTGACGTGCGACGCGATGGCGTTAACGCCGTTGGGCGCGACGGCGACCTTGCCGCAGGTGGCGACACCGCCGTACTTCTCGGCGGCGTCCCGCACGGCGAGGACGAGCTCGGCAAGCGACACCATCGCGTCGCGCCGGTCGGCCATCAGCGTGGTGCCGGCGTGGTTCGCCTCGCCGGGCAGGTCGATGCGCCACCGGCCGTGCGGACGGATTGCCGAGCCGACGGCGACCGGACGGCCCAGCTCGACCAGCCCGCGGCCCTGCTCGACGTGCAGCTCCACGAACGTGCCGATGCGGCGCAGCGTCGCTTCGTCGCGGCCGAGCGCGTCCGGGTCGGCGCCGGCCCGGGCCATCGCCTCGTCCATGGGAATGCCCTCGGCGTCGCTCAACGCGCGCGCCCGCTCCGGCGCCAGCACTCCGGTGATCAGCCGCGAGCCGGCGCAGGCCACCCCGAACCGCGCGCCTTCCTCGTCGCCGAAGTTGACCACGGCGAGCGGCCGGCTCGCCTGATTCCCTTGCTCGCGCAGCGCGTCGAGCGCGGCGAAGGCCGACACGACGCCCAGCGGGCCGTCGAATGCGCCGCCGTCCGGCACCGAGTCCAGGTGCGAGCCGAGCACCAGGCCCGGACCGTCCCGATCGGGATCGCCGAGCCAGGCCCACTGGTTGCCGGCACGGTCGAGGATGACGTCCATCCCGCGGGCGGCCGCCTCGCCGGCGAACCACTCCCGCAGGGCCGCGTCCTCCCGCGTCCACGCGAAGCGCCGGTACCCGCCGGTGCGCGGGTCCCTCCCCACAGGAGCAAGGGCGTCCCACATCGCGTCGAAGCTCCTCACGGCCACACCCCAGCGCCGAATCCGGTGGGCGGCGCGGGACCGCGTCGGGGGCAGTCGGTCACGCTTCGGCCATCGGGACGCGGACGCCGCGCTCGGCCGCGACCTGCTCGGCGCGCTCGTAGCCGGCGTCGACGTGCCGGATCACGCCCATGCCCGGGTCGTTCGTGAGCACCCGCTCGATCTTCGCCGCCGCCAGGTCGGTGCCGTCGGCGACGCACACCTGCCCGGCGTGGATGGAGCGGCCCATGCCGACACCGCCACCGTGATGGATCGACACCCAGCTGGCACCGCTGGCCACGTTGACCATCGCGTTGAGCATCGGCCAGTCGGCGATCGCGTCGGAACCGTCGGCCATGCCCTCGGTCTCCCGGTAGGGCGAGGCGACCGATCCGGCGTCAAGGTGGTCGCGGCCGATGACGATCGGTGCGCTGATCTCGCCGTTCGCGACGAGTTCGTTGAACCGGACGCCGGCCTTGTCGCGCTCGCCGTAGCCCAGCCAGCAGATGCGCGCCGGCAGGCCCTGGAAGTGCACCTTCTCCTGCGCCATCCGGATCCAGCGCGCCAGCGACTCGTTTTCGGGGAACAGGTCGAGCACGGCCTGGTCGGTGCGGGCGATGTCCTTGGGGTCACCCGACAGCGCCGCCCACCGGAACGGGCCCCTGCCCTCGCAGAACAGCGGGCGGATGTAGGCGGGTACGAACCCCGGGAAGTCGAAGGCGCGGGTGAACCCGGCGGTCTTCGCCTCGCTACGGATCGAGTTGCCGTAGTCGAACACCTCGGCGCCGCGGTCGAGGAAGCCGACCATCGCCTCGACGTGGCGGGCCATCGAGGCCTGCGCGCGGCCGGTGAACTCCTCCGGCTTGCGTGCCGCGTAGTCGTGCCAGTCCTCGAACTCCACGCCGATCGGCAGGTAGGACAGCGGGTCGTGCGCCGAGGTCTGGTCGGTGACGATGTCGATCGGCGCGTCGTGAGCGAGGAACTGCGGGACGAGCGACGCCGCGTTGCCGAGCAGGCCGATCGAGAGCGGACGGCGCTCGTCACGCGCCTGTTCGGCCAGCCGCAGCGCCTCGTCACGCGACTCGGCGACGACGTCGAGGTAGCGGTGGTCGAGTCGGCGTTGGATGCGCGACGGGTCGCACTCGATGCAGATGGCGACGCCGCCGTTCATCGTCACCGCGAGCGGCTGCGCGCCGCCCATGCCGCCCAGCCCCGCAGTGAGGGTGATCGTGCCGGCCAGCGAACCGCCGCTGCCTTCATGCCGGCCGGAGGCCGCGAGCTTCGCGGCGACCGCGGCGAACGTCTCGTAGGTGCCCTGCAGGATGCCCTGGGTGCCGATGTAGATCCACGAGCCCGCCGTCATCTGCCCGTACATGGTCAGGCCGAGCTGCTCGAGCCGGCGGAACTCGTCCCAGTTCGCCCAGTCGCCGACGAGGTTGCTGTTCGCGATGAGCACTCGCGGTGCCCACTCGTGGGTACGCAGCACGCCCACCGGCTTGCCCGACTGCACGAGCATCGTCTCGTCCCGCTCGAGGGTGGTGAGGGTGCGCACCAGGGCATCGAAGCTCGCCCAGCTGCGCGCGGCCCGCCCGGTACCGCCGTACACCACCAGGTCGTCCGGGCGCTCGGCGACCTCGGGGTCGAGGTTGTTCATGAGCATCCGCATCGGGGCTTCGGTCTGCCAGCTGCGCGCGGTGAGATCCGTGCCGCGAGGTGCCCGGACCGGGCGAGCTCCGTCCATGACCATTCCTTCCTGCCTTTCGTCTGCTGCCTGTCATTCCACACCGATCCGGGTACGGGTTGCCACGCGTCGCCTCCCTCATGTGTCTCGTATCCCAGACATCCGGGCTACGGTGGCGGGGTGCCCGACGTTCCCGCAGCAGCTCAGACGCTGCAGATCCTGCGGCTGCTGAGCGAGCAGGCGGGTCCGGTGCCGGCCGCGACGATCGTGCGCGAGCTGAACCTGCCGCGCTCGACCGTCTACCACCTGCTGGCCACCATGGCCGAGCACGGCTTCGTGACCCACCTGCCCGACGACCGCCGCTTCGCGCTCGGCATCGCCGCGTACGAGCTCGGCACCGGGTACACCCGGCAGGCCCCGCTGCAGCGCCTCGCCCGGGTGCCGCTCGCCGGGCTGACCGACCGCGTCCGGCAAACGTCCCACCTGGCCGTCCAGCACGGGCGCGAGGTCGTCTACGTCATCGAGGAAAGGGCGCCTGGGCGCCCGCCGCTGGTCACCGACGTCGGCGTCCGGTTGCCGGCGCATCTGACCGCGAGCGGGCGAGCGATCCTCGCCGCGCTGCCCGCCGCCGCGGTGCGCGCGCTGTTCCCGGATCCGTCGGCGTTCGTGCTGCGCACCGAGGTCGGGCCGCGCTCGATTTCGGCGCTGCGCAGCGCCCTGGTACAGGTGCGCCGGCGCGGCTTCGCGGTGGAGGACGGCGAGGTCAGCCCCGGCTATGCCTCGATCGCCACCGCCGTTCTCGACCACTCCGGGCACCCGGTCGCCGCGGTGGCGGTGACGTTTCCGGCCGCCGGCACCAGCGCCACCGAGCGTGACCTGATCGCCGTGCGCGTCGCCCGCACCGCTGCCGTGCTCAGCCGCCGGGTAGGCGGAACGCCGGTCGGCGCGGTGGCGGCTCAGAGCGAGCGCACGCGTTCCTCGTAGCTGCGCCGGACGGCGGGGTCGACGCCCGAGGTGAACACGTCCTCGATGCCCATGAGCCGGCCGAGGCGCTCGGTGACCCGCTGCGGCAGGAGGTTCTGGGACGCGGCGAGGGCGCCGGCGTACCGGGTGACGCGTACCCGCGGTCGGGGACGCGCGATCAGCGAAGCGACTGCCGCGGCGACCTCGTGCGGTTCGGCGTTGCGGAGTCCCTTCGCCTGTGAGGTGCCGGAGACCAGCTCGGTGTTGGTGAAGGTGGGCAACACCTGGGAGATGTGCACCCCGGAGTTCCGGTACTCGCGCCGCGCCGACTCGGTGAACCCCTTCACGGCGTGCTTGGTCGCGCAGTAGGTCGTGCCGCCCGGCACGTAGCTCTCGCCGGCGAGCGAGGCGATGTTGATGACGTGGCCGCTGCGTCGCGGAACCATCCGTTCGAGGGCGAGTTTGGTGCCGTAGATCACGCCGAGCACGTTGATCTCGACCAGGCGCCGGCTGACCCGGTGCTCCTCCTCGTGCAGGGCGCCGAGCGGCATGATGCCGGCATTGTTGACCAGCACGTCGAGCGGGCCCATCTCGTTTTCGACGTGGTCGAGGAAGCTCTCGAAAGACTCGGGGTCGGTGACGTCGAGCCGCGCGAAGGCGCCGAGGTCGAGTTCGGTCGCGGTCTCCTTCAGCCGCGCCTCGTCGATGTCGCCGATGGCAACGCGGGCGCCGTCGGCCAGGAGTCGTGTGGCGGTCGCGTACCCGATGCCGCGTGCGCCGCCTGTGATGGCGACGACCTTGCCGCGGATGGATTCGGGAGCTTGCTTGGCCATGCGGACCTCCAGCGGTTCGGAGCAGCCATCCTGACACGTCCGCAGCGCGAATGCAGCAGAGCTGCTTGAGAAGAACGCTCGCCGCGGGCTCAGCAGCCGTGGGTAGGACGCCGCAGACCCCAACCGAGACGATTGGACGGCCACCTGTGACTGGATCGGGCCTGCGAACCGACACCACTGCTGCGACCTCGCGCATCAAGGCGATGACCACACTCATCTGGCTGACGACCGCGGCCGTGTTCTGCCAGGCGGTCATCGCCGGGCAGTTCGTCTCCCAGGACGGCCAGGACGGCTGGATCACGGTGCACGGCGTGGTCGCGGACGTGTCCTGGGTGCTCGCGCTGATCAGTGCCGGCTACGCGTATGCCACCTTGCGGGCACAGTTTCCGATCCTGCTGCGGTGGACGGTGGCGCTGTTCGTCGTCACGCTCGCCCAGACGGGCATCGGCCACCTCATCACGGACAAGGGCATGGACTGGCTGATCCCCGTGCACGTGCCGCTCGCCTTCGTCGTGTTCGGGGTCGCCGGCTACCTGTCGGTCTGGGCCGTCCGGGTGCGGCGGCAGACGGACGCCGGGCACCTGGAGCGCGCGGTCGAGTCGGGCGCCGAGCTCAACGCGGACGTGCACGACGTCGTCCGCGCGGGCTAACTCAGCGACCGACGCCCGCGGCGTCCATGCCGCGCAGTTCCTTCTTCAACTCGCTGATCTCGTCCCGCAGCCGCGCGGCCACCTCGAACTGGAGCTCGCGCGCAGCGTTGAGCATCTGGTCGTTGAGCTGCTGGATGAGATCGGCGAGTTCCGCCCGCGGCATCTCGGCGACGTCGAGCCCACCGGATGCATGGGCGCCCACTCCGACCACGCCACCGGCCCGTCCACCCCGGCCGGGCACCGCAGACTTGCCGCGTGACTGCGACCGCCCGGAGCCGCCGACCGGAGTGGAGCCGAGCAGCTCGTCGGTGTCCTCGGCCTCGCGGGCCAGCAGGTCGGTGATGTCGGCGATCCGCTTGCGCAGCGGCGTCGGATCGATGCCGTGCTCACGGTTGTAGGCGACCTGCTTCTCACGCCGCCGGTTGGTCTCGTCGATCGCGTTCTGCATGGACGGGGTGATCGTGTCGGCGTACATGTGCACCTCGCCGGACACGTTGCGCGCCGCCCGCCCGATGGTCTGGATCAGCGACCGGCCGGAGCGCAGGAAGCCTTCCTTGTCGGCGTCCAGGATCGACACGAGTGACACCTCGGGCAGGTCCAGACCCTCACGCAGCAGGTTGATGCCGACGAGAACGTCGAACTCCCCCATGCGCAGCTCGCGCAGCAACTCGACCCGGCGCAGCGTGTCGACCTCGGAGTGCAGGTAGCGCACCCGGATGCCGAGCTCGAGCAGGTAGTCGGTGAGATCCTCGGCCATCTTCTTCGTCAGCGTGGTGACCAGCACCCGCTCGTTGCG